>JBQCEL010000024.1:0-40043 GCA_051960255.1 Rhizobiaceae bacterium
TCGAAGACGATGACCGGCCGCGCATTGCCGATATGGGCGAAGTCGTAGACCGTCGGGCCGCAGACATACATGCGGACATTGTTGGGATCGAGGGGGACGAAATCCTCCTTCGTCCGAGTCAGCGTGTTGTAAAGCCGCAATCCGTTGGTCGATGCAGACATGCAATAAAATCCCCGCCGCTGGCCGGGGCGTTTTTCTTGTCTGTCGAGAAGGCGAAAACGTCCTGACCAGCGAGTGCGCTAGCCGATAATGCAAATGCCGATAATGGCGAAAGGCGTTTTCATGGTCGCGCTTTATCGCCTTGGCGCCCTTCGGCGTCAAGCGATTTCGGGGATGCCTGCGCGTCGCGCGGATGGAAAGGCGTGTCGTTTCGGTCACAGATGCCGATCAATCAAGATTCTATTTATCATGGAACAAAAGAAGCGGGGCTGAGTCTCCGAACAAAGCAAAATAAAGCCAAATTTGACTTCGACGCATGGGTCATCCGCGCCAACTCCGCGGATTGCTATCAAAAGGGAGAAGACAAATGACCGAAATCAAGCAGGACAAGCACCGAAGCGAGGACGTCGAGAAGCCGGTCCTGCAGGACCATTATCGCGAGGTCGGTCCCGCCGCCGTCGTCGCCGCGCTCATCTGCGCCACCAAGAAGATCAAGGCGAGCGCTCCGGCCAAAGCCGCCTGAACGGCAGGCTAGCCGAAGTCCTGCCAGGCGAGCCCCAGCAGGCGAAGCGCGATCGAGGCCATCACCAGTCCGATCACCACGTCGAGCACCCGCCACGCCGCGGGGCGGGCAAAGATCGGCTGCAAGAGCCGCGCACCAAAACCGAGACCGAAGAACCAGACGAAGGATGCGGTCGCCGCACCCACGCCATAGGCGATGCGCCCGGCGCCAGGAAATTGCGCCGAAAGCGAGCCGATCAGGAGCACCGTGTCGAGATAGACATGCGGGTTGAGGAAGGTGAAGGCAAGGCAGGCCGCTACCGCCTTGCCGAGACGCCCCTCTCCCTCACGCGCTGCTTTCAGAATTTCCGGGCGCATGGCGCGGCGAAAAGCCAGGAACGCGTAGCTCAAGAGAAACAGGCTGCCGCCGATCATCACCAGCAGGATGAGCCTCGGTGATTGCGCCACAAGCGTGCCGAGCCCGCCGACGCCGGCGGCGATCAGCACGGCGTCGGAGAGCGAGCAGATCAGGCAGAGCACGAACACATGCTCGCGCAGCAGGCCTTGCCGCAGCACGAATGCGTTCTGCGCGCCAATCGCGATGATCAGCGATGCGCCGAGGAGAAAGCCGGAAATCGCGGCGGAGAGCATTGGCTGGGCTGCGTTGGGCTTCTGATTATTGTCAAAACCGCAAAGGCATAACGCAGGCGGTTAGGTCAAGCCGGAAAGAGGGTTTCGTCTATGCGTGAAGTCCGACGCGGCCGCTGACGAAATCGAAAATGGCGCGGCGGGTTTCCTGATCGCCGAGTTTGGCCACGGGCAAGACGAAAACCAGATTGTCGCCCTTGGCGAGCGTGATGACGCCGCTCCTCTCCTCGACGCGGTCGAAGGCCGTCCAGAGGAAACATTCGAAATCGCCGTTCGAGATGGCGATGAGCGCCGTGTCGTTGAAGGCGAAGGTCTTCTTGCCCGGGCTCATGTCGGGATGAAGCGGGCATGATGCCGAAACGGCGCTGCGGATGGCGCTACCGTCATCGGCCGTCAGTTCGACCGTGAATTCCTTGATCATGGTGAAACACTCGACTTCGCTCAAATTTTAGCAAAGTGGAGTTAAAGAAGGCTTAGCTGGCTCTCGTTGTCGGGTATCTCTCGCCGGACGGGTTCCGCCCTCGCAACGGCCGGTTCAACACGCGCCTGCAAGTCGGGGCTGGCATTCGCCACCTTGTTCACGTGAGCGGAAACGGGAATCGCCTCGAAGAAACCCGGCTCGGCTCCCGTCAGAAGATCGGCCACATCGCGCGACTCCTGGTTCAGGCAATCAAGCCAGCGGGGAAAGTCCTGCTCCCTGATCACCACGGGCATGCGTTCGTGGATTTGGGAAATGTCGCCGTTCGCGGCCGTGGTCAGGATGGCGCCGGTGTCGATCTCCGAGCCGCCGGGCTCGTGCCAGGTCTCCATCAGGCCGGCGAAGGCGATGAAACCGCCGTGACGCGGGCGCACCCAATAGGCTTGCGTCCTGTTCCTGCCCTCGCGCTTCCATTCGTAGAAGCCGGACGCCGGGACAAGCGCGCGCCGGTGACGCATGGCGGCGCGAAAAGTTCCTTTTTCCGCAGCGGTTTCCGATCGGGCGTTGAAGAGAAGCGGCATGGAGCGCGGATCCTTCGCCCATCCCGGAATGAAGCCCCAGCGGACGAGAAGCGCCTTGCGCTGGGGCTGGTTCGAGCCCGCCTGCCGCCTTTCGCCTGTCATGACCATCAGGATCGGCTGCGTCGGCGCGATGTTGTAGAGCGGCGGAAATTCAGGAATCGAGGCGGCGAAAACCTCCTCCAGATCGCGCGGCGATTTCGTCAGGGCAAAGCGTCCGCACATGAAAGGCGACTCAGTTTGGATTGCTGCCGCCACTTTGGGCAAGCGTCGCAATGACCGCAACGTTTCCGGTTGACCTCACGCCGCAAACCACAAACTTTGCAGGCATGAGTGTCTCCATCATACAAGCCGCGTCGATGGCAATCCTGAAAGCCGGCCGGTTTCTTCTGGTCAAGCGCGGACGGGCGCCGTCCAAGGGGCTCTTCGCCTTCCCGGGCGGCAGGCTCGAACCCGGCGAAACGCCGGAAGAGGCGGCGCGCCGCGAACTTTTCGAGGAAACCGGGCTGACCGCGGGAGAACTGCGCCTTTGGAAGATCATCGATCTCGGCGGCTCGGAACGACAGGACGGGCCGATTTATCGGCTGCATGTTTTTCTCGGGCATTCGGTCGAAGGCACGCCTGTGGCGGCGGACGATGCGGCAAGCCTCGGCTGGTTCAGTCTCGATGAAATGGAAAAACTGCCGATCACCGATTCGACGCTCGCCGCCGCGAAGGCGATAGCGCATGGCGGGTCCGTCACCGAATGACAGGGCTTGCCGGCGATGCGATCCTGCCGCACAAGATGCCATGCACCGTCTTCGCCTTCTCCTTCCCTGCCTCGTTCTTGGATGGACACTTCTCTTACCGGCCCTTCCGGCGCGAGCAGTTGAAGCACCCTATGAAAGCCGGCTGGTCAGGCTGGCGGAAATCCTCGGCTCACTTCATTATCTCCGCAATCTGTGCGGTGAACATGGCAGCAAGTGGCGCGACGAGATGGACGCCATCCTCAAAAGCGACAATCCCGACCCGGAAACGAAAGCGAAGCTGATCGCCAGCTTCAACCGCGGCTACCGCTCCTATAGCGACGTTTATCGCACCTGCACCGCTTCCGCGACAGCGGCGATCGACCGCTACATGAAAGAGGGCGCAGCCCTTAGTGACGATATCGTCACGCGCTTTGGAAATTAACCTTGGTTGCCGCTAATGCTAACAGGACGTTAACGTTTTTGGCACGGACGGGGGGTGCGTTGCCTTTTTCCTGTGCTACAAGCCTTTCGGGACATAAGGGACGACCACAAACGGCTGGGCAACTTGCCCACCGGATAAGGGGTAATGGTGGCATGGGACAAGCCGGGAACGACATCGACCAGTTGATACGGGAAGAAAAACGTCTCACCGCGGTCGAAAGCCAGACGGAAGCTTGGGCCGAGGGCCTGTCGGCCGGAATAGAACCCGAGATCATTGCCGAGGCCGCCCTTTCCACGGCATTGGTCGAATTGCTGCGGACGGAAGGGGAAAGCGCGGCAATCGCGCTCCTCGAGCGGATGCGGGATCGCATCGTCGCAGGTGAATTCGGCCCCAGCATGACGCGGCACTAGGGTTGCATTCCCGCGGCGGCTGTCGCGGTGCAATTTCCAGTGCGAAGGCATGAAGCGGCGCGAGCGAGCCCCTTTTGCGCGATATCGGAGGGCAATACGGGTCAATGATGCGGATCAGTATTCGATCGACATCTCGCTGGCATGTCATCGTGCTGCTGCTTTCCTGCGTCTTCTTCCCTGGAGTGAGCTCGCCGGTTTGGGCGAACGAAGCATCAGTCCTCACCTCTCCGACCCAAGTGCAGTTGGCGGCGTCGAGCTCGGACGGCAATGCTTCATCGGAGGACACCACGCCTTCCGGGGCGGGTCAGATCCAACCGCCGGCCGGCGCACCGGACAAAAGCGGCAATGCCGATCCAGCACGGCCGAATGTCGATCCGAACGCACCGCTTCCCGAAATCATGTATGACCTGGGCAAGCTGCCTGAGCCCGTGCGCAAGATGCACGATGCATTGGTGGCTGCCTGCAAGAGCGGCGACATCGAAAAACTGAGGCCCCTTCTTTCCAACGGCAACGAAGCCACCCAGCTGACGCTCGGCGAAATGGACGAGGACCCGATCAAGTTCCTGCACGACCAGGCGGGCGACGAGGGCGGCCAGGAAATCCTCGCCATCATGGAAGAGATCCTTGACGCCGGCTACGTCCATCTCGATGCCGGCAAGCCGCAGGAACTCTATGTCTGGCCCTATTTCTTCGCGCTGCCGCTCGACAAACTTACCGCGCCGCAGCGGGTCGAACTTTTTCGCATCATCACCGCCGGCGACTACGAGGACATGAAGTCCGTCGGCGCCTATGTCTTTTACCGCCTGGGCATAACGCCCCAGGGCAAATGGGCCTTCTTCGTCGCCGGCGATTGAGCGATCCGCGCCTTTTCAATAGCCTCAACGCGACACTCTTGCCCGTTGCACGGCGCGGTCTTACTTAAGGCGCGGTCACTCCGAAGGTTTTTTTCCATGCCGATCGTCCATCTCGACAACAGGGCGCTTATCGATCTTTCGGGTCCGGAAGCCGAGCATTTCCTGCAGAATATCGTCACCACCGATCTGACGAGCCTTCGGGACGGCGAGGCTCTTCCGGGTGCGCTGCTCGCGCCGCAAGGAAAAATCCTTTTCGATTTCCTCGTCTCGCGACGGGGGGAGAACGGGCTGAGACTGGAATGCAGGGCCGATATCGCCGATGATTTCACGCGCCGGTTGACCCTTTACCGCCTGCGCGCAAAGGTGGATATAGTCAAGCAGGATCAAGATGTTGTGGCCGTCGAATGGGAAAATGATTCATCCCGTTCAAAGGGTGATTCATCGTCCTCCGCGAGCAGAGTGCGCGACCGGCGTTTCCTCAACGCCACTGTCTATCGCCACCATGAAGCGCCGCTGCCGCCAGCAGATGCTTCGCACGATGAATGGACGGCGTTCCGCATCGAGCAAGGCATCGCGGAAAGCGGCGCCGATTACGTGCTGAACGATGCCTTTCCGCATGACGTTCTGTTCGACCAGACCGGCGGCGTCGGCTTCAAGAAGGGTTGCTATATCGGCCAGGAAGTCGTTTCGCGTATGCAGCATCGCGGCACGGCGCGCCGCCGCGTGCTGATTGCACGCTCCACCGCCCCCCTGCCCGCACCGGGCGGCGAAATCTCCGTCAACGGCAGGACGATCGGCACGCTGGGATCGGTTGCCGGTAAAACCGGCTTGGCCGTCGTGCGCATCGATCATGTCAAGGATGCGATGGAGAGCGGAACGCCGATTGTGGCAGGCGGTGCGGTCATCACCCTTTCCATCCCGTCATGGGCCGGCTTTGGATTCCCCGAAAACAAGGCCGCTTCGGGCGGCAAGAACTGATGCCGGACCGCAGCGGCGCACCGCCCCGCGCCTGGCAAAGAATGATCTCGGGACGGCGTCTGGACCTTCTCGATCCTTCGCCGCTCGACATCGAAATCGGCGATATCGCGCACGGGCTGGCGCGGGTGGCGCGCTGGAACGGCCAGACCTCAGGCGATCACGCCTTCTCGGTGGCGCAGCATTCGCTTCTGGTGGAGCAGATCCTTACCATGATCCGTCCGGACGCGCCGCCGGAATGGCGGCTCGCCGCCCTTCTTCACGATGCGCCGGAATATGTCATCGGGGACATGATCTCGCCTTTCAAGGCGGTGGTCGGAGGAGAATACAAGGTCGTTGAGAGAAGATTGCAGCGAACCATCCATTTGCGGTTCGGGCTGCCGCCCGAGATGCCGGATAGGCTCACCAAGACGATCAAGCGCGCCGACCAGATCGCGGCTTATTTCGAAGCGACGGAACTCGCCGGCTTTTCCGCCGCCGAGGCGAACCGGTACTTTGGCCGGCCATATGCCATTTCCGCCGAGAAGCTCGGCCTCTCTTGCCGGCCGGCGGGGCATGTGGAGAAGGCGTTTCTCGAGCAATTCGCAAGCCTCGAAGAGAAGCGGCAAGCCGCCTGAAGGGAATTTCAAGCAAGAACGCGTCGGAGAAGGCCGATCTGGGCGCTGACCATGCGCGGCCGCGCCGTCTCGTCCATTTCTTCCCAATGGGCGACGCTCCAGCGGTCGAGCGCTTCGAGCAAGCCCATCGTGCAATCGATGAGAAGCGAAACCGGCAAATCCGTTCTCACGACGCCGAGTTCCTGCCCGCGGGAAATGGCCGCACCGACCCAGAGCCGTCCCGTCTCGAACAGCCTGCCCGTGGATGACGCTTCCTTCGGATCATTCCGCTGCCGATAGAACATGCGGCCGAGCCTGACGAAGGCGATATCGCGGCCCATCACCTCGGCCGCCTGCTGGCACAGATCCTCGATGCTCTTCCAGAAAGTTTCGGCTGTCAGACCGGCAAGATCGATCCCGCCGATCTGATTGAAAAGATCGGCGAAGGTGCGCTCAAGCAGCGTGTTGAAGAGATCGGCCTTGTCGTCGAAATAATAATAGAACGAGCTTTTTCCCATGCCCGACCGCCCGATGATGCGGTTCAGGGAAGCGGCGTCATAGCCTTTTTCCCCAAATTCTTCCGTGGCGATTTCGAAGATGCGTTTCTGGCGCTCGGGGTCAAGATTGTCGAAGCGGCGACGAGTCATGGCCTTGACCTCTAACAGAAAGGGGCACTATAAACCAGCTTATGTACCGTTGGTACATACTCATAGTTCAAGAGCCGGGCGCGGAAAGCATGCCGCTGCCGGGAACGTGGGAAAAGGAGGTAAAGACATGAAGATTGCCATCAACGGCGCCGGCGTTGCCGGCCCGGCGCTCGCCTACTGGCTCCATCGTAACGGCCATGAGCCGACCTTGATTGAACGGGCGCCGACACTCCGCGCAGGCGGATATGTGATCGATTTCTGGGGCCTCGGCTATACGGTGGCCGAAAGGATGGGCTTGCTGCCGGAGGTCCTGAAGGCTGGCTATATGTTCCACGAGCTGCGTTTCGTCGACGATCGGGGGCACCGGAAGGGCGGCTTCTCGGTCGACGTTTTCCAGAAAACGACGCAAGGGCGACTGACCAGCATACCGCGCGGCGATCTGGCCTCCATCATCTACAAATCCGTGGAAGGCAAGGTCGAAACTCTGTTCGGCAACAGCATCCGCGCCATCGACGAGCATGAGGACGGCGTGGACGTGACGCTCGATGACGGAGCCAAGCGGGAATTCGATTTTGTCGTCGGCGCCGACGGGCTGCATTCACGCGTACGCAAGCTGGTCTTCGGACCCGAAGAGGAATTTGAGAGAGACCTCGGATACCGCGTCGCGACCTTCAGGGTCGATGGTTACAGGCCGCGCGACGAAGGTCTCTATGTCATCCATGGGGCCCCCGGCAGGCAATGCGCGCGGCTTGCCCTCAGGAACGACCGCACGGCGTTCCTCCTCGTTTTCCGCGCCGACCTCATTCAGGGTCCCGAGCCGACGAGTGCAGCGGAAACGCGGATCCTCCTCCGGGAAATATTCGGCGGCATGGGATGGGAATGCCCGCAAATCCTCGACGCATTGTGGGATGTGAGTGACATCTATTTCGATCATGTCAGCCAGATCAGAATGCCGGCCTGGTCAAAAGGTCGGACGATCCTCATCGGCGATGCGGCCGCGGCGGTCTCGCTCCTCGCCGGAGAGGGTACGAGCCTCGCCCTTGCCGAAGCCTATGTTCTGGCGGGAGAACTGGAGCGCACCGCAGGCAACCATCTCCAGGCATTCCCGGCTTACGAGCGGTCACTGCGCGCCCTCCTGAAAGGCAAGCAGAAGGCGGCGGAGGGCTTCGCTTCCTCCGTCGTGCCCGCAACCCAGTTTGGAGTGTGGGTCCGTAATCAGGCGACTAAAATCATGCGTCTGCCGAAAATGACCGAGATGCTTATGGGCGGGACGATGCGCGACGATTTCGACTTGCCGGATTACGGCAATGCTGAAGAACCTACCGCCCCTGCCGCTCGAGCCGGTCGATGAACCATTGCGTCAGGCGGGTCCAGACCTGGTCCTTCTCGCCCGAATCCTCGCAGCCATGGTCGAGGTTCGGGTTGTCGTTGACTTCGATGACGTAAACGCCTTCGGACGTCTCCTTGATGTCGACGCCGTAGAGACCGTCGCCGATGCAGCGCGCCGCTCTGACCGCTATATCTACCACTTCCGTCGGCGTGTCACCGAGCGTGAAGGAGCGGAAGCCGCCCTCGTCCGGCTTGCCCTGCCGGTCATGGTTGACGATCTGCCAGTGCTTCTTCGCCATCAGGTACTGGACCGCGAAAAGCGGCTCGCCGCCCAGCACGCCGATGCGCCAGTCATATTCGGTCGGCAAATATTTCTGCGCAATGAGCAGGTCGGAATCTTCGAGCCATTGCTCGGCGAGCTTCTTCAATTCCTCGAAAGTCGCCGCCTTCTTCACACCGCGCGAAAAGGCGCTGTCGGGAATTTTCAGGACGATCGGAAAGCCAAGCGTCTCGGCGGCCACCGCGCAATCTCCCGCCCCTGCTATCATCACGGTCGGGGGAACGGGCACCTTGTTATAGGCCATCAGTTCATTGAGATAGACCTTGTTGGTGCAGCGGATCATCGATAGCGGGTCGTCGATGACCGGCATGCCTTCCTGCTGCGCGCGTCTGGCGAAGCGATAGGTATGATTCGAGATCGACGTCGTCTCACGGATGAAGAGCGCGTCGTAATTGGCGAGCTTCGGCAGGTCCTTCCTGGTGATCGGCTCGACTTCGACGCCCATCTTCTCAGCGATCCGCGACCAGTATTTCAGTGACGAAATCCGCGACGGAGGAAGCTCCTCATGCGGATTGACGAGTGTCGCGAAGGTATAACGCGACTGGCTTTTCGCCTTCTTGTCGCGCCACTCCCGGCTCGTATAGGTGTCGAGATCAGCCAGAAAACGCACCTTCTCGACCGGCGACATACGGGCGAGCGGCATGAAGGCAATCCGGCGAATCGAGGCCCATTCGCCGTCGCGGATCGCGACCTCCAACGCCGGAGCGCGGAACCAGTCGAAAAGAAGGCGCGCGAAGCGATCCCAGGCCTTCGCCGGCCCGTTGCCGAAAAAGACGCTGACGGTCTCGGGAAAGGCCCCGCCCAGTTCCTTGCGGCATTTGTTCAAGGCCTGTTCGAGTTCCGGCAGCGCGCTCTCATAAAGCTTGCGCTCGGAGAGGTCTATCATCGTCTCGACGGAAGGTATGACCTTGTGCCCACGGGAGCTGGCGAGCAGCGAGGCGTAATAGCCGCGGCTCTGATAGGCGTAGCTGCTCGAAAGGTTGATGACTTTCGGCCTCTGTCCTCTGAAGAGCGCCGGATGAGCGAGGTAATCCCTGTTGGTGATGATCTTGTGGGGGGTCGCAAACTGATCGATATCGTTCTGCCTGCCTGTCAGAATGACCCAGCTCATCTTTCCTCTCGCTTCCCGAGAACAACCGCGGCGCGGAGCCCCTGGCTTCCGAACTGCGCCATGGCCATGAAAATCGAATAAGGAACGGGAATGTTCGCGGCGTCCGCTGCCGTCTCGCCGCGTTCGTCCTCGACCCACGGATCGTGCAGCATGATGTGGTTGCCGTCGTCACCGATCGCAAGCACCCAATGCGGCACCTTCTTGCCAAACATCAGGAAGCCGCTGACGAGCACGATCACGAACTTCCCCTGCGCTAGTGCGCCGCGCACATCATCGATGGTAAAGCCGCGATATTCGACCGGAATTCCATATTGTTCAGCGCGATTGCGGAAATCGACCTGGGCCAGTTCCATTACGCGGCGCTTTTCGTCGCTCCTGACCGATTGGAGAAAAAGCGCGCCATAGAAGGAAACGAAGATTTCCGCATCCAGGCCGTTCTCACAGGCGGCGACAGCGAGACCGAAAGGTTCGCAACCGCCCGGCCCGGACATCATGAAGATGGTCGTCGCCTCCCGCCACAGGCGCACTTCCATTACGGCATCGGGCACGAAATCCGGATCGAAGGCGGCCTTCGCCATCAGGAGGCAGGCGGGGCCGCAGGTGAAGTCCTCGGTCTGCTCGTAATAGGGAACTTTCGTGGCGAACGGCACGTCCCCGCGCAGCATCTTCTGGTAGCGCAGAGCGGCTTCGCCGTCCTCGTAATAATCCGGCTCGCGGCCGATCTTGTGATAGCCGCTTTTCTCATAGAGGGTGATCGCCGGACAATTGTCTTCGCGAACTTCAAGCCGCAGGATCAGGCGGTCATTCTCGAAAGCGGCGCTTTCGGCCGCTTCCAGCAAGGCCTTGCCCATGCCGGAGCGTCCGGCTTCGGGGTCCACGGCGATCGAATAGAGACGGGCGACGCCGCTGCCGCGGCGAAATAGCACCATGCAATAGCCGGCAATGGCCCCGTCCCGCACAGCAACAAGCGTCTCGGTGGTGGGACTTTCCACGGCCTGGCGAAAGGAACGCCGGGAAATACGATCCGTCGCGAAGGCTGCGTTCTCGATGGCGACCAGCCGGTCGATATCGGCGACCGCGGCCGGGCGGATGGCGACATTCATGCGGGAAACGGCAACCCCAAGCGAAGAAGGCAATGTATTCTCCCTGCGGCCGCCGTAGCCTTCTCCCGCGTCAGCCTTTCGGCGCTATCGCTCTCCAAATTGGGCCGAATTGTGACAAGTGGCAATGGGTCACAAAAAGCAAGCGAAGGGTTTATTTGGCACAGTTCGGGCGGCATTGTGGTGCTGGTTCACTGGCCGCAATGGCAACGTCCGCCACCGCGGATCGCGGCAATCAGTCCTACCGAAAGCCAAAAGGGAGACGTCTGATGGACGCCACTGCCAACAATTTGATCACCGCAGCACAGACCGCCTGGCGCGAAGCTGGCGCCCTTCTGGTGAATTATTCATTCTCGGCGGTGGGCGCGATCATCCTCCTCATTGTCGGCTATATCGCGGCCGGTCTTGCCGAGCGCTGGGTTTATGCCGGACTCGGCCACGTCCATCATTTCGATCAGACGCTCAGGATCCTTCTGTCGAAGGTTCTGCGCTACAGCATTCTCATCCTCGTCGGCATCACCGTTCTCGCCCAGTTCGGCGTCCAGACCGCAAGCATCATCACCACATTGGGCGCGGCCGGCATCGCCATCGGGCTCGCTCTGCAGGGGACCTTGCAGAATATCGCAGCGGGCATCATGCTGCTGCTGCTGAGACCCTTTACGGTCGGCGAATCCATCGCCGTCGGCAGCATTTCAGGCACGGTCCAGGAAATCGGCCTTTTCGCCACAGTCTTGCGAACCTCCGACGGTCTTTTCCTGATGGCGCCGAACAACCAGCTCTGGGGCTCCGCCGTCACGAACTATTCGCGCAACAAGACGAGACTCAACGACCTTGCGATCAATGTCGCCTATGATGACGATGTCGATCTCGCGCTGAAGCTGCTGATGGAATTGACGAACGACAACCGTATCCTGAAAGAACCGGCGCCGACGGCATTCATATCGGAACTCCACAACAATGGGGCGGCCGTAACGCTCCGCTACTGGACGCAGGCTTCGGACTGGTGGCAGACCAAGCTCGATCTAACGAAAGAAGCCAAAGCCCGTTTCGGCGAGAAAGGCTTCACCGCTCCCTTGCCGCAGAGCAATGTTCGGCTCGTCGAAAAAACTCCGCTTGCCGCGCCGTCCCGATCATGACGCAACCGGAAAGCATCGCATTCGCCTTCGTCAGCTGCTTCCACCCGTAATGGCGGCGTCGAGTTGCGCATAGGCAAGGTTCGCCAGGGTGAGGAGCATATTTTGCGAGACGCTGCCGGTAACGGCATAGCCGCAGCCGTTGTCCAGCCAGTAGAACGCCCGCGCGCCATTTTCCTTCAGCAAGCGGAAGCTCGTTTCGTGGCTGCCGGGATCGCGCACCACGTACACCGAAATGCGCGCTCCGGCTCTGTCCTGATACATGAACTGGGCCGCGGCCTGATGCGCGGAGGGCAACAGCCTCCCGCCTACAAGTTCGAATCCCGCACCTGAGAAATCGGGCGCGACCAGACGGACGCCGACGCGCTTCGACAGCCAGCCGACCAGATGATCCTTCTGGTCAGCGCCGACCTCGACCACATGGCGCTTCTCGGAGGCATAGAGGACATGGGCGGCAATCGCCCTGTCGGCAACGCTCGCTCCCGAGAGAGGCGTCTCCCAATTCATCCGACCGAGAATGAAACCGCCGAGGCCGCCCACTATGAGGATCGCCGCCGCAGCGAGCGATCGCCAAAACAGGCGCGGCGGGCCCTTCATCCCCTCTTCCGGAATGAGCGGCACGCCGGAAAGGCGCGGCGGAACCGGCTCGTCCAATATCCCCGCCAGCGTCTCGCGCAACCTGTCCCTGTCCGCCGCGAAACGATGGCTCCTGGCCTGCATGTCCGGATGGGCCTCGAGCCAGCGCTCGAAAGCCGGCCGCTCCTCTACGGGCATTTCGTTGTCGAGGGCGAGATGGATGTCGCTTTCGGAGAATTCGCGGTTCGTCATTTCTCGACGACCCTGATCGTTCGCCGCCTGGCGGCGTCATCCAGCGATGCGCGCAGTTCCTCGCGCGCCCTTGCGATCCTCGACATCACCGTTCCTGTCGGAATGCCCAGGACCGTGGCGGCTTCGGCATAGGTCAGGCCCTCGACCGCTACCAGCAGGAGCGCCTCGCGCCGTTCCGGCGCAATCGTCTGCAAGGCGTCGAACACCTCGCGCGAGACCACGCTCTCAAACTGGGTCGGCGGAGACACGATGCTGTCGCCCACATCCTGCGACAGGGGAAGAGCTTGTTTGCGGCGCAAGGCGCGGCGCTTCTGGTCTATAAAAAGATTGTGCATGATCGTGAAAAGCCATCGTTGCGGGCTATCGCCGCTCCGCCAATTGTCGAGGCGGGAGAATGCGCGCTCCAGGCTGTCCTGGACCAGATCGTCGGCTCCGTCCCTGTCGCGCAAGAGCGCACGAGCGTAGCGCCTCAGGCGCGGGATTTCCGCGAGAATGGCACGTCTTTTGTCGTCCATATCCGACCTGAACCCATGCTCCGCCGCACGGATCGCCAGCGAATCGGAATTCAACTGCGGATAAGGACCTGTTGCAAGCTCTGTTGTTCGCTTCATCGTGCGTCCGCTGCACTCGGTTACACCGATAAGCAGCAAACGTTGCGGGCAGCAAAAAATTTCCACCCGCGCGGGCTTTCAATCAGCGGTTAAGCAAGGTCGAAGCCGGGAAGATCGAGCAGGTTTCCGTGCCGAATGCGAGCAGCTTTCCATCTCGGTCCTTCAAAGCCGCTTCCGAGACCGCAAGGGTCTTCCCACGATGCAGCACCCTTCCCTCACAGACGACTTCGCCCGTGCGCGGCGTCACGGGGCGGGTAAAATTCACCTTGAATTCCGCTGTCGTATAAGCTTCTCCCCGTTCCAGGAGCGTATGCACCGCGCAGCCCAGCGCTGAATCGAGCAGCGTCGCCGCCCAGCCGCCATGCACGATGCCAAGGGGGTTGAGATGCGCCTCCTGCGGCAGGCCGCGGAATATCGCCTTTCCGGCCGCTACGTCGACGAGCGCGAAATTCAGCCTTGCGGCGATATTGGGCGCCGGATAGCGGCCGTCGATGACGCCTTGCAGGAGTTCAAGCCCGGGCCGGCTGACCAGATCCTCGAGCGGAATGACGCCGAGCCTGGCAATGTGGCCCGGAAAAAGCTCGACCTCGCTCATGCAGCGCTTTCTCCCGATGGATGTTTCGACCTGCGCAGGGCAGCCAGGAACCCCGATCGAGCTTCCGGCTCGGTTATTCCGCGCGGTTCATAGACATGCCGCGACAGGAAAAAACCGGTCAGGCGGAATGCATCTTCAACTTCTGTGCCGGTTCCGCGCAAGCCCGATCCCTGCCTCAGGAAGGAGGGAAGCAGGAGCAGCCGGTCGCGCCATGCCGCGCCAGCCTCGCGCGAGACGGCGCGGCCCGATTTCGGGGAGACATAGGCGAGGCTATCCCTCCCGCCCGTCACGGCGCATTGGCTGAGATCGAGTCCGAAACCCAACTCGTCGAGAAGCATCAATTCGAAGCGAACGAGAAGCTCGCCTGCCGCGGCGTCATCGTCGAGATGGGCGAGCACGATTTCGAGCGTTTCGTAAAGACGGGCATGGGGATCGCGTTCGGGCAGCAGGCGCAGATGCGCGGCAAGCGTCTGCAGACCGAACACCGCGCAGGCGCTGTCGAAAAGCCTCGCCGCGTTGAGGTCCAGCGCCTCTGCCTGGAAGATGCCGAGATGTTCGTCGAGCCGCGCACGCCAAAGAAGCTCCACACGGTTGCCCACTTGCAGGAGCGGCTGCATCCGCCGGGAACGCCCGCCCCTAACGAGCCCGAGGTGCCGGCCATGCGCGCGGGTCATCACTTCCAGTATGGCGCTGGTTTCGCCATGCCGGCGGGTGCCGAGAATGATACCCTCGTCGCGCCATTCCATTCGACAGCAACCGCACCGCTTAACCAGAGCATAATGCAAGATCGCATCATGCTCCTATTTCTTTATTTACGCATGATCTCTTCGGAAAACCGGCATCCACTTTTCCGGATCATGCTCCAGGAAATTCAAGCCCCATTTCGCGATAGCGCTCGGGATCGTCGCCCCAATTCTCCCTTACCTTGACGAAAAGGAAGAGATGGACGGGCTGTTCCAGAATTTCAGCGATCTCCAGGCGCGCCGCCTGCCCGATCGCCCTGATCGTCTCGCCCTTCTTGCCGAGGACGATCTTTTTCTGGCTTTCGCGCTCGACATAGATGACTTGCTCGATCCTGACAGAGCCGTCCTTCTTTTCCTCCCATTTTTCGGTTTCGACATGGGAGGAATAGGGCAATTCCTGATGCAGGCGCAGATAGAGCTTTTCGCGCGTTATCTCGGCCGCAAGCTGGCGCATCGGCAGATCCGAGATCTGGTCCTCCGGATAGTACCATGGCCCCTCCGGAAGCCTCTTCGCGACTGCCGCGATAAGATCGTCGCAGCCGGAACCGTTCAGCGCCGAGATCATGAAGGTCTCCTCAAAAGCCGCCTTTCCGTTGGCCGCGGCCGAGAGTTCGAGGAGTCTTTCGGGACGAATGCGGTCGATCTTGTTCAGGACCAGCATTTTCGGCTGCCTGACATCGGCCAGGGCCGCCAGCATCGCCTCGGTTTCGTCGGTGACGCCGCGCTCCGCGTCGATCAGCACGAGTACGAGATCGGCATCCTTCGCGCCGCCCCAGGCCGTCGTCACCATAGCACGGTCGAGCCTGCGGCGCGGCCGGAAGATGCCGGGCGTATCGACGAAGACGATCTGTGCGTTCTCATGTGTGGCGACGCCACGCACGATCGCCCGCGTCGTCTGCACCTTATGCGTGACGATCGAGACCTTCGCGCCGACGAGCCTGTTGAGGAGCGTGGACTTGCCGGCGTTGGGCGCGCCGATCAGCGCCACGAAACCGGAGCGCGTCGGCGGGTCTCTATCCGGATCGGTCGCGCTCATGCCGCTTCTCCCGCGTCGTTCCAGACGCCCTCACGGCGCAGGACCATCGAGGCGGCGGCCTGTTCCGCCTCGCGCTTGGAGCGGCCCTTTCCTTCGGCCTGCTGGTAGCCTTCTATCAGGACACTCACGGTAAACACCGGATCATGATCGGGGCCCTCGCGGCTCTCGATTCGGTAAAGCGGCGCGGAGCCCGATTTCTGATGCGCCCATTCCTGCAACTCGGTCTTGGCATCCCTGCGCGCCGCCCCGGCTTCCCGGGAGCGCGGCTCCCAATATTCCAGGATAAACCGGCGAGCTACATCGAGCCCACCATCGAGATAGAGCGCCGCGATAAGCGATTCCATGACATCGGCTCGAAGATTGACCCGCTTGCGCCCTTTCGGCGACCTTATATCGGTCCCGGCCAGGATGAGATCGCTTAAGCCGATCTCCTCGGCCAGCTCGGCAAGGGTCTCGGCATTGACCAGTGCGTTGAGGCGAACGGACAATTCACCCTCGGTTGCAGTGGAATAGGCGCTAAAGAGCATTTCCGCGATGACGAGGCCGAGCACGCGGTCGCCGAGGAATTCAAGCCTCTCGTAATCCTCGCCTGCCGATCCACGTGCGCTGGCATGGGTCAAGGCCCTTTGCAGCCGCGCGTGGTCCCGGAACGTGTAGCCGATCCGCGCTTCGACGGCCTCGGCCAGCGCCTCTCCGGTCATGCGCTTCGGCATCGGCACCCCGTCAATGGATCATCGTGAAAATCCGCGACACGCGCACCAGGCTCGGCCACTTCCATATCTCCAGAGGGCTTGCATCGCCCGCGATGGAGAAGAAAATGATGTTCGCGCGCCCCACGAGATTTTCCGCCGGCACGTAGCCGACATCAAAGCGGCTATCGCTCGAATTGTCGCGATTGTCACCCATCATGAAGTAATGGCCGGGCGGAACGTGGAATACCTTCGTGTTGTCGCCGATGCTGTCAGGCGTCAGGTCAAGCGTGTCGTAGGAAACGCCATCGGGCAATGTCTCGCGATAGACATCGACGGGACGATTGACTTCCGTGATATCGGGATTGTCGATCTGGCCGACCAATTTGCGCGGCACCGGCTTGTCGTTGATGAAAAGCTGTCCGTTCTTCATCTGGATCGAGTCGCCGGGAAGGCCGACCACGCGCTTGATGTAATCGAGCGACGGGTTAGGCGGGAACTTGAACACGACGACATCCCCGCGCTTCGGCTCGGCTCCCCAGATGCGGCCGGAGAAGAGATCGAGGCCGAAAGGCAGAGAATAGCGCGAATAGCCGTAAGCCCATTTGGTGACGAATAGGTAATCGCCCTCAAGGAGCGTCGGGCGCATGGAACCGGAGGGAATGGAGAATGGCTGGAAAAGAAACGTTCGTATGATGAGGGCCAGGATGAGCGCCTGAATGATGACGCTGACGGTTTCGCCGAGACCGCCCGATTTCTTCTGAGATTTGTCGGCCACGCTCATTTCGTCCTCAAATGCTGATCCGGACTGATTCCGGGTTCGTCTTATTGATTTCGGCCATCATGAGCAACCTTCGGGCATTCAGACAGTGTCTTTCGCGGAACTTCATCAATCGGCAGAAAGCGCCTCAATGATGACGAAGGCTTGGGCGAGCGGGAAATCGTCCGTGATGGTGAGGTGCACAATGGCGCGATGGCCGGGAGGCGTCAATTCGGCAAGCCTTGCGGCGGCGCCGTTGGCAAGTTGCATCGTCGGCTTGCCGCCCGGCAGATTGACGACGCCCATGTCGCGCCAGAAGACGCCGCGGGACAGTCCGGTGCCGAGCGCCTTGGCGCAAGCTTCCTTGGCGGCGAAGCGCTTGGCATAGGAGGCGGCGCGCTCCCGCCTGCGCTCCGATTTCCTGCGCTCCGTTTCGGTAAAGACCCTGCCGGTGAAGCGCTCGCCGAACCGTTCGAGCGACCGCTCTATCCGGCGGATGTCGATGAGATCGCTGCCGATACCGATGATCATGCGCCCGCCGCTATTGCCGCTGCATTCCTCATTCCGCGGCGAAACCGTGAGCAATACCGCGAGCGGCCGCCTTGCGGCGCGCCCGTTCCGCAAGCCTCTTGCGACGCTGTTCGCGGAAGGCCGAAGCGGCGGAATAGGTGATCACATACATGATGCTCGCGACCAGAAGCCCGATCGGGACGCTACCGACCGCCATCGGCTTTAGGAGCGGATCCCATAATTGGTCGAAGCGGAGATGGGTGAGCATGTGGCCAATATGAAGCGGTTTATGCCCCTCGAAGCTGCCGTAAAGGATGAAGCGGCCCAATGCCAGGGTCGACCCCCAGATGAAGGGGAATGTCAGCGGATTGGCAAAGCCCGTGGCGAGCGTAGAGGCCACGAGATTGCCTCCGATCACGTAGGCGATGCATGCCGCGAAGATGATGTGGAATCCGAGAAACGGCGTGATAGAGGTGAAGACGCCTGCCGCCACGCCGGCTGCGATCGCGTGCGGCGACCCGGTAAGCCGGAGCACCCGCTTCGACATATATTGCAGCGAACGTTGGAACGACCGGCGCGGCCAAATCCACAATCGCAACCGCTGGTAAAAGCTATCTGGCTTGCGGCGCCGAAAAAGCACGCTTCTTGGTCCTTGTTTTCAACAGCAGTTTCCCCCACATGCGCGGGGTTGCGGCCGTTATACGTAAAGTCGACCGGGGCCCTCGCTCGGCAACTCTGCGCTAGAATTGCGAAATTCATATAGCGACGGCCAACGCAAAGAACAACAAAAAGCCAGCCCTGCCATAAATGGCAGCGAGCGTCTATCATCTCTTCGAGAGATCGTCACCGCCCTCTCTTCATCAGGAGGATAACGGTTATTTTGAGGAGAGCACTTTCGCTTTCCGCCGCGCAGCTGCGATTCATGGCTCTTCCGCCCGTCCCGACCCGGTCAGCCATTGACGCGCCGCGCTTCGCTGACGCTCGGATTATCCTTCAGCTGCGAGAGCAACCTATTGAGATGCTTCAGGTCCCAGACCTCGAGGTCGATCAGCATCTCGGTGAAATCGGAAGCCGTGCGGACCATCGAGAGATTATGGATGTTGGCGTCGTTCGCCGCCACAACGCCTGCGATTTCGGCAAGGGAGCCCGGCTCGTTAATGGCGGTCACGGAGACGCGCGCAGGAAAACGCTCGCGCATGCTCTCGTCGATGTCCCAGCGCACGTCGATCCAGCGCTCGGGCTGATCGTCGAAGGCCGTCAAGGACGGTGACTGGATGGGATAGATGGTAATGCCCGAACCCGGCTGCACGATGCCGACGATGCGATCTCCCGGCACCGCCCCTTCGGGCGCGAAGCGGACGGGCAGGTCGCCGCGCAGGCCGCGGATCGGCAGCGCGCCATTCGCCTCCTCCCGTCTCGCCCCCCTGCTCTTCCTGGACGATGCACGGCCTGGCACCTGGAAGAGCATGCCGGCCGCATTGCGCAGATTGAACCAGCCTTCCTTGCGATGCACCTGCGAGGCCTGCGCTCGATCTTCCTTAAAGTCGGGGAAGACAGCCTTGAGGACGTCGGACGAGGACAATTCGCCGCGCCCCACGGCGGCGAGGACGTCCTCGACATCCTTGCGGGCCAGTCGGTGCATGACCGGCTTCAATCCATCCTTGGAGAATTTCTTGCCGGCGCGCTCGAAGGTGCGCTCCAGGATACGCAGGCCGAGACCGGAATATTGCTTGCGGATCGCCGCCTTTGTGGCGCGCCTGATCGCCGAGCGCGCCTTGCCGGTGACGACCATCGATTCCCAGGCGGCTGGCGGAACCTGCGCCTTGGAGCGGATGATCTCCACCTCGTCGCCATTCTTCAGTTCCGTCATCAGCGGCATGATGCGGCCATTGACCTTGGCGCCGACGCAGGTGTCTCCGACATCGGTGTGAACGGCATAGGCGAAATCAATCGGCGTCGCGCCGCGCGGCAGGGCGATCAGCCTGCCCTTCGGCGTGAAGCAGAAGACCTGGTCCTGGAAGAGTTCAAGCTTGGTGTTTTCCAGGAATTCCTCGGGATTGTCGCCTTCCGCCAGCGCCGCAATGGTGTGGCGCAGCCAGGCATAGGCCTTTGTGTCCTTGGAAATCGTATGATCGGCGCCCTCGGCGGCGCTGCCGAGGTCCTTGTAGACCGAATGCGCGGCGACGCCGTATTCGGCGATATTGTTCATCTCCTCGGTGCGGATCTGCAATTCGACCCGCTGGCGCGACGGGCCGACGATGGTGGTGTGTATCGAGCGATAGTCGTTTTGCTTAGGGGTCGAGATGTAGTCCTTGAAGCGGCCGGGCACCATGGACCACGTGGTGTGGATGGCGCCGAGCGCCCGATAACAATCGTCGACGGTGTCGACGATGACCCTGAAGCCGAAGATGTCGGAGAGTTGCTCGAAGGACAGCGCCTTGGCTTCCATCTTGCGGAAGACGGACCATGGCTTTTTCTG
Source organism: Rhizobiaceae bacterium (assembly GCA_051960255.1). GTDB lineage: Bacteria > Pseudomonadota > Alphaproteobacteria > Rhizobiales > Rhizobiaceae > Mesorhizobium_L. The sequence goes on from JBQCEL010000024.1 coordinate 20,221, forward strand.
CCGGCTCTTGACGGTGGCCTTCAGCGCATATTTCTCGAACAACGTGGAAAGCGCCTGCTCGATATCGCCGAGAATGCCGCGATTTCGTTCGAATATCTCGGAGAGGCGCTCCGTCACCGTCCTGTAGGCGTCCGGGTTGATATGGCGGAAGGCCAGATCCTCCAGTTCCTCGCGCATGCCCTGCATGCCCATGCGCCCGGCGAGCGGCGCATAGATGTCCATCGTCTCCTCGGCGATGCGCAACTGCTTTTCCTCGGGCATGTGATCGAGTGTGCGCATGTTGTGGAGGCGGTCGGCGAGTTTGACGAGAAGCACGCGCACGTCGTCGGAGATCGCCAGCAGGAGCTTGCGCAAATTTTCCGCCTGCTCGGCCTTTTTCGAGACGAGGTCGAGCTTTTTGAGCTTGGTCAGTCCTTCGACGAGCTTGCCCATGTCGGCGCCGAAGAGTTCGTCGATTTCCTGTCTCGTAGCGGTCGTGTCCTCGATCGTATCATGCAAAAGTGCGACGGCGATCGTCGCCTCGTCCATATGCATCTCGGTGAGGATGGCCGCCACTTCCAGCGGATGGGAGAAATAAGGATCGCCGGATGCGCGTTTCTGGTGCCCGTGTTTCTGCATCGCATAAACATAGGCCTTGTTGAGCAGTGCTTCATTCACATCGGGCTTGTAGCGCTGGACACGCTCCACAAGCTCGTATTGACGCATCATCGGCGTTTTTCCTACCGCACAATCCGGAAAAGGAACATGCGCCGCACGATAATGCGACGCATGTCATAAATAACCATGAATATGTCACTGTAGAAGTGGCACTATTCGGTCACGGACTATGCCTGCGAGGAGCGGGCCGATCAATCAGAAATCGTCGCTCTTTTCCGGCGGCACGAGCCCCTCGATGCCGGCGAGAAGATCTTCCTCGCTCATGCGGTCGAAGGCGATGTTCTCCTCTTCGCCGTCGTCTTCGCCGACAGGCGCGAGCGCGGTCGCCTGATCGGTGAGTTCGACGGACTCGACTTCGGGTTCATCGACCTCGACATGCTTCTGCAGCGAGTGGATGAGGTCTTCCTTCAGATCGCCGGGAGAAAGCGTCTCCTCCGCGATCTCGCGTAGCGCAACGACGGGGTTCTTGTCGTTGTCCCGATCGATGGTGATCTGGCCGCCCTGCGAAATCTGGCGGGCGCGGTGGCTTGCGAGAAGAACGAGTTCGAAGCGGTTGTCGACCTTGTCGATGCAGTCTTCAACAGTCACACGGGCCATGGATTGCCCCTTTCATGAATTTGATCTTGCCGGATTTGACGCGCACATAGCGTAAAGCGGCCCAAAATACAAGAATCAAGGCAGCGATTGTCGGAGCGGGCGCAGGCTCGCCCGGCAGAGGAATTTTTTCTGGGGCGGCGCAACAATGCCCTTGGAAAGCCGTTTTATCAACGTTAAGTGCGGAAATAGGGAATATTGGACGCTTGCCGAGGCTGCCGCAATATTTCGTCCTATTGTGACGCACCTATTGCCGATAAAGGATTTTAAGAAATGTTCGACCCGCGTGAAAAGATCGCGCTCTTCATAGATGGCGCAAATCTCTATGCGACCTCGCGCGCGCTCGGATTCGACATCGACTACCGCAAGCTTTTGTCGAGCTTTCAGAAGCGTGGTTATCTTCTGCGCGCTTATTATTATACCGCGCTTGTCGAGGACCAGGAATATTCGTCCATCCGTCCCCTGATCGATTGGCTCGACTACAACGGCTACAAGGTCGTCACCAAGCCGGCAAAGGAATTTACGGATTCCGCCGGACGCCGCAAGATCAAGGGTAATATGGACATCGAGCTTACGATCGATGCGCTCGAACTGGTGGACTATGTCGATCATTATGTGATCTTTTCCGGCGACGGCGATTTCCGCACGCTGGTCGAGGCATTGCAGCGGCGCGGCCGCAAGGTCAGCATCGTCTCCACCATGTCCTCGCAGCCACCGATGATCTCGGACGACCTGAGGCGGCAGGCCGACCATTTCATCGACTTGGCCTCGCTCAAAGCCGAGATCGGACGCGATCCATCGGAGCGGCCCTTGAAGCGCCCCGATCCATCGGAAACGGAAGACGACGATTATTGATGCCGCTCGCCCTATCCAGTCCTTCGCGCGTCCTGTCCCGCGGAACTCACGATGCCAGAGGCCGATAGCCTGACCGAACACGGCGTCGAACCAACCAGCGACTGCGCGCTCTGTCCCCGCCTTTACGATTTCCTCACGGACTGGCGAGAGAGAGAGCCTGCCTGGTTCAACGCGCCGGTCCCCACCTTTCTTCCCGCGGGCGGGCAGGATTGCGTCCGTCTTCTGATCGTCGGTCTGGCGCCTGGCCTGCGCGGCGCCAATCGCACCGGGCGGCCTTTCACCGGCGACTATGCCGGCGATCTCCTCTACAGGACGCTTCGCGACTTCGGCCTTGCCAGAGGAAACTATGAAGCGCGGCCGGATGACGGGCTGACGCTCGTCAGGACGGCGATCACGAATGCGGTGCGTTGCGTGCCGCCGCGGAACAAGCCGGATGCGGCGGAGATCAATACGTGCCGGCGCTATCTGGCAGGGACGATCGCGCGCTTTCCCGACCTGAAGGCGATCGTGACTCTCGGCCAGATTGCGCATCAGTCGGTCATCCGCGCGCTCGGCCTGCGCGTCGCGGCCTATCCTTTCCGGCATGGCGAGCGCTACGAGGCGGGCCGATTCGGGATTTTCCCGAGCTATCATTGCTCGCGCTACAACACCAATACCGGCGTTTTGACTGAAAAGATGTTCGTCAACGTTTTCAGGAATGTGGCGGAATTCCTGAAGGATTAGATTCAATTTTGCCGCGCGGGTCGAGTTGCGGTTTGCCTGACGAGCCGCCTACCCTCTTTCCTTCAACAGCCTCGCCCGTTCGCGGCCCCAATCGCGCTGTTTGGCCGTCTCGCGCTTGTCGTGCAGTTTCTTGCCGCGGGCGATGGCGAGCAGGAGCTTGGCGCGGCCGCGATCGTTGAAATAGATCTTCAACGGCACCATCGTCATGCCCTCGCGCTCGACGCTTTGCGCCAGACGCGCCATTTCCCGCTTGTTGAGCAGCAGTTTGCGGCGGCGGCGCGGCTCGTGATTGAAGCGGTTCCCCTGCAGATATTCGGGGATGTACGAGTTGATCAACCAGATCTCGCCATCCTCCGCGGAAGCATAGGATTCCTGGATGTTCGCCTGCCCCTGACGCAGCGACTTGACCTCGGTCCCGGTCAGCGCCAGCCCCGCCTCATAGGTATCGAGCACCTCATAGGAGAAACGCGCCTTGCGGTTTTCCGCAACGGTCTTGTTGTTGGACGTCTTTTCCTTGGTCATGCAGTCTCAAATCGCGAAAGCACGTCAGTTCAGGAGGCCGGCGTGCTTCATCGCCTGATCGATGCGCTCGGCCACGGCGGGTTCGACCGTCACCATTGGAGAGCGCACGACGTTTTCGATGCGCCCGAGTCTCGACAGGCCGTATTTTGCGCCGGCGACACCGGATTCCAGGAAGATCGCCTTGTGAAGCGGCATGAGCCGATCCTGCAATTCCAGCGCGCGCTCGCGATTGCCGGAAAGCGAGACCTCCTGGAATTCGGCGCAAAGGCGCGGCGCAACATTCGACGTCACCGAAATGCAGCCGACGCCGCCATGTGCGTTGAAGCCGAGTGCGGAGGCGTCTTCCCCCGAAAGCTGAATGAAATCCTTGCCGCAGGTCAGGCGCTGTTCGGAGACGCGCTCGATCTTGCCGGTCGCATCCTTCACGCCGACGATATTCCTGAAGTCATTGGCGAGACGGCCCATGGTTTCGGGCAGCATGTCGATGACCGAACGCGGGGGAATATTGTAGATGACAATAGGCAGACTGGTCGCCTTGGCGACGGCGGCGAAGTGGCCATAGAGCCCGCGCTGGCTGGGCTTGTTGTAATAGGGCGTAACGACGAGGACCGCGCTGGCGCCGGCCTTTTCGGCATGGCGCGTCAGTTCAATCGCCTCGGTCGTATTGTTGGAGCCGGCGCCGGCGATCACCGGAACCCTACCCCTCGCCGCCTCGACGCAGATCTCAACCACGCGCTTGTGCTCGGCATGGCTGAGCGTCGGCGACTCACCCGTCGTTCCGACCGGAACCAGTCCTTTCGTTCCTTCTTCGATCTGCCAGGCGACGAGTTCTCGAAACGCCGCATCATCCAGGCTTCCATCCGCCTTGAACGGCGTCACGAGCGCGGTCAGCGACCCTCTGAACATCTTTTCTTCCTCGTTCCTGACATTGCGGGTTTCCGGCATCTTCTGCCTGCCCGCCGATAAGGTGCGGCACCATAGTCTTGACATCGCGGTGCGGCAAGAGACACCCTCATCGTGGCGTCGATCGGGAAAAATGGGCAGGCTTCGCAATAACCATTCGTTAACCGCCTCTTCATGGAAGGAGGCTAAATTCGCTTGTGGTTGCTCGAGCAATCGCCAGCGGATCGAAGGCCTCTCGCGCATGCGCCGGAAATTCCCCCTTCAAGGCATGATCGCGCTCTGCGCCCTTGTCGCCGCCTCCATGCCGGCCTTGGCCGACGCGCAGCGTCCGCCGGCGGAAATCCCGATCCCGCAGGCGAGGCCTGCCGCGGCGACGATCGACACATCCATCAAAACAGCGGGAATACCCGGCCAGATCTCCGTGATGGATGGAAACGATATCCCGCTTCCCAAGGATATTTCGCGGCTGAAGGCGGGACTGGATGCATTGACCGGCGATAATGTGGCCGCCGCCGAAGCTGTCCTGCAATCGCTCCCGCAAGGTTCGCTCGATCAGCATATCCTGGCATGGGCGATCGCGCTCAACGGCGGCGACGAGGTTTCGAGCGGCGAGATCGAGGCGACCGCGAAAATGTTGCCGGGCTGGCCCGGCATGGCGGCGCTGAGGCGCAATGCGGAAAAGGCCCTTTTGCGCGAGGCGCCTCCCCCACAGGCCGTGATCAAGGCTTTTGGCGGCACGCCGCCGCAAACGCCGGAAGGCGCGATCATCCTTGCCCGCTCCTATATGGCGCTCGGCGACAGACAAGCGGCGGAAAGGGTCATCGTCCCTTTCTGGCGCTCGGCCAAGCTCGAGCCGAAGGATGAAGAGGCGATCCTGAGCGAGTTCGGGTTCCTCATCCCGCAATCGGTCGAGCGCTATCGCATGGAATATATGCTCTATGAGGGCCGGCCGGGTTCGGCCGCGCGTGTCGCGAGCCTTGCCGGAGCGAAGCAACTGGCCGACGCCTGGATGGCGGTCATAAAGGGCAGTTCCGATGCGGGACGCTTGCTGAAGGCCGTTCCGGAGAGCCAGCGTGACGCAGGCTATCGGTTCGCCGAAATCCGCTATCTGAGACGGAACAAGGATTTCGGAGCGGCGGCTCAATTGATGCTGGAGGCGCCGAAGAACCCCGCCGATCTCATCGACGAAGACGAATGGTGGCATGAAAGGCGCGCGCTTTCGCGCGAGCTGCTCGACAAGGGCGATGCGAAAACGGCTTACCGTCTCGCCGCAGATCATGTCGCGAAAAGCCCCGCCGCCGCGGCCGACGCGGAATTCCATGCCGGCTGGTACGCGCTCCGCGCCCTGAACGAGCCGCGGATGGCGGCGCGCCATTTCGCCAAAATCGCCGAACTCTCGAACCGGCCGCTGTCGCTTTCGCGCGCCTATTACTGGCTCGGCCGAGCGGCCGAAAAGGGCGGCCCCGGACAGGCCGCCGATTATTTCCGCAAAGCGGCGCAATACGGTATGACCTTCTATGGCCAGCTCGCGGCGGAGCGGATCGGCCGCAACACGATCGACGTCACCTATCCGAAGCCGGCCGAAGCGGACAGGGAGCGTTTTGCCGGGCGCGAAGCGGTGAAGGCCATCAAACGCCTGCAAATGGCGGATTATGGCTGGCGCGCCAACCTCCTTTACCAGGACCTCGCGAAGGAACTGACAAGTCCGGGCGAACTCGCCCTGCTCGCGGTCATGGCGGAAAAGGACGACAACAATTTCATGGCGCTGAGAGTCGGCAAGATCGCCGCTTCGCGCGGGCTGGACATCGGCGCGCTTGCTCATCCGATCGGCGTCATTCCGGCTTCCGCCCGGCTCGATCTTGCAGGCGAGGCGCTTTGCTATGCCGTCGCGCGGCAGGAAAGCGAATTCAATGTCTCAGCTGTTTCGGCGGCGGGTGCACGCGGGCTGCTGCAACTTCTTCCGGGAACCGCGAAGGCGATGGCGAAGAAAGCCGGCCTGCCATATTCGCCGTCGCGGCTGATCACGGACGCCGCCTACAATGCGACGCTCGGCTCGACCTTCCTGGCCCAGCAACTCGCAAGGTTCAACGGATCCTACGTGCTGACAATTGCCGGCTACAATGCCGGTCCCCGCCGCGCGCAGGAGTGGGTTGAGCGCTATGGCGACCCGCGCGGCAAGTCGCTCGACACGGTGATCGACTGGATCGAGCGCATTCCCTACACGGAAACCCGCAACTATGTGCAGCGAGTGATGGAAAATTACGAGATCTACAAGATGCGCCTTTCAGGCCATTTCGATCTCGCCGGCGACCTCGTCAAGGGCGGATGAGCCCACCCAGCATATCGTAGAGGCGCTTCTACCGGCGCAGAATGTGTTGCGTGTCTCTCCGAAGGAGAGCAGCACCAATGGTCCTCATGAGCTAATTTTCCAGCAGGAGGTTCATACGCGAGAAATAATCGTGCTTCAGCAGCATGGCTTCCGCAAACTCTTTCGTTGCTTCGTTCATCTCGCTGCGCCAGCCGCCTACCTTTCCCTTTCTTGCTTTGAAACTGTTCGGATTGGTCGGATCGGTCGGCCCCAGCATATTGCTTCTATAGGTGCCGTCCTTTTCCCGCTGTCGCATCTTTTCGATCGTGTGGTCTTCGACAACAGCCCGGATACGCTCTTCCGCCACGTCCTGTTCAAGATAGGCCAGGATGGATTGAAGCGTGTTGACCGGGTCTCTTCGCATATTCTCATAGCTCACGGCAAACGCATCGAGGTTTGCTGCGCAAGTGAGATTGAAAAATATGATCCGCTCTATGCCGAATCCTGGTGACTTCACGAAGCCCTCCAGGTCGAATGGCGGCATTCTGCCCCGTATCTTCAACCGCAATTTCTTCGTGAGAGAGTACTTCTTTCGGCTTGTCATCTGATGGAAAGCCGAAACGACAGTATCGCGCGGATCCCGATAGAGAAAGACAACGCGCTCGCTTCGGACTTTTTCAGCGCCTACCAGGCCCTGAAAGGGCAGACCGAAGGTTTTTTCCTTTCCGGAGAGATGGGTGTATTCAAGCGGGGCGTCCAGCTCATTCAACATGACACGAAGCCACGTACGTCCGGATTTTGGATAAGAAACGCAGAATGCCGCCATCGCCCCCAGGTCCTTGAACCGGGGATAAGGCAATTCCCGCGCGAAAGTCAACGCCGTTCACCCCTCCGCAAAATTGCGAATAGGTTTGTTCCGGGCGGTGATTTCGACTGCGTTGCCGTCAAGGTGAATTCGGGAAACGCAGCTGCTCAGAACAATACTCAATTGAAAGCTGCCCCCGCCGGGCGGGTCCTGGCATCGCAACAAAAAACCCGGCGGTTGCCCGCCGGGTTTTCCTGACCGAATGCCAGCTTCTTAGAAGTAGCGCGTGAAGCGCAGGAAGCCCGACACCGTGCCGTCGAGGTGATCGGCCTTGGTATAGACGATTTCCGGACGGACTTCGAAATCCTTGACCGGCAGCCACACGGCCGACACTTCAGCCGCCCAGGCGCTTTCATTCGTCTTGTTGTCGGTGAAGCGCTGGTACAGGTTGCCCATATACTCACCCGAAGCAATGAGGGCGAGGTTCGGGTTGACCTGATACTGCAACGACGCCAAGGCATACCACTGGGCATGACCGAATTCAGTGCCACCCAGCGTCTCGCCAACCATCGGGTTGTCAGCACCGTAGTTGCTGTCGGCGCTGGCGTAACCGCCGGCGATCTTGAACATCGTGCCGGGATTGCCGGGCAGGTTGAAGAGAGCTTCGCCCTTCACGACGAAAGCGGCAGAACCGCTAGCGCCCGGGAACGACTGACCAAAATTGTGGTCATATGCACCCGTGACGGCGACAGCGCCCCAGCCGGCCGCATAGCCGATCCGGCCGACGACGTCCGGAACGTAGCTGACTTCATCGGCCGGATCTTCAAGAGAGACCAAGCCGTAGATGCCCTGCTTGCCGCCGAATTCATAACGGACCTGCGAACGCTCCTGATAGGAGTAGTAGAGACCACCCCAGGAGAACGTGCCGTAGTTCAGGGTCGAGTTGTTGAACTGGTAGAACCAAGCGCTTTCACCGTAGCCGGCCGCGAAGCCGCCGAGCTGCACCCAGGCCTGGTCGATGCCGACCGGACCATCGCCTACCTTGCTGCCCTGAAAGTCGGACTGAATGCGGGCCCAAGCGCGCAGCGTGCCGAGTTCCGTTTCCGTGCGCGCATCGAAATTGATACGGACACGAGACCTCGTGGCCCAACCACGATGATCATAGTCATAATATCCCGGCGTATCGGTGCCGTCAGCCTGATTGCTGTTGGCGCCCATCTGCCACCAGACGTAGCCGTTGATGGAGAAGCAGGTCTGCGTGCCGGGGATGTAGTAGAAACCCGATCCGTAGGCGTCGCACACCTTGACGTAATTTGCCGGCTCCGGCTCCGGAGCGACGACCACGTCCGCGGCGCGAGCGCCGGAGACAGCGAGGAGCGCCGCTGCTGAGCCGAGCATAAGGCTCTTGAATTTCATTTCTGACCTCCAGTCAAAAGTTAGTAAGCGGGTCTGGGTACTTTTTGCTGAAGGACAGCGTTCCCTGCCCCATCCCCTATGGCCGAAAAAGACGCGCCGTCACGCCCCTTCTTCGATCATGACATTACGCAAGCCGGTCCGCAGTTCAATCGAGATCAGTGGCGCGGCAGGAAGTTTGCCACGCTATCCCCCGCGATGTTGCACAAATGACACGATTTGAGGGGGCAGAGAAAGAAATCATTAACCCCTTCGGCGCTCCCAAGGCGCGCCGCCCGCAAGACAAGGGGATTTTTGGCGCGTTATCGCCCGAATCGGGCGAATCGAAATCGCTTTCTCGGGTTCGCCCGTAAGCCAGCGATTCAGGACAAGCGGGACTTGATGGCGCGGAGCGGGGCCGTGATGCGCCACGACGTGGAGCTACGGAGCGCGGCAACTTGCTGCCGTGAGGCTTCCAGTTCCAGGCGGACGGCTTCCAAGCCTTCCGCCGCTTCATCAAGCCGGGAACGGAGGACACCAGCTTCCGCCGCGAGTGCGTTCCGCTCTTCCGCGATCTTCAGCCGATCGCCTCTTTCGTTCTCCAGGGCCTCGCGGGCGCTTGCCGCCGCCCGCGCTTCCGCGTCGGCCCGCCGCCGCTCGGCTTCCAGACCCTCCGCAACGCCCAGAAGCCGGGAACGAAGCATCTCCGCTTCGGCCGCAAGTGCGGTGCGCTCCTCGGCGATCTTCAGCCGATCGCCTCTCTCGTTCTCCAGAGCCTCGCGGGCGCTTGCCGCCGCTTGCGCTTCCATATCGGCCCTCTGCCGCTCGGCTTCAGCGTACTGGCTTTGCATATCGAGCAATTGCTGGGCGTGAGCGGCGCGGCCCTGTTCCGCATCGGCCCTTTGCCGCTCGGCTTCAGCACGGTGGCTTGCCATGTCGAGCAATTGTTGGGCGCGAGCCGCGCGGCCCTGTTCGGCGTCGGCCCTTTGCCGTTCGGCTTCAGCGCGCTGCCCTTCCATGTCGAGCAATTGCTGGACGTGAGCGGCGCGGCCCTGTTCGGCGTCGGCTCTCTCGCGCTGCGAATTGATTTCAGCCCAAAGGCGGGTCTCGCGCTGCCCCAATTCCGGAAACATCACCGCGCCGGCCTGTGCGACAAACCCATCAAAAGACCGGCGAACGCGGTCGAGAATGATGAAGTTCGACTCGTCATGGCTTCGGCACAGATTCAGGAGGGCCGTGTAGGTATCCTTCAGCCAGGCGCCGAAATTGCCGACGCGGGCGATATCCTCTTCATTGAAAACGTGGTGCTGGAGATCGGAACTGAGGTGATCGCCAATGCTTTCCGAGGCCGTTTCCACCGGAATCGGCCAGCCGAACGACAACGCGCTTCCCATCTTCCCCACGACGCCGCGCCAGTCCGCAATCAATTCCTCATAGCTCGTGAAGAAGCGGCTCTTTCCGCGCGTGGCATATTCCGCGTCGAGAACATGGCGAAGCCACAAGAGCGCGACGAAACCATCCGTCATTCCGTCGCGCTGGCGGAGCGATGCGATGACGGCAAGCGGATTGCGGACCGGAATCACGTAAGAAACGGCGGCGCCCATTTCCGAGAGAATGGCATCATAGAGAGGAACGAAACGGCAGATGCGCGGATCCTTGAGGACGAAGAGACGCGCCTCATCATATTCCTCTTCAAGGATGCTTCGGATCTCAGTGCGGTAGTGGGCCAGCCTGTCTTCGCCGATCGGAAAGGTGTCCCAGCTCCGCCAGTCGTCCCAGCGGCTGCCAATCTCGCGAAGCAATCTGTCATGGAGCGCGACGAGTTGATCCGGTTCCCAATGCCCCCGCTCGTTGCTCGCGTGCGGCCCCATTACGCGCTTCGGCAATTCCGCACCCAAAAGGCTGATCACGCGCGTCAGCGCGCTCGTCCCCGACCGGTGCATGCCCAGCACGATAATGGCATTTCTTTCCGGGAGCGCTTCCGTCGCCGCCGCCGCAGCGCGTTCGTTCAACCGCATCAATGATCCTCGTATCATGGCCGATAAATCAGCCTCTTGCGACGCAACATAATCACCTTATTGACCGACAGCTGGTCACATTGCCTTACCGATTTGATACATATGGTTAGGAAGGGAATGGTCGAACTGGTAATGCGTTCCGTGCGAGTTCCGCTTTATCGTGCGGCGATTGTCATTCATATCTGCGAACGGGACAACATCCACTTCTGGCGGAGAGGATGGGATTCGAACCCACGAGACCCTTTTGGAGTCTACTCCCTTAGCAGGGGAGCGCCTTCGACCACTCGGCCACCTCTCCGTCAACGCGCTGGATAAAGAAAAGCCGCAGCACAATCAACACGCAATCCGCGGCTTACATCCAGATTGCGGCTCCGATTGCGCTCCATTCCTTCGCGACCAGAGAACAAGGCCTGGGCAGCGGACAATCGGCCATCGCGCTTATTCTCTCCTCTGCCGGCCATCAGATTGCGCCTTTACATGGCATCAGATTGCGTTAGCATGATCCACACGGGGATGAAATTTCAGTTCTGGCGGTTCGTGGCGTAAGCGTAATGCTGCCGGCAACGCTATTCATGGAGGGAATAGCGGCGTTGTTTGTTGCCGGTCTGCCGGGGCGCCAACCCGGCGTTACGACGATCCGCTCGCGGCGTGGCTGGGGGGCCATCGATGCCGGCGAAGGGAGGCGTATCGTGTCTTGCCGTGTTCCTGGCGATGACGTTGCCTGTGCAGGCGGCGGCGATCCGCCAGTGGCGGCCGGAACAACAGGACGGCGGCCGCTTCGTAAAGGCCTGCGACGCGTTCGGCGCCGGCTATATCAATATCCCGGGAACGCCTTCCTGCCTGTCGATCAACGGCTATGTCTGGTATCAGATCGGCGCGTCCAACGATCGCGGAGGCGTTCTTTCCGGCTTCGCCCAGGACCATGATTATTATCCGCGCGACGGCTGGATCAACGATAGCCGCGCAGCCGTCACATTCGACCTGCGCGCGCCGACGGAATGGGGTGTCCTGCAAGGCCAGATTCGCCTGATCGACGAGTTCAGCAACGAACTTCCCTGGAGCACCCCGCCCGGCGGAGGCGGCCGCTTCGGCGTCGACCAGGCCTGGTTGAGGATAGACGGCTTTCTCGCCGGCTACACGGAATCCGCCTGGACGGCGACGCAGGCGAACTGGATATCCAGTTGGGGATCGCATAGCTGGAACGGGCTCTGGTACGGCTATCAGCAGAGGGAACTCATCCAGTACAGTTTCGGCAGCGACAAGGGCGCGTTCGCCATTCTGTCGCTCGAATCCGCGCAAGAGTCTTTGCGCTATATTCCCGACCTGGTCGCCATCGCCGGCTATCAGCAGCAATGGGGCGCGATCTGGGGGAAGATTGGCTACGACCGGGAAATCAGGAAAGATGGGCCATCGGGCTATGCGATCAGCATTGGCACACAGATCGCGATCGGGCCGCCAGGCTCCTCGCTCAGGCTTCTCGGCTTCTACTCCGACAGCGACAACGCCTATGGCACAGGCGGCCCTTATCATGGATCAAGCGCAGGCGGGATAGGTAACGGCAGCGCCGAATGGTCCTTCCTGGCATCCTACCGATACCAGCTGACGCCTGGTTTGGCGGTTTCGGCTGGCGGACAGTATTTCGTCAATTTCTACAAGGCCCTCGCGGCGGAGAAAACCGGGCTTGACGGCTACAGCGTCGAGGGAACCGCCATCTGGTTTCCCTTTGGCGATTTCGAAGTGAGGACTGAACTCGAATATGACAAGGTCGATGGACTTGAGGGTTCCTTCGGCGGCTTTCTCCGTTTCACGCGTTTCTTCTGAAGACAAGCAGATGCTGACGCAACCGGTTCCGTTTCCGCCCTGCATGGTGTAGGGCAGCATCGTTCTTCACAGAATGGCTTATCCATGTCCGACCGCCCCCGCCTCACGCCGCTTGCTCAATCCCTTCCCGCGACGGTTCCTTTCGTCGGGCCGGAGGCGCAGGAACGGACGCGTGGAAGACCGTTTCGCGCCCGCATCGGCGCCAATGAAAACGGCTTCGGCCCTTCGCCGCGCGTGATCAGCCGCATGGCGGAAGCCGCCATGGAGATGTGGAAATATTGCGATCCGGAAAATCACGATCTCAAGGAGGCGCTTGCCCGCCACCATGGCGTCAAACCGGAAAATGTCGTGGTCGGCGAAGGCATAGATGGATTGCTCGGCCTCATCGTGCGTCTGATGATCGAGCGTGATGCTCCCGTCGTCACGTCGCTCGGCGCCTATCCCACCTTCAACTATCACGTGGCGGGCTTTGGCGGCAGACTCGTTACGGTCCCCTATCAGAATGATCGCGAATCCCTTGACGGGTTGCTTGCCGCCGTCGTGAGGGAAAAGGCGCCGCTCGTCTATCTCGCCAATCCCGACAACCCGATGGGCAGTTGGTGGCCGGCGGAAGACGTTTCGCGCTTCATCGAAGCGTTGCCGCCAACCACTCTTCTGGTGCTCGACGAGGCCTATGGCGAGACCGCGCCCGCGGGAACGCTGCCGCCGCTCGACATTTCGCGCCCGAACGTTCTTCGGATGCGGACATTCTCCAAGGCGTATGGCCTCGCCGGTTTGCGCTGCGGCTACGCCATCGGAGAAGCGGAGATGATCAGGGCCTTCGACAAGGTCCGCAACCATTTCGGCGTCACGCGCATGAGCCAGGAGGCCTGCCTTGCCGCACTTGCCGACCAGGAGCATCTCGCCAGGACGGTTCGCAATATCGCCGATTGCCGTGACCGTGTCGCAGCCATCGCCGGGGAAAATGGTCTTTTGGCGCTACCGTCGGCAGCCAATTTCGTCTCGATCGACTGTGGCGCGGACGGCGCCTTCGCGAGCGGGGTCATGCAGGCGCTCATCGAACGTGGCGTGTTCGTGCGCAAGCCGATGGCTCCGGTGCTCGACCGCTGTATCCGTATCAGCGCCGGGCCGGCGCCGGAGATGGACATTTTCGCGGAGGAACTTCCGAAAGCGCTCGCCGACGCACGGAAAAGCTGACGCGATTTATTCGATAACGGAGTTTCGCGTGGTCGGCTGCCTGTTTCCGGTCCTGCTTCTCGCTGTCGGAGGCGGAATTGGCGGCGTGATCGGGGGCGATATCGGCGCCTATTATGGCGGCGCGATCGGTCTCGCTCTGGGAACGGCCGCGATGATCGTGGCCATTTGGCTGCTGTCGCAAGCAAAACGGCGATAGCTACAGGTCGAGTTCCCAGTTCTGGCCGACCAGATCTTTCCCGAAGCTATGATGCCGCTCTTCCTCCACGAGATGAAAGCCCGCGCGCTGATAAATACTGCGCGCGGCGGCGAGGACGTCATTCGTCCACAGGACGAGTTTGCTGTAGCCGGCCTTGCGCGCGCCTTCGATACAGGCCGTCACGAGCCGCTTGCCCAAGCCTGAACCACGCGCGGAAGGCTCGACATAAAGAAGTCGCAGCTTTCCGGTCTTGTTGTCCTGACGAACGAGGAAAACCGAACCAAGAATCCGGCCCTGCTGTTCGGCAACCCAGCAGAATTCCTTGCCTGGGACGAAATTACGGATGAAATCGCCGCAGATTCCCGCAATCAGCCCCTCATAACCGATATCCCAGCCATATTCCTCGGCGTAGAGAATTGCCTGGCGATGGACGATCCAGCCCATGTCGCCCACTTTATGGGGCCGCAGAACGATTTCGCCTTCATGCGTGTCCCGATCCGCCAATTCACTTTCGATGAAGCGCATCGCTCCCACAAGATCCTCGCGCCGGCGGGATTCCAATGGAGCAAGAAGCCGGGCAATATCCTGATCGGCGCGCTTGTGAAGGTCGCGCACCGCCGCCCTTCCGCTTTCCGTCAGTTCGAGCAACCGCCGCCTTCCGTCACCGGGATCGGTTTTCGACGCGAGCAGGCCTGCTGCCGCAAATCTTTTCAGTATCCGCGCAAGATAAGCGGCGTCCAAAACAAGTTCCCTTGCAAGATCGGCGGCGCTTGCGCGATCCCGCTGCCCAAGTTCAAACAGAACCCGCGCCTCCGTCAGCGTGAAGTCGCTGCGCGTCAGCGTTTCATTCAGGAAGCCCGCTGTACGGGTGTAGAAACGATTGAAACGTCTGACGTCGGCTACCTGTTCGGGAAATCCGGCCATTGTCGAACACTCCCTTTCATCACGCATTTAGGCACGTTTATTGGACTGAGTCCAGAAAATCTTCGGATTTTCAGTTGCAGTCGTTTTTCACCAGAACCATGAGTTTAACTGTGCGTTAGCTCTATTGACCTTATCCATTGCGAGGAACCCATGGCTATGAGGTCATCCTGCTTAAGGCAGAACTTGGGTTTTGGGGGTCGCAGAACGTGCTACAGCCATCCGAGCATGGAACCGGCTACATAGCGGACGTTGCCGGCAAGATCGCAACGACGATGCAGCAGATGGGCGTGGCGGGGCTGCCACGCAATTACGAGCTTTTCTACGAAGCCTACACAGGTTCAAATCGCGAACTGGTCGCCGATATCCTCAATCTGGGAGGAAGGGCCACGCAGGAAGCGCTGGACGATATAGGCGAGCGGCACCTCAAGCACCGGCGCGGCCAATCGATCGTCGAGGACGCCCGCGACACGGTCGAGAACAAGATAAAAGAAGTCATGCTTCTTCTGCTCAGGGAAAAGAAATCGCTGGAAAGCTACAACCAGTTTCTCGGAGAAACATCCAGCGGCATCAGAAATAGAGCCTCCCTGACCCGAGAGCTTCTCGAAAAGGTGGTGGACGTCATGGCGTCGGCGACAGACGCCACGATCAGCCACGGCCGGGACGTCGCCTCCTCAATCGCCGACAGATCGGCGGAACTCGGCACGCTGAAGGCGAAACTGGAAGAATACAAGAAGCTGTCGGAAACCGATCCATTGACCGAATTATGGAACAGACGCGCCTTCGACAGAAGAATGGCAACTGTCTATGAAAACCAGAAGAGTGTTTTGTTCGGCGCACTCATCGTTGCCGATCTCGACAATTTCAAGCGTATCAACGATCAGTTCGGACATCCGGTCGGCGACAGGATCATTCAGTCCATCGCCAAGCTTCTGAAAGCCAGTCTGCCGCGCGATGTCTTCATCGCGCGAACCGGCGGAGAGGAATTCGCCTTTATCCTAGAAGGATTGAGCGAGGCGTCCGTCGCGGCGCTTGCTGAAGAGGTCCGCCGGGCAACAGAGCGCGGCGTCTTCATCGACCGGGAAACGGGCAGGAATTGCGGCCCGATCAGCATGTCGCTCGGCGTCTGCATGGCGGCCGACGCCACAGGCGCCGACGATCTCTACCGCAAGGCCGACAAGGCGATGTACGCGTCCAAGGCCGGTGGCCGCAACAAGGTCACGCTCCACCTGAAACAGCAGGAAGAACCGCACTTGCGCAAGGACTGGCTCCTCTACAAGACCGAATAACGATTCCGGAAGACGCCAAGGGGTTTACAGCCTCGCTCAGGAATGGTGAACAGAACCGGATGTCGACCGGACATCGGCGGGCGGCCGAGCCCGATTTCCTGAAACGGTGCGATGCCATGCCAAGCAGGTCGGACGAATCTTGTCTGTCTTTTCCCTTTGCCGAACCGCCCGGAACCGGAGGGGTGATCGAAGTCGCGCCGGGCGTCCTTTGGGCCCGCATTCCCCTCCCCTTCCGGCTCGACCATGTAAACATCTATCTGATAGACGATAGCGACGGCTGGGCCGTGCTCGATACCGGAATCGGTGACGATACGACGCGCGAAGTCTGGCAGGCCCTCCTGTCGGGACCACTGGCGGGAAGGCGCATAACGCGACTGATCGTCAGCCACTATCATCCCGACCATATCGGCCTCGCCGGCTGGCTCTGCCAGAAGCTCGATATTCCGCTTCTCACGAGCCAGACCTCCTATCTCGGCTGCATCAACATCTCACTCAGGCCCGGCGCGCTCGATGCGAAGCCCTATCGCGATTTCTACGCAACGCACGGCATGACGCCGGACGCCGTCGACCGCGTGACGTCGCAAGGCCATCACTATCTCAAGATGGTGACGCCGCTGCCGCCGACGTTCCAGCGCCTCGTCGGCGGCGATACACTGACGCTCGGAGGGCGTGACTTTGAGGTTATTTCTGGCGACGGGCATGCGCCGGAACAGCTCATGCTCTATTGCCCGGCGGACAATTTCTTCCTCGCAGCAGACCAGGTGATCGCGAAGATATCGCCCAACATCAGCGTCTGGGCCGTCGAGCCGGACGGCGATCCGCTGGGCCTCTATCTCCGCTCGCTGCGCTGCATCCGGAAGAACGTACCTGCGTCGACCCTGGTCCTGCCAGGGCACCAACTACCCTTTCGCGGCCTGCACGAGCGCTGCGTGGAACTCGCCGACCACCACGCAGCGCGCTGCCGCCTCATCGATGACGCTTGCCGGGAAAGACCGAGAACCGTCGCAGAAATCGTTCCGATCCTTTTCAGCCGTGCGCTCGACCCGCATCAGATGAGCTTCGCTTTCAGCGAGGCCCACGCTCATGTGAATTACATGATCCGCCAGAAGTTCCTGACGCAATTCGTCGGCAGGGACGGCGCCGTCAGGGTGGGAAGGATCGGCTGAGCAGCTTACCTCCGCCGCAAATTGACCAGCGCGACACCGATCATCGCCATCGCTCCGCCGACGAGGCCAAGCAGGCTCGGAACCTCGCCCAGCCAGACATAGCCGATAAGGAAGGCGACGGGCGGCACGAGGAACAGGAAATTTGACGCCCGCGCCGCCGGCAGGCGCGACAGCGCCACCGACCACGCGGCGTAGCAGACGGCGCCTGGCACGATCCCCATATAGATGACGGCGAAAAGCGGCTCG
This sequence comes from Rhizobiaceae bacterium, assembly GCA_051960255.1. GTDB lineage: Bacteria > Pseudomonadota > Alphaproteobacteria > Rhizobiales > Rhizobiaceae > Mesorhizobium_L. The sequence continues at coordinate 37,834 of JBQCEL010000024.1, forward strand.
GCTTGCGCCGTGCCCGCCTGAGAAAGGGCGCTCGGCAGGAGCGGTGAAAGCGTCAGCGCGCCGATCACCATGTTCCATGCGGAAACCGTACGCGGCCGGTGACGGACGAAGAGCGGCTTTTGCACGACATTGTTGAAGGCGGTGCAGACGGCCGAACCGAAGATGAGCAAGGCGCCGTAGCCGACCTGCAGGCTCCTCCCCTCGCCCAGCGCGATCAGCCCCACGCCGGCGAAGGAAACAAAGGTGCCGACCCAGGCGATCGCGGGAAAGCGCTCGCCAAGGAAGATCACGGCGAGAATTGCGGTGAGAACGGGGGCGGCGTTGATGATGAAGCTTGCCGCGCCGGCCGAAATGGTTTGCTCGCCGCTGTTGAGCAGCACCGTATAGAGCGCGACGAAAACGATGCCGCCGAAGAAGAAGCGCCAGAACTCACGCAACGCCGGCAGTTTCGGGCGGGTGACGACGAGGAAGAGCGCGGCGGGGATGGCGGCGATGCCGAAACGGAGGGCCCCCAGCTCCAGGGGCCCGAATCCTGTGAGTCCGGCGCGAATCGCGGGGAAGGCCGAGGCCCAGCCGAGGATCGTCACGGCGAGCGCGGCGACGGCAATGCCGTCGGTGGAATTCTGGTCCGTGATACCCATTGAAGTGGGGCTTTCGCAGGTCGGGAGGGCTATTTCGGCTTTCATAATTCCTACCCCGTAGAAACTCGACCCGTTTCTTGCCTCCACCTCCCAGAATTGACAAACGACCAATTCGACGTTCTGCTGTGACTATGGATCACAGCTTGGCGCCACCGCTTCCTCCGCTCGAAACGCTGCGCGCCTTCGATGCCGCCGCCCGGATGGGCAGCTTTTCGTCGGCCGCGGAACGGCTCAACGTCACCCATGGCGCGATCAGCCGCCAGGTGGCGAAACTGGAAAACTGGCTGGGATTGAAGCTCTTCGAACGGGGCGCGCGCGGCGTCGAACTCACGCTCGAAGGGCAGCGGCTTTTCCACCGCACCAATGAGGCTTTCGCGCTGATCGCCGACAACACCGACCGCTGGCGCGAGCAGCGCGGGCCGGCGGTGGTGCGGCTCGCGACGATCCCCTCGATTTGCGCCCTATGGCTCATCCCGCGCCTGACAGCTTTGGAAAAAGGCGAGCCGAAGCTGCGCATCACGCTTCATGTCGATATCCGTCAGAACGACCTCGAAGAGGAAGGCATCGACCTTTCCATACGCTGCGGGCGTGGCGTCATCCCGGGCCGCGTTTCGGTCCGCCTGTTCGAGGAGAACCTTTTCCCCGTCGCCTCGCCTGCGCTCGCCGAGGCTATCGGCAAGGGCAATGCGGAGCGCCTGCTCGCGCATCCGCTTATCCACGATTCGGATGCGTCGGGCTGGCGCGCATGGCTTGGCGCCCAACGCGTCGATTACCGTCCGCGCTCGCAGGATCGGCGTTTCGAGGATTACAATCTTGTGCTTGACGCGGCGGCCCACGGACTTGGGACCGCGCTTGCACGGCCGCCGCTGGCGCTCGGCATGGTCGAGAGCGGTCGCCTGGCCGTCGTGGACGAGCGGACCGCTCTCAACCCGGTCGCCTACTGGCTGGACCGTCCGGAAGGCCGTATCCGCCCCGCCGCAAGAGAACTTGCGGGGCGCATCGCCGACGCCGCCGGGGTAGAACGCGCGGTGCTGGCGCAATTTCTTCGTGAATAGATACGGCTCACCATCCCGTTTCCGAGATGGTTGGATTTTTGCCGGCGATGGGTTACGCCTGTCCGGCGGGATGGCTGGAGAGGCCGCGCGTGATCCTGAAGCAAGAATCGGAGCGGGAAAGAACGCGCCGTGGGACGCTTTTGCGTTTTCTCGCGATTTCCACACCGCTCTTTCTGCTTGCGGCCTGCGGCCATGCGGTCGGCGTGCTCGTGCCGGTTGCGGACAACGTGCTGGGAACGACAATCACCGATCTTCTGGTCGTCACGACGCGCAAGCCATCCGGCAACCCCGGAACTCTCTACAGCGGCAGACGCGATCCGCAATTCTCGCTCGACGAGATCAAGGTCTCCATTCCGCCCGACAAGAACCGCAAGATCGGCGAAATCCAATGGCCGAAGCGCCTGCCGGCCAATCCTGCGACCGACTTCGCCACGGTGGCGGTCGATCATCTGCCGCCGACACGCAAGGCCGCTTCGGCCTGGCTCGGCCATAATCTGCCGAAGAGCCGCGATGT
>JBQCEL010000025.1:0-17736 GCA_051960255.1 Rhizobiaceae bacterium
TCTTCAGTATGTCGTGACGCTGCTGGATGCCCGAGCGCGCCCAGGCCGGAAACGCCGTGCGGGCGGCATCTATGGCCGTCTCGGCATGCTCGCGGGTGCCGCGGGCGTAGACGCCGATCACTTCGTCCGTGTTGGACGGGTTGATGTTCTTGGTCTCGTCGCCGCCGGCCAGCCATTCGCCGGCAATGAAGTTGTTGTGGATCGTCATGTGATCGGTTCCTCTTTTCGGCTCGCGGTTTCAGGGCTTTTGACCGGTATAGCGCCAAAGCGCCGCCCGGCGCATCCTTCTCATGGCGTCGGGACCGAAAAAATTCGGCATTGATGGCCGTCGCTATCGGCGCGGCGAAACCCGCATCGGCAGGCCGCCCTGCGGCTGCGTTGTCAGTTTCTGCACCGGCCATGGCTTTGTTTCCGCTGTCGTATCGAAGCGGTAGCGGAACATCAGTACAGCGAGCGCGATCATCGCCTCCTGCATGGCGAAGCTTGCGCCGATGCACACCCGAGGCCCCGCGCCGAAGGGCAGATATTGGAAACGATCGATCTTGTCGCGCCTCTCCGGTGCGAATCTTGCCGGAATGAAGGCTTCCGGATCGTCCCAGAGTCGGCGGTGGCGGTGCACAGTCCATGGCATAACGAGCACCTGCGTTCCCCTGCGGATGGTGAGATCGCCATAATGATCGTCCTCGATCGCTTCACGGTTGATGGACGGGGCCGGCGGGTAGAGCCGCAATGCTTCCTCGAAGGCGGCGCGCGTGAGCGGCATACGCTCGGTCCAGTGAACGGGATCGATCTTTTCCGCCATGAGCGCATCGATTTCGTTCTCGATCTTTTCCCGCTCCCGCGGCGCTTCGGCGAGGCAGTAGAGCGTCCAGCCCAGCGCCCGGGCGGTTGTTTCGTGCCCCGCCCCGATGAAGGTGATGAGATTGTCCTCGATCTCCGCGCGCGAGAGGCCGTCGGGCCCCTCGGTCTTGAGGAGCAGCGTAAGGAAATCCTCCGGCGTTCCGTCGGGATCGCGTTGAAGTCGCTCCTTGCGCTTGGCCATCGTCTCGGCGACGATGCGGCGGAAAAAGGCGAGCGCATTGCGGCCAAGCAGCCGCGTGACGCGCGGCAGCCAGTCCGGCGCGCCGAGCAGATCGAGTGGATCGACGCGCCCCATCGTTTCGAAAAGGCGGTCCACCTGGTGCTCGAAACTGCCCGGCTCGCCTGCGATCTCGCCCGAGAAAAGCGTTTCGGCGAGAATGTCATAGGTGAGCGCCGTCATGTCACGGGACAGATCGGCCGTCCGATCCACCCCTTCATAGCGCGCAGAGAATTCGATCGCGCGTTTCAGCATCGGCTGGGCGAAACCTTGTATATGGCGCGGCGTGAAGACGGGCGCCATCGCCTTGCGCGAGCGCTTCCAGACATCGCCCTCCGCTGTAAGCAAACCGTCGCGGAGGATCGGGCGCAGGATCTTCTGGCGCACGCGCGCCATTTTATAGTTCCGGGCATTGTCGACGAGGATTCTGCGGATCAGCGCCGGCTCGTTGGCAATCACGAGCGGCCCGCCTATTCCGGATACGGAAATCCACTTTTCATTGTAGGAAGGCTCTCCCCACAATTCGAGCGGATTGCGGTAGACGATGCGGATCATCTCCAGGGTCGAAGGAGGGACCTTGCGCGGCTTCGGCGCCGGAGGCACGAAAGGGGCCGGTGTCGATTCCATTGGCGAAGCGCTTTCCCGCGACGGTGACGACCGCCCTCAAGATAAGGATGAAAAAAACCTATCCAAGGGAATTCCCCGCAAGGGGGCTGCGCCTGTTACGGCAACTGCCTTATGGTCCACAAACCGATGAACAGCGCCCCGACCGACAGGATGAGAGAAGCGAGGACGTAGAGCGCGCAGCCCGCGATGTTGCCTCGTTCCCACAGCACCGCCGTATCCAGCGAAAAGCTGGAGAAGGTGGTGAATCCGCCGAGAATGCCGGTCAGCAGGAAGAGCCGCGTCGGCTGCGCCATCTCGCCCTTGGTGGCGAGCCAGCCGCCCAGCAGTCCCATGACAAGAGACCCGACAATGTTCACGGTCATCGTCCCATAAGGGAAATTGACGCCCATCAGGCGCGCGGCGCCCGTGTTGACGCCATGGCGCAGCGCGCCCCCGATGCCCGCGCCGAAGAAGACGATAAGAAAATTCATGACCCTTTTTTCCATGTTGCCCTGAAGACGCTGAAAAGCAGGGAGGCGACGCTGCCAGCGACGAGGACGGCGCCGATAATCCCGCCGTCGACGTGAAGCACCGTGGCGAGCAGGGCGGCGATAGCGATGACCACAAGCGTAAGAATTGCGAGCGCCCCGTCATCGACGAACAGTCCGAACAACTCCCGCAAGATTGCCGCGAACGTTCTCATGCGGCGCTCCGCACCCGGCTGCGCAGAAGGCCTGCGACGCCAAGACCTGTCACGAGGAAGAGCAGGACCAGGAATGGGATGGTCGCCTCATTGCCGGGCCATTGGACGGAAAGCCCTTCCCCCGTCCAGAAGACCCCGAAGGCGGAAAGCATGATGCCGACGACGAATTTGAGGGCGTTCTCCGGCACCCGCGTCAGCGGGCCGCGCACGAGCAGCCCGGCGGCGAGGACCAGCAGGAAGGCGGCAAAAGCGCCGAGCGTGGCCCAGCCGACCAGCCCGCGTCCCGCGCCGACCGCGATGACGATGAAGACGACCTCGACGCCCTCCAGCGTCACCGCCTTGAAGGCGGCGAGCCCGGCGATCCAGTTGCGGTGTCTTTCGTCACGCGCCGCGGCCGCGCGCAGCCTGCTGTCCTCCTTGGCGTAAGCCGAAGCTTCGTCATGCAGGGCCAGCAGCCCGGCGGCGCGCAGGATCGCCTTGCGCAGCCAGCGCAAGCCGAACAGGAGCAGGAGAACGCCGATGACCAATTGCAGCAGGTGGAGAGGAATATGGCCGAGCGCCGGGCCAAGAACGGCAATGAGGATGGCGAGCAGCAAAAGCGCGGCGAGGCTGCCCGACAACGCCGGTTTCCAGCCCTGTACCGTTCCGACCACCAGCACGATCGTGAACGCCTCGACCATCTCGACGAGGGAAGCCAGAAAGGAAGCGCTTACCGCAGGCGCGGCTGTTGCCCAAATAGTCGTCACGTCTCCACCTCCTTGCAATGCAAGCAGTTTCAGCGACGCATCTGTCGGTGAGAATGCTCCCGCCGACGCGATGCGCCTTGGCAGGAGTCATCAGCCTTCCGGCGGTTCAGGGAAACCCTTGGGGGAACTCCATCCCCAGCGCGCCGCAAACTAGAGCAAGATGCGCCGTCCGCCAAGATGGAGAATACGAAAATCCCGCGACGGTCGCGCATGGTGGAAAATTGAGCCGCAACCGGACCTGAAATTTGGAAAAAACCGTTGGAATGCCTATATTCAAGCCATCATTCCATGCGTGATTCGGGGTACGTCTCACGCATCCTCCAAGGCATAACCGAAAGACATTCATGAGCGATACGCCCGAAACCTCTCCCGTTGGCGGCGATGAATATGGCGCGGAATCGATCAAGGTCCTGAAGGGCCTTGATGCCGTCCGCAAGCGGCCGGGAATGTATATCGGCGACACCGACGATGGCTCTGGCCTGCACCATATGGTCTATGAGGTGGTGGACAACGCCATTGACGAGGCCCTTGCCGGCCATGCCGATCTGGTTTCGGTCATCCTCAATCCCGACGGCTCCTGTACAGTGATCGACAACGGTCGCGGCATTCCGACCGACCTGCATCCGACCGAAGGCGTGTCCGCGGCCGAAGTCATCATGACGCAGCTTCACGCCGGCGGAAAATTCGACCAGAATTCCTATAAGGTGTCGGGCGGCCTGCACGGTGTCGGCGTCTCGGTGGTCAACGCGCTTTCGACCTCGTTGAAGCTCAAGATCCGGCGCGACGGCAAGATTCACGAAATGAGCTTCACGCATGGAAATCCGGACGGTCCGCTTGCCGTAACCGGCGCCTACACGCCGGACAAGCAGCCCGGCACCTATGAAGGGCGGAGCGGTTCGGAAGTGACCTTTTTGCCGTCGCCCGAAACCTTCACTATGGTCGAATTCGACTACAACACGCTGGAACATCGCCTGCGCGAGCTTGCCTTCCTGAATTCCGGCGTTCGCATCGTTCTGACCGACAAGCGCCATGCCGACGTGAAGCGGCAGGAACTGCATTACGAAGGCGGCTTGGTCGAGTTCGTTAAATATCTCGATCGCTCGAAGAAGCCGCTCATTTCCGCGCCGATCGCCATTTCGCGCGAGCGCGACGGCATCACCGTCGAAGTCGCGATGTGGTGGAACGACAGCTATCATGAGAACGTGCTGGCCTTCACCAACAACATTCCCCAACGCGACGGCGGCACGCATTTGGCCGGATTCCGTGGCGCCCTGACGCGCCAGATGACCGGCTATGCCGACAGTTCGGGCCTGACCAAGAAGGAGAAAGTGACGCTGACCGGCGATGATTGCCGGGAAGGCCTGACAGCCGTCCTGTCGGTCAAGGTGCCGGATCCGAAGTTCTCCTCGCAGACCAAGGACAAGCTCGTCTCCTCCGAGGTGCGGCCGGTTGTCGAGAATCTTGTCAACGACGCGCTGGGGACCTGGCTCGAGGAACATCCGACGGAAGCGAAGGCGCTTGTCGGCAAGATCGTCGAGGCGGCCGCCGCGCGTGAGGCGGCGCGCAAGGCGCGCGAATTGACGCGCCGCAAGGGCGCGCTCGACATCACGTCGCTGCCGGGTAAACTCGCCGATTGTCAGGAACGCGATCCGGCGAAATCGGAACTTTTCATCGTCGAGGGCGATTCCGCCGGCGGCTCCGCCAAAGGCGGCCGCTCGCGCCAGAACCAGGCGATCCTGCCCCTGCGCGGCAAGATCCTGAATGTCGAACGGGCGCGTTTCGATCGCATGCTCTCCTCCGACATGATCGGCACGCTGATCACCGCGCTCGGCACCTCGATCGGCAAGGACGAGTTCGACATCGAGAAGCTGCGCTATCACAAGATCATCATCATGACGGACGCCGATGTCGACGGCGCCCATATTCGCACGCTGCTTCTGACTTTCTTCTTCCGTCAGATGCCGGCGATCATCGAGGGCGGCTATCTCTATATCGCGCAGCCGCCGCTCTATAAGGTCTCGCGCGGCAAGAGCGCGCAATACATCAAGGACGAGACTGCGTTTGAGAATTATCTGATCGATTCCGGCCTCGACGAGGCGGCGCTGGTTCTGCCCTCGGGCGAGGTCCGCGCGGGTCACGACCTGCGCGCCGTGGTTGAGGATGCGCTTGCGGTCCGCAGCCTGATTAATGGGCTGCACTCCCGCTATAACCGCTCCGCCGTGGAGCAGGCGGCGATCGCCGGCGCGCTCAACGCCGATGTCCTGGCCGATCCAGGCCGTGCGGCCGAGGCGGCAAACGACGTCGCCTCCCGTCTCGATATGATCGCCGAAGAGACCGAACGCGGCTGGCAGGGACGTGTCAACCCGTCGAACGACGGCACAGGCGGCTATGTCTTCGAGCGCACAGTTCGCGGTGTGAGGGAAATGGTGGTTCTCGATGCCGCGCTGATGGCTTCGGCCGACGCCCGCGCGATCGACCGCCACTCTATGCGGCTGAAAGAGGTCTACCAGGGGCAACCGATCCTGAAACGGCGCGAGACGAGCGAAACCATCTCGGGCCCGCTCAAGCTTCTTGAGGCGGTGTTTGCCGCGGGCCGCAAGGGCCTGACGATGCAGCGCTACAAGGGGCTCGGCGAGATGAACGCGGAGCAGCTTTGGGAGACGACGCTCGATCCGGCCGCGCGTTCCCTGCTGCAGGTGAAGGTGACGGACGCCTTCGACGCGGATTCGCTCTTCTCGCGCCTGATGGGCGACGAGGTCGAGCCGCGCCGCGATTTCATCCAGGAAAACGCGCTCTCCGTCGCCAATCTGGACGTGTAAGCAGAGGTCTGGTTTTACTGTGCGCCACATCGGCGCATCAGGCGCAAACCCTTGTTAAACATGCTCCTCGGTCGGGTTCTCGTCCGAATGAGGCGGCTCGCTACGGCCGGCGCGCTGCTCGCTCGGACCGAAATCGGCGCGCATGAGATTGTGCGCGGCGTTGACGAGGCCGACATGCGAAAAGGCCTGCGGGAAATTGCCGAGCTGCCGCCTTTCCTTCGGGCCGTATTCTTCGGCCAGAAGGCCGAGATCGTTGCGGATATCGAGCAGGCGATCGAACAACTCCTCGGCATCGTCGCGCCGTCCTAGTGCGGAATAGGCGTTGACCAGCCAGAAGGAGCAGGCAAGGAAAGCGCCCTCCTTGCCGCGAAGCCCGTCCTCCGAGGTCTCGGGCTGATAGCGCAGCACGAAACCGTCCTGCAGGAGGGTCTTTTCGATCGCTTCGACCGTGCCGCGAAAGCGCGGGTCTTCCGTCTTGAGGAAACCGATTTCTGCCGTCAGCAGCAGTGACGCGTCGAGATTGCTGTCGCCATAGGATTGAACAAAGGTGTTGCGCTTCTTGTCGAAACCTTTTTCGAGAATTTCCGCATGAAGCTGCTGGCGGACCCTGCGCCATTCATCCACCGGACCGTCAAGGCCGAATTTCTCCGCCGCATTTATTCCCCTGTCGAATGCGACCCAGCTCATCATCTTGGAGAAGGTGAAATGGCGGGGTTCTCCGCGCACCTCCCATATGCCCTCGTCCGGCTGGTGCCAGAGCTTCCGCAAATTGTCGAGCAGCACGCCCTGGAATTTCCAGGCGGATCGGTGCGATCCCAGACGCGACCGCCTCGCTGCGTGGAAGGCGTCCATCAATTCCCCATAGACGTCGAGCTGCAGCTGCTCATGGGCGAGGTTGCCGATCCTGACGGGCCGGCTTCCCATATATCCGGGCAGCCAGTCGAGTTCCATTTCCGTCAGCCGTCTTTCGCCGGCCAAGCCGTACATGATCTGCATCTGCGTCGGGTCGCCGGCCGCTGCCCGCAAGAGCCATTTGCGGAATTCGTCGGCTTCCTCGAAAAAGCCTGAATTGACCAGCGCGTAGATGGTAAGCGTGGCATCTCTGATCCAGCAGAAGCGGTAGTCCCAATTGCGCTCCCCGCCGATCTCCTCGGGAAGCGAGGTGGTCGGAGCGGCGACGATCGCGCCTGTCGGCCTGTAAGTCAGCGATTTGAGCGTGATGAGAGAGCGCTCGACCGCGTCTTTCCACTTTTGCGGCGCCTCGTCGGGTAGCTCGCAACGTCCCGACCAGCCGCGCCAGGTGTCCACGGTATGGCGAAGGACCACCCGGTGATCGTCAACGAAAGCGGGGGTGTCATGCGACGCGTGATGGGCAAGAGTGAATGGAATGGACCGGCCCGCCTCGACCTCGAAGGACGATACGGTTTTCATGTCCTTGCCTTCGAGCGGGGCGCGGGTGACGAGTTCGATTGCGTCGGGACCGGACACGGCGCTCAGGCCATAATCCCGCCGCCTGACCCAGGGAATTGTGCGGCCGTAGCCGAAGCGCAGGATGAAATCCATTTCCATCGGGACCTTGCCCGATATCCCGCGGACGATGCGCACCAGCTCGACCGTCGTCCCGTCGGGTTTGAAGGGCATGAAGTCGGTCAGCGAAACCTTGCCCTCCGCGGTCTCGAAGGTAGTCTCGAGAACCGCCGTGCCGGGCAGGTAGCGGCGCGTGCACGCCATGACCTCGTTTTTAGGAGCGATTTTCCAGCGCCCATGCTCTTCCGCCCCGACCAGCGCGGCGAAGCAGGCGTCGCTGTCGAAGCGCGGCAGGCAGAGCCAGTCGATCGAGCCGTCGCGTGCGACCAGTGCGCCGGTCATCCTGTTGCCGATGAAACCATAATCCTCGATCGGCTTTTTCATGCGCGATCCTCTCCTCCGGTGAAAGCCGGGTTGGGGAAAAAGTCCGCATCCGGGGTAAAATCTTCCATGTGATGCCCCTGTGCACCCTTGCCCTTGCTGCTTGCCACATAGGCTGTGCCGGGCAGCTGTCAAATCCGATCCTTCGCCTGTAGCGCCGGCTTCTTCCGTTCACTATCTACGGGGTTCCCGCGTCCGGAAAAGAGCGCTATGGGAAGACGAAGGAAGAGCGTACAGGACCAGGATCGCTCGCAAGGAATACGTTCATGCCCCAATATCGTTCCAGAACCACGACTCATGGCCGCAACATGGCCGGCGCGCGCGGCCTTTGGCGCGCTACCGGAATGAAGGACGCTGATTTCGGCAAACCGATCATCGCGGTCGTCAATTCCTTTACCCAGTTCGTGCCGGGCCACGTGCATCTGAAGGACCTCGGCCAGCTGGTGGCGCGCGAGATCGAGAGCGCCGGCGGGGTCGCCAAGGAGTTCAACACCATAGCGGTCGATGACGGCATCGCCATGGGACACGACGGCATGCTTTATTCGCTGCCTAGCAGGGAGCTTATCGCCGACGCCGTCGAATATATGGTCAATGCCCATTGCGCCGACGCCATGGTCTGCATCTCCAATTGCGACAAGATCACGCCCGGCATGCTGATGGCGGCTATGCGCCTCAACATTCCCGCCGTCTTTGTCTCCGGCGGCCCGATGGAGGCCGGCAAGGTGGTGTGGAAGGATAAGGTGACTTCGGTCGATCTGATCGACGCCATGGTGGCGGCGGCGGATGACAGGGTTTCCGACGAAGAGGTGCAGGTCATCGAGCGGTCGGCCTGTCCGACCTGCGGCTCCTGTTCCGGCATGTTTACCGCCAATTCGATGAATTGCCTGACCGAGGCGCTCGGTCTCTCGCTTCCCGGCAACGGCACGACGCTCGCGACCCATGCCGACCGCAGGCGGCTCTTCGTCGAGGCAGGGCACCTGATCGTCGATCTCGCCCGCCGCTATTACGAGCAGGACGACGCAAGCGTCCTGCCGCGCTCGATCGCCACCAAGAAGGCGTTCGGCAACGCCATGGCGCTCGACATCGCCATGGGCGGCTCGACCAACACGGTGTTGCATATTCTTGCCGCGGCCAATGAGGGCGAGGTGGATTTCACCATGGCCGACATCGACCGGCTGTCGCGTCATGTTCCCTGCCTCTGCAAGGTTGCCCCCACCAAGGCGGACGTCCACATCGAGGATGTTCATCGCGCCGGCGGCATCATGGGTATCCTGGGTGAACTCGATCGCGCCGGCCTCATCGACACATCGGTGGCGACCGTGCATTCGGAGACGATCGGCCATGCGCTGGCGCAATGGGACGTTCGCGGCACCCAGAACACAAAGGTGCATGATTTCTACCGGGCGGCGCCCGGCGGCGTGCCGACGCAGACGGCCTTCAGCCAGGACCGACGCTGGGACGACCTCGATCTCGATCGTGAGAAGGGCGTCATCCGCGATTTTGATCACGCCTTTTCCAAAGACGGCGGCTTGGCCGTTCTCTATGGCAACATCGCCGAAGACGGCTGCATCGTGAAGACGGCGGGCGTTGATGAGTCGATCCTGAAATTTTCCGGTCCGGCCGTTGTCTTCGAGAGTCAGGATTCCGCGGTCGGCGGCATTCTCGGCGGCAAGGTGAAGGAAGGCGATGTCGTCATCATCCGCTATGAAGGACCGCGCGGCGGTCCCGGCATGCAGGAAATGCTTTATCCGACGAGCTATTTGAAATCGAAGGGCCTGGGGAAAGCCTGCGCGTTGGTGACGGACGGGCGGTTCTCGGGGGGCACCTCAGGACTTTCCATTGGCCACGTCTCGCCGGAGGCCGCGGAAGGCGGCGCCATCGGACTGGTCGAGAGCGGCGACAGGATCGAGATCGACATCCCGAACCGCAAAATCCATCTCGCCGTCGACGATGCGGAAATCGCCCGCCGCCGTGAGAAGATGGAGGGGCTCGGCGCCTCCGCCTGGAAACCGGTCGAGAAGCGGAACCGCAAGGTTTCGACAGCTTTGAAGGCCTACGCCGCCATGGCTACGAGCGCCGCGCGGGGCGCGGTGAGGCACGTTCCCGACTGAGCCAGGCGCTTTTCGATCCACTGCCAAATGTTTCGGCGCTGCTTCGAGCAGCGCCACTCATTCAATTTAAATAAAACTTTACCCTGTTTTAGGCTTCTGGTTGCACATTGTTATGGGCGGCGGAACGATTGCCCGAGGCTGGAGTTACTTTTTCGAGTGTGAAATCACGAAAGCATCCGTGAGAAATCATGTCTGCGCAAATGCAAAATTCTGCTGCTAAAGATGTTGCGGCCCTGATCAAGAAAGAACTCCGGCGGGAGACCAATACACGGTTTTTGCGTGGCATGCCGACATTTCAGGCGGAAGAAGAAATTCCCGAAAAGTTCAAACTGCTGTTATCGCAACTTGAGAATGCGGAAGCGCGCGTCCGGCGCAGATGAACGCCGCGCCAGGAACCTCTCCAGCTGAATTGGCGTTGTTGCATCGGCGCGACAGGCGTTGATGGAGGATAGCCATGGCGTCCGCTTACGAAAACATCCGTTCCAGCCGCGTTCGCGGGACTGCGGTCTACAATCTCTCTGGACAGCGCCTCGGCGTGATCGATGATCTCGTCATCGGAAAGAGGGATGGCGAGGTGAAATATGCGATCATGTCATTCGGCGGCTTTCTCGGCATGGGCGAGGAATATTATCCGGTGCCTTGGAGCATGCTCTCCTATGACGCGGCAAAGGAGGGTTACGTCGCCGACCTGACAAGGGACCAACTCACCGCCTCTCCGCATTTCTCCGCGGAGAGGGAACCGAACTGGACCGATCCGGCCTTTGGCCGCCGTATCGACGATCATTACGGAACACCGGTCTGAGCGAAGTCATCGCGGACATTCGCCGGGCACGGATCCGGCGTCACAGCGAAGAGGGTGAGAGGGATTGCTCGAGCACCGGGAGATGAATGCCGCATTCGGTCTTCACCTGTCCCGCCCAGCGGCCGCTCCTGGCGTCCTCCCCCGGTTTGACGGGTGAAGTGCAGGGAAAGCAGCCGATGGAAAGATAACCATAGGCGACCAAAGGATTCTCGCGGAGATCATGCGCTCGCATATAGCTGGCGAGATCGGACGTGGCCCACGCCGCGAGCGGGTTGATGCGCACGCGCTCTCCGACGGCTTCAAAGCCAGGCAATTTCGCTCGCGTCGCCGATTGGAAGCGTTTGCGGCCCGTCAGCCAGGCCCGGAACGGCTCGACCGCGCGCGCCATCGGTTCGACCTTGCGGATGGCGCAGCAGGCGTCCGCATCGCTCGCGTGCAGCAGGCCGTCGGGATCCTCGCGCGCGAGAAGGTCGTCGCGTGGCGCGATGATGCGCAGTCCGGACAGGCCGAGATCCTCTGCCAGGCGGTCGCGGTAGTCGAGCGTCTCGTCGAAATGCTTGCCCGTGTCGAGGAAGATGACCGGCAGCGCGGGATCGATCCGCGCGATCATGTCGAGGAGAACGGCGGAATCCGCGCCAAAGGAGGAAACGGCCGTGATCTCGCCGGCGAAACGGTCGCAAATCGCCACTTCGAGGATCGCTTCCGGCGAAAGCTCTCCATAAAGGGCCTCCAGCTCAGCAGCGGTTTCGAGCGCTTCAATTTCCGCTTTCGACAACCGCTCGACCGACCTGTTTGCAACAAGGGGGGTCATTGCACCTTTTCCCTCTCCCCGGCCGCTGCAAGATGGACGCGCGCCAAAGGCTCGGACCGCATGAAATTGGCGCCGGCGACCGCATCCCCGATGATGGTCATCACCGGGCCGGACAGGTCATTCCGTTCTTCAAGCGACGGCAGATCGGCCAAGGTTCCGTGGAAGAGCCGGCGCTTTCGGAGGCTGGCGTTCTCCGCCACGGCGACCGCTGTATCCGGCGAAAGACCGGCTTCGATCAGATGGGTCGCGACCTCGGCCGCGTTCGACCGGCCCATATAGACGGCTACGGTCGCGCCCGAAATGGCAAGTTTTGCCCAGTCGGGCAGGGCATTGCCCTTGAGATCGTGCCCCGTGGTGAAGACCACGGACGAGGCGACGCCGCGAAGCGTCAGGGGCAGGTCGAAATCGGCGGCGGCGGCGAATGCCGAGGTGACGCCTGGCACGACTGCATAGGAGACCCCTGCATCGCGAAGCGCCTGCATTTCCTCGCCGGCGCGGCCGAAGATCAGCGGATCGCCACATTTCAGCCGCACCACCCGCTTGCCCTGCCGCGCAAGCGAAACCAGGAGCGCGTTGATTTCGTCCTGCGTTTTCGTGTGACAGCCTTTGCGTTTGCCGGCGGCGATGCGTTCGGCGTCGCGGCGTCCCATCGCAACCACTTCCTCCGGGACCAGTGCGTCATGAACGATAACGTCGGCTTCCATCAAATGCCGTTGCGCCTTGAGCGTCAGCAAGTCTTCCGCGCCGGGTCCGGCGCCGATAAGCGCGACATGGCCAGCACTGTCGCCACGGGCGGCCAACAGCGCCGAAGCGGCGACCGCGGCGCTTTCCTCGTCGCCGGCGGCGATGGCCCGCGCGGGCGCGCCCTCAAAGAAGGCTTTCCAGAAGCGCCTGCGGACGCCGCCTTTCGGCAGCAATTTCTCCGCGAGCTCGCGATAGGAGATCGCGAGCTTCGCCAACAGCCCGAGAGAAGGCGGTAGCAATTGGTCGATCCGCGCGCGCAGCAGCTGCGCCAGAACGGGACCAGCGCCTTCCGTGCCGATCGCGACGGCGACGGGCGCGCGGTTGACGATGGCCGGCGTATAGAAATCGCAGAGTTCAGGCTGATCCACCGCATTGACCGGAATCCCAGCGGCGCGCGCGTCGGTGACGACACGGCTGTCGAGTCTCTCATCGCCGCTTGCGGCAAAGGCCAGCGTCGCCCCGTCGAGATGACGCGCGGCGTAGGGCGCGGCGATCAGCTCGAGCCCAATTCGGACGGCCCATTCGGCAAGAACGTTGTCCGGCTGTTCGGCGACAATCCTGATTTTCGCGCTTGATTGCGCGACAAGCCGTGCCTTGGCAAGTGCCGCATCGCCTCCGCCAACGATGACGACGACGCGTTCGGCGACCCGGAGAAAAACGGGAAAAGCGTTGAGTTTCTGGCTGTTGGAAATCATGGAGATGGCGCCATTCCGGAATGGCGCGCATTCTTGCGTCGATGATGCCCGCTTTGAAGAAACAGCGTCGCGCGCCTTTGCTGCGAAGGCAAAGCGGTTTCCGAAAATCCGCGATAGCGGAGAAAAAACGTCCCGCGGATGCTGCTTGTGCCGTCCGGAACATCGGCGTCCTACGCTACGTTATCCCTTCATAAGGCCGGGGCCGCGAATAAGGGAAGGATAAAAGCCCATGGAAGGCATCAAGCTCGAACACGGCATCTGGGTGCTGGTCGCGGACGGCGAGAAGGCGCTCTTCCTGCGCAATGAAGGCGACCGGGAATACCCCAACCTCCAGGTCGTCCGCGAGATGACGGAAGAAAATCCTCCCAGCCGCGAACAGGGAACTGACCGTCCGGGCCGGTTGAATGACGGGCCAAGCGTTCATCGTAGCGCCGTCGCCGATACGGACTGGCACAAGGTCGCCAAGGAACGTTTCGCCGACGAGATCGCCACGCGCCTCTACCACATGGCTCATCGCGGCGATTATGAGCACATCGTGCTCGTCGCCCCTCCGGTTGTGCTCGGAGAGCTGCGCAAGAAGCTGCACAAGGAGGTGGGAGAAAAGATCGCGGCCGAAGTGCCGAAGGAGCTGACCGGACATACCACCTGGGACATCGAAAAGATTGTGTCCGGAAGCTGATTTCGGGATTTCTCTGAAAGCGCCGGGCCGAATGAAATCTCGCATCGGAACGGCTTTTACTGCCCTAAAAGGTTATGCCGCTGGCTTCTTCCTCACCTGCCGTTGATCGGATAAGGGAAGGAGGACTGACCCAATCCAGGCGGGAACGCTTTCACGATGAACTCGAACAGTCCGGCGCCGCAACGGTCCGCGCCTCTTTTCCTTGGTATCGATACCGGCGGCACTTACACCGATGCCGTCCTCTGGTCCGGAGAAGCCGGCGCAAAAGGGACGGTTCTGGCCAAGGCCAAGTCGCTCACGACCCGCCACGACTTGGCCGAAGGGATTGCGGGCGCCGTCGATGCCGTCCTGCATGAAGCCTCGGTCGATCCCGCCGCCGTCAAGCTCGTGTCGATGTCGACGACGCTTGCCACCAATGCGCTGGTTGAAGGGCAGGGTGGCCGCGCGGCGCTCGTCATGATCGGTTTTTCCGAGGCCGATCTGGCGCGCGACGGATTGAAGCAGGCGCTCGGGACCGATCCTGTCATCTTCTGCGGCGGTGGGCATGACGTCCACGGTAATGCCGAGCGGCTTGATCTTTGGCCGCTCGAGGACGCGCTGCCGCAGTTGGCGGAAAGCGTGACCGGCTTCGCCGTCGCCGCCTATTTCGCCGTGCGCAATCCCGCGCATGAACTCGCCGCGCGCGATCTGATCCGCGAACGCACCGGCCTACCCGTCACCGCCAGCCATGAACTTTCCTCCAAGCTCGGCGGTCCGCGCCGCGCGCTCACCACACTCCTCAATGCGCGGCTGATTTCCATGATCGACCGCCTCGTCGGCGCGACGGAGGGCTTTCTCGGGAAGCGAGGCATTGTTGCCCCGCTGATGGTGGTGCGCGGCGACGGCGCGCTGGTCACGGCCGATTTCGCCCGCCAGCGGCCGATCGAGACCATCCTGTCGGGACCGGCGGCGAGCCTTGTTGGCGCCCGCCACATGACTGGCCTCGACGACGCGCTTGTCTCCGATATCGGCGGCACCACCACGGATGTCGCGGTGCTTGACGGCGGCCGGCCTCGGCTCGATCCGGAAGGCGCGACGGTCGGCGGCTTTCGCACCATGGTCGAGGCGGTCGCCATGCGTACTTTCGGCCTCGGCGGCGATTCGGAAGTGGCGCTTGCCGATGGCGGGCTTGTCCCCACATTGTTGCTCGGCCCGCGCCGGCTCCTGCCGCTCTCACTTGCCGGCGCCAAATATGGAGATGTTCTCAAGACGCAGCTTGAACGCCAGCTTCTCACTCCGACGCCGGGACGCCTGGATGGCCGCTTTGCGGTGCGCACCGGTGTGCCCGACCGCTTCGCCGCGGGGCTGACAGGGCAGGAAGAACGTCTTTTCGCCGGTATTTCCGATGCCCCCGTTCCGCTTGATCGCCTGCTCGTCTCGAAGGCCCAGAACGTGACTCTTAATCGCCTCGTGTCGCGTGGCCTCGTTCATATTTCCGGCTTTACGCCATCCGATGCGGCGCACATTCGCGGCCTGCAGTCGAATTGGGATGCCGATGCGGCGAGGCTGGGGGCCGCGCTCTTCTGCCGCCGGCGCGACGGACGCGGCCGGCTCATCGCTTCCGATCCGGAAGAGCTTTCCGACATGGTGCTCGCCGCGCTGACCCGCCGCTCGGCGGAAGTCATCCTCGAAACGGCCTTTGCGGAGGATGGCCTCGACGGCGCCGCGACCGTCGCCCATGCCCTCGTCCAGCGCTCGATCGGCGCCCATGCCGGCATCGCGCGCATTTCGCTGCACCTTGACCGACCGGTGATCGGCCTTGGCGCCTCCGCGCCGCTGCACTATGCGGCGCTCCCTGAACTCGTCGGCAACGAATGCATCGTTCCGGCGGACACAGACGTGGCGAACGCGCTCGGAGCGGTTGTAGGCCAGGTGCGCGTTTCGATCGGTGTGGTCGTCAGCCAGCCGAAGGAAGGGCTGTTCAGGGTGGCCGCCCTTGACGGGATCGAGGACTACCCGTCCGAAGAACGGGCGCTCGAGAGGGCGGAAGCAATCGTTCGGGAAGCGGCTGCGAGCGAGGCGCAAAGGGCAGGCGCCGACCTTGCCCGCATCGAGATCGAGCGTGATATCCGTGCCGCGACGATCGAGGGGCAGCGCCGTTTCATCGAGGCGACCATCACGGCGGTGGCGGGCGGCAGGCCGCGCATCGCCGCCTGATGGGATTTTCCTTCGGTCTGTTTCCTTGCAAAAGCCCATTGTTATCCTTCCCGACGCTTAATAGAGATTCGCAACGGAAGGCCTCGCGGCTGCCGCGGGTAGAACAAGAACGGTTTTGGGAGAGCGGATATGACCGACCGGGTCGAGATCGACGGTTTGCGGATCGCGCGCGTATTGCACGATTTCGTGGTGAACGAGGCCCTGCCGGGAACCGGCGTCGAGGCCGCCGCCTTCTGGACCGCCTTCTCCCGCATTGTCCATGATCTTTCGCCGAAGAATTGGGCCCTGCTTCAGGAGCGCGATATGCTGCAGGCGAGGATCGACGAATGGCATCGCGCCAATGGCGCGCCTTCCGATCCCGCCATCTACAGGAAGTTCCTCGCCGATATCGGCTATCTCCTGCCGGAAGGGCCGGACTTCAAGATAACGACCACAAATGTCGATCCCGAGATCGCCGTCGTCGCCGGGCCGCAACTCGTCGTGCCGGTCATGAATGCGCGCTATGCGCTGAACGCGGCGAATGCGCGCTGGGGCTCGCTTTATGACGCGCTTTACGGCACCGACGCCATTCCGGAGGCGGATGGCGCCGAAAAGGGCACGGGCTATAATCCGAAGCGTGGCGAGAAGGTTATCGCCTGGGCGCGCGACTTTCTCGACAAATCGGCGCCGCTCGCGGCGGGAAGCTGGGCCGATGTGAAGAGGCTTTCCATCTCGGCCAAGACCTTGAAGGCCGAACTGCCGGACAGCGTTGCGATCCTCGAGGATCCGATTCATTTTTCCGGCTATGTCGGCGCGCCTGAAAGCCCGTCCGCGATCCTTCTGGAACGGAACGGCCTGCATATCGAAATTGTCATCGACAGGGACCATCCGATCGGCCGCACCGACGATGCGGGCATTGCCGACATCGTGCTCGAGGCGGCGCTGACCACGATCCAGGATTGCGAGGATTCGGTCGCGGCCGTCGATGCCGAGGACAAGACAGCCGTCTATCGCAATTGGCTTGGGCTGATGAGGGGCGATCTTTCCGAAGAGATCGAAAAGGGCGGCAAGCGCTTCACCCGGCGTTTGAATGGCGACAGGACCTACACCGCTCCTGACGGCACGAAGCTGACCTTTCCCGGCCGTTCGCTGATGCTCGTCCGCAATGTCGGACATCTGATGACCAGTCCGGCGATCCTCGACCGCGACGGCAAGGAAGTGCCGGAGGGCATCATGGACGCGATGGTGACGGCGTTGATCGCGCTCCACGATGTCGGTCCAGACGGCCGCTATGCCAACTCGCGCACCGGCTCGATGTATGTCGTCAAGCCGAAGATGCACGGCCCGGCGGAAGTCGCCTTCGCCGTCGAACTCTTCAGCCGGGTCGAGGAGGCGCTCGGCATGACGCCCAATACCATCAAGATGGGCATCATGGACGAGGAGCGCCGCACGACGGTGAATCTGAAGGAATGCATCCGCGCGGCAAAGGAGCGCGTCGTCTTCATCAATACAGGCTTCCTCGACCGCACTGGCGACGAGATCCACACCTCCATGGAAGCAGGCCCGATGATCCGCAAGGGCGACATGAAACAGGCGTCGTGGATTAATGCCTATGAGGCGTGGAATGTCGATATAGGGCTGGAATGCGGCCTTTCCGGCCGCGCCCAGATCGGCAAGGGCATGTGGGCGATGCCCGATCTAATGGCCGCGATGCTCGAGCAGAAGATCGCCCATCCGAAGGCTGGCGCGAACACGGCCTGGGTGCCGTCGCCGACAGCCGCGACGCTGCACGCGACGCACTATCATCTGGTCGATGTGCATGAGGTGCAGGCGGAATTGAAGGATCGGCAGCGCGCCAA
>JBQCEL010000026.1:0-20628 GCA_051960255.1 Rhizobiaceae bacterium
GTGCCTGCCCGGTGAACGCTTTCCCAAACGAGGGATTCGCCTATACCGCCTGCCTCGCCCATGTGCGCGGCCCCGCCGGCGGAGCCTGCCGCGACGGCGGTTGCCTTGCGCGAAACGCCTGCCCGTACGGCGCCGCCTATCGCTATTCGGCCGGGGAGCAAGCGTTCCACATGAAAGCTTTTATGCGTTGACGGCGGGCTGGAAAGTATCGCCGCCACGTTGCTGCGGTCCTACTCGGCCTTCGCAACGTGCCAGACGCCGGCCTTGCCATCGCCGTTGACGTCGCCCGGCTTCTTGTCGCCGATGAACGTATAGAGCGGCTTGCCATCATAGGCCCACATCGCGCCGCCGCCCTTGCGCTTTACGACCGACCAGTTCCCGGAAGCCTTGGCGCTGGCCGAAGCTTTGAGGGGCGGCCAGTTCACGGCGCATTTGCCGTAGCAGTCCGACTTTCCCATGCTGTCCTTATCGTAGGTGTAGAGTGTCATGCCCTTGCTGTCGGTCCAGACCTTGCCCGCCGAGCTATTCATCATCATCGCCGGCTCCGCTGCCTGCGCCGCTCCGGCGCACAGCAACATGGCCGCCACCAATCCCAATCCCGTCCTTTTCATGTCCTGCCTCCTTTTGATCCGCCATTGCCGGCGGCTGCTAACAGAGGGTGAACGCATTTGGACGAAGTTCAATTCCCGCGGATGCTGAAAAACGGTCCCACACGCAAACTTGAACGGTCGGTTTATGTGATGCCTTGTCAGGAGGGAGGGAGCATGATGCGGTTCAATGCAATTGCATCATGATCTGACATGCAGACCAAGGCGGGAGTCGCGAAATGGCAAGACAGGTAATCGACATCAAGACCGAAGACGGCGTCGCGAAAGCGGTTCTGGCATGGCCTTCCTCGCCAACCGCATCGAAGGCGGGCGTCATTCTCTACATGGACGCTTTCGGCCCGCGCGAAGCCCTCTATCGTATGGCCGAGCGGCTTGCGGACCATGGCTATGCGGTGCTCGTCCCGGACCTCTTCTATCGGTTCGAAGAATATGAGCCGTTTGACGCCAAAACGGCCTTCGCCAATGAGGAGACGGGCAGTCGCCTGAGAAAAATGATCGCTGAGACGACGCAGGAGATGACCGCGCGCGACAGCGCCGCGTTCATCGAAACGCTATCGGCCAATGGCGCCACAGGTCCTGTCGGGGTAGTGGGCTATTGCATGGGCGGGGCGCGCGCGCTCAATGCGGCCGCCGCTTATCCCGACCGAATCGTGGCGGCCGCAAGTTTCCACGGCGGCAATCTCGCGAGCGACGCGCCGGACAGTCCGCACCGAAAGGCGGCGTCGCTCAAGGCGCGGCTCTATATCGGCAGCGCCGGCGTCGACCGCAGTTTCCCGCCCGAGCAATCATCGCGGCTCGACGAGGCGCTCCGCACGGCCGGCGTCGACTACATCATGGAGAACTATGTCGGCGTGCAGCATGGCTGGTGCGTCTCCGACCACGGGGTTTATGACGAGCAAGGTGCGGAGCGACACTGGAAGCGGCTGAAGACCTTCTTCGCCGAAACTCTCGTCTGAGGGAGTCTTCCGCCCGGCAGGTGGCGGACGTTCTATGCGTGGCTCGGCTCTGCCGGAGGCTCATCCGCCGGCAGAGCGCCCCGATTCGGAACCTCTTTCTCGGCGATGAACGTATAGAACATCGGCACCACGAAAAGCGTGAAGCAGGTGCCGATCAATATGCCGGAGAAGATCACGAGGCCCATCGAATAGCGCGCCGCAGCACCGGCGCCTTGCGCGATGATGAGCGGCACGACGCCGAGCGCCATGGCGGCGGTCGTCATCAGGATCGGCCTCAGCCGCACCTTGGCGGAGGCGACAATCGCATCGAATTTCGACATGCCGTGCTGCTCGCGCTGCTGGTTGGCGAATTCGACGAGCAGGATACCGTGTTTGGTTATCAGTCCGATCAGCGTGATCAATCCGACTTCCGTATAGATATTGAGTGTTCCCAGCCCGATATTGAGCGGCACGATGGCGCCAAAGATCGACAGCGGCACGGCCATCATGATGATGAACGGATCGCGGAAGCTCTCGAACTGCGCCGCGAGCACCAGATAAATCACGATGATGGCCATGATGAAGGCGATCAGGATTGTGTTGCCCTGTTCGCGCTCGAGTCGCGACTGGCCGGAATAATCCAGGAAGAAGCCTTCCGGCAGCTTCGGCTTGGCGATATCGATGATCGTCTGCAAGCCTTCGCCGGTCGTGACGCCGGGAAGCGGCAGTGCCGAAATGGTCGTCGAGTTCAACTGATTGAACTGCTCGATCGCCGCCGGCGAGGCGTTGGTCGAAATATGCACCACCGCCGACAGCGGCACCATCTGGCCGGTGGTGCTTCTGACATAATAGTGCCCGAGATCCGCCGGGTTGGCGCGGAACTGCTGCGGCACCTGTGGGACGATGTCGTAGCTGTTGGAATCACGGTCGAACTGCGCCACCTCGGCGCCGCCGACGAAGAGGCCGAGCGTGTTCGCTATGTCGCTGATTGGCAGGTTGAGCGCGGCGGCACGGTCGCGGTCTATCGTGACGCTGACCTGCGGCGCGTCGAAGGACAGCGAATTCTGGACGATGATGAATTTGCCCGAGGCCTGCGCGGCGTTCTTGATCTTCTCGCCGATATCGTAGACCTCGGACGCTTTGCCGATCGACTGCACCACGACGGTGATCGGCAGTCCGCCGCCAGTGCCGGGGAGGGAAGACGGAGCGAAGACGAAGGCCTGGACGCCGGCCACTTTTGCCAACCGGCCCTGGATATCCTGCTGGATTTTTTTTTGCGAACGCGAGCGATCGGCCCAGTCCTTCAGCGCCCAGACCGCGAAGGCAGTGTTCGTCGCACCGTTGAGACCGGTGATGGAGAAGTTCGCCTTGACCTCGGGAATGTTCTCCGTGAGCTTCCGGATCTGGTTGACGTAGAGGCTGGTATAGGGCGTTGTCGCGTAGCGGGGCGCAGTGATCAGAGAGAACAAAGCGCCTTGGTCCTCTTCAGGCGCAAGTTCGGTCGAGGTCTTCGTAAACAGGAATCCGGTCAGCAGGATGAGCGGAATGACGATGACGAGCGTGAAAGCGCGGTAATTGAGCGAACCCCTCACCAGGCTTTCATAACGGTCGGCGATCCAGTCGAACGTGCCGTCGACAATACGCTGGAAGCGGCTGTGATTGCCCGAAGTCAGGATGCGCGCGGCCATGGCGGGCGTTATCGTCAGGGCAACAATGCCGGAGATGATGACGGAGCCGGCGAGCGTGAAGGCGAACTCGCGGAAAAGCGAGCCGGTGAGGCCGCCGGTGAAGGCAAGCGGCGTAAAGACGGCCGCGAGCGTGATCGTCATGGCGATGACCGGGCCGGTGATCTCCCGCATGCCGACGATTGCCGCCCTGAACGGCGTCATGCCGGCTTCGATATGCCGATGGATGTTCTCGACCACGACAATGGCGTCGTCGACCACGAGCCCGATGGCGAGCACCATCGCGAGCAGCGACAGGAGATTGATCGAAAAGCCGACGGCGAAGAGAAGGAAGCAGACGCCGATGAGCGATAGCGGTATCGTCGCGATCGGCATCAGCACGGAACGGAAAGAGCCCAGGAAGAGCAGGATCACCACCACCACGATGAGGATCGCTTCGCCGATCGTCTTGAACACTTCGTGGATGGAGGCGCTGATCGTTTCCGTCGCATCATAGACCAGCGTCATCTTCATGCCGGTCGGCAGCGTGTCCTGGATCGACGGCAGTTCCTTCACCACGCCGGAAGCCGTCTGCAGAGGGTTGGCCGACGGCGTCGGGAAGATGCCTATGAACGTTCCCGGTTTGCCGTTGAAGCTGACCACCGTGTCCGTGTTTTCCGCGGCCAGTTCGATCTTTGCCACGTCGCGGAGACGCACGACGCTGTCGCCGCTGCCCTTGACGGGGAGCGCGCCGAAAGCCTCTGGCGATTGCAGCGTCGAATGGACGGTGATGTTGTTGGCCACGAAGGCGTTTTGCGTGTGGCCCGGCGCCGACAGGAAGTTGGAAGAGTTGATCGCGTTCAGCACATCGGTGGCCGTGAGGCCGCGCGCCGCAAGCCGCACCGGATCGATCCAGATGCGCATGGAATAGTCCGCCGCGCCGAGGATCTGCACCTGGGCGACGCCCTGGATGGTCGAAAGCCGGGGCTTGATGACGCGGGTGATGTATTCCGTCACCTGTTCGGCCGTCATGTTCGGGTTCTGCACCGCGAGATACATGATGGCGAATTGTTGCCCTGTGCCCTTGACGATCACCGGGTCCTTGGAAGCGGTGGGCAATTTGCTGCGCACCTGCTGGACCTTGGACATCACCTCGGTGAGCGCGATGTCGGGATTGGAACCGAGCTTCATGTTGACGGTGACGGTGCTCGTCGAGGGACTGCTCTGCGAGGTCACGTAGTCGATGTTTTCCGTCGTCGAGACGGCTTCGGCGATCGGCTCGGTGATGAAGCCCTGGATGAGATCCGGGCTCGCGCCAGGATAGGCGGTCGTGATCGTGATCGCCGTTTCGTCGACCTTCGGATATTGACGGACGGCGAGATTGAAGATGCCCTGGACCCCGAGCAGCAGGATCAGGCAACCGAGGACGGTGGAAAGAACGAGCCGCCGGATGAAGAGCTCGGAAAGGTTCATTGCGTCGCCGCCTCGGCGAGTTTCGAGGGGTCGACGGTGTTATCTATCGTTACAGGCGAGCCATTCGTGAGCCGGTTCTCGCCGGCAGTCACGACGACGTCGCCGGGCTTGACGCCGTCCTTGATCTCGATGAGCGAACCGGATCGCCGGCCGATTTTGACGAACACCTGCTTGGCGACAAGTTTCTGGTTCTTGTCGGAGGGATCGACCGCGCCGTTCGTCGGCTTGCCTTTTTCGTCGGCAGGCGCGACGACATAGAGATAATCGCCGTAGAGGCTGGTCGTCAGCACTGTTTGCGGCAGCGCGATGACATCGTTTTCCACGGGAAGCTCGACCCTCACCTGAACGAATTGGCCTGGCGTCAACTCGCCATTCTGATTGGCGATGAGCGCGCGCACCGAAACGAGACGCGTCGCCGAATTTACCTTCGGATCGATGCCGGTGATCTTGCCGTGAAATTTCAGATCGGCGTCGGTAAGCCCGAGCCGCACTTTCTGCCCCATCTTCAGATCGGGCAATTGCTGTTCCGGCACGGTGAAGTCGGCGCGCATCGTGTCGAGGTTCTGCAGCGTCGCTACGACGTCGCCGGGAGAGAGATACTGGCCGGGATTGATTTGCGGAATGCCTATCGTACCGGCAAAGGGCGCCTTCAAGAGCTTCTGGTCGAGCACGGCCTGCAATTTCTTCACCTGTGCGGCCGAAGCCGTGGCTGCGGCCTGTGTCTGCTGCACGTTCGATTCGGGGCCGACCTGCCGCTTCTGCAATTCGACGGCGCGTTGCAGATTCTGCTGATCGAGCGCGGCCTGCGCCTTTTCGGCGGCAAGATCCGCTTTCTGGACCTCGTCGTCGAGTTGCAGGAGCAACTGACCGGCTTTGACACGCTCGTTGGAGGAGAAAAGGATGTCCTTCACGACGCCGGCGACCTCGACGCTCAGATTGACGCCTTGCGAGGCGCTTACCGTTCCGATCGCGTCGATCTCCGGCGTCCATGTCACGGGTTCCGCCTTCACCGTCGAAACTGTCAGCGCCGGCTTCGGCATATTGGCGAAAAACTGCTTGATCGCGTGGTCGCGGAAGAGGTTGAACCCGATCAGGCCGCCACACACGATGACGATGAAGACGAGCGCGATGATGAGGCGCTTTATCATTGGGTGGCTCCGCTGCGCTTTCTGCCCATTGGCTGCATGTGCCCCTCTCGCGGGCCGCGCCTTGCACAGTGACGGTGACTACTGTACCGTCTGGACGGTAATGTCAAGATGGAGGCCGGGAGCTTGGATGAACCGACATGAGCGCTGACGAAATCAGTTCCAGGGAAAGGATATTGCTCGCGGCGACCGAACTTGCCCGGGAAGTCGGCCCGGCTCACATCTCGCTCGATGCGGTGGCGGCGCGAGCGGGCCTGTCGAAGGGCGGGCTGCTCTACAATTTTCCATCCAAGAAGAAGCTGATAGAGGCGCTTGTCGAACGCCATCTCGAAGAGTTCGATCAGGCGTTGCGCAGGCTCGAGGCCCAGCATTCGGATTGCGGCAACGCGCTGGCGCTGGCGCTGCTCGAACTCGTTTCCTGCGAAGCACCGGAGCGCAAGCCGGATGCAACCGGAATCCTGGCGGCGATTGCGGAGGATCCATCCTTTCTCGATCCTATCCGACGCTACAGGCGCGATCTTCTCGACCGTCTTATCGGAAGTTCGAGCGATCTTGCCGCGGCGTTGATCGTTTTCCTCGCCGTCGATGGATTGCGCTCGACCCAGCTCTTCGGAACCGATGCGCTTGGGCCAGCGGAGCACGCCGCCGTCTTCGCGAAGCTGAGGGATTTGCTGCACGTTCCCGCGCCTGCCTGAGGCGCGGCTTCCGAACCAACAGCGTCAGATCGGATATTCCACGACGCGGTCGGCGGGGGGCTTGCGCCCTTTGAGCAGCAGCCAGACCGAATGCGCCACCAGCGCGACGACGAGGATTGTGCCTCCGACGAGGCTCTGGTCGCTCGGCGTTTCGGAGAAGATGATCCAGACCCAGACAGGAGCGAGCACTGTTTCGAGGAGGTAGAACATCGCCACCTCCGGGCCTGAAAGGTAACGCGGTCCCGTGGCGAGGCAGAAGAAGGACAGCGGGGTGACGATCGCACCGTCGATCAGAATCCATAGCGGCCGCTCTATGTGGAAGCCGGCTTTGCCAACCACCCAGCAGGCGATCAGAAACGGAATCACGACCGCGACAAGCGAACTGAATCCCATATTTTTGCCGCTCGCGCGAGATACGGTTATGGCGCCAGCAATGGAGAGGGCGGATAGCAGCGCCATGGCGTCGCCGAAGAGATGTCCCGACGACATGCCTTCCCCGACAATCAGGAGAATGCCGAGCAGCATGAATCCCATCGCGACGAATGTCGCGGGCCGGGGGCGTTCTTTCAGGAAGACCCACGAAAGAAGCGCCGCGAACATGGTGTTGAACGCAAGGAGGAAGGCAAGATTGGCCGTCGTGGTGCTGAAGACGGCGGCGATGAACGTGACCGAGCCGGCGCCGTAAAGGCAGGCGACGACCACCCCGCTTCGTCCGGGCACGAGCGGAGGAGCGCTGCGCATGACACGGCGCATTGCGAGCCACAGGATGAGGCTCGCGACCAGCGTCGTCCCGCTGCGCGCCAGGAGAACCGACCAGGGCGCGCCGTCCGACAGACGGATCAGCGGTATATCCCAGGTAAGCGTCAGGCCGCCTAAGCCGGTGATCAGCAGTCCCTTGAGATGCCGGGATTCAATGGGATCGGACAAGTGACTTTCCCCTGCAGCGAAACGCCACCTATACAGGTGGGCGGGAGCAAAACCTTGCCCCACGGCATGGCGGAAAGATAGGTCAGTCCGAAGCGGCTATTTTTCGCTGTAGCGTTCCCAACCCTTGGGGCCGAGATGCTCCTGCGGCGTGAAGCGTATCTTGTAGGCCATCTTGCGGGAGCCGCTCACCCAATAGCCGAGATAGACATGCGGTAGCCCAGCCGCTCGCGCGCGATTGATGTGATCGAGGATCATGAAGGTGCCGAGCGACCGCTCCTCTAATTCCGGGTTGAAATAGGAATAGACCATGGAGAGGCCATCGCTCATCACGTCCGACAGCGCCACCGCAAGCAGTTCACCCTGGCCTTTCCCGGTGATGAAGGAATCCGGTCCGCGCCGGCGGTATTCGATGATCTTCGTCTCGACATGCGAATCCTCAACCATCATCGCATAGTCGAGCACCGTCATGTCCGACATGCCGCCGCGCTTGTGGCGTTGATCGAGATAGGAGCGGAAGAGGGAGTATTGCTCGGTCGATGGCTCGGCGTCATGGGCCGAGCCGATGAGGTCCACATTGCGCGCCATGACGCGCTTCATGTTGCGCGAAGGCTTGAATTCATTGGCGAGGATCCTGACGGAGATGCAGGAACGGCAATGTTCGCAGGCCGGTCGGTAGGCGATGTTCTGCGAGCGCCGGAAGCCGCCCTGGGTGAGGAGATCGTTGAGCTCCGGCGCCTTGTCTCCGACAAGATGGGTGAAGACCTTGCGTTCGAACTCGCCCTCTACATAAGGGCAGGGCGAGGGCGCCGTGAGAAAGAATTGCGGCGACTGTGTCGGGTGGTGCGTCATCTATTCCATATGTCATGGCCGGTCCGAGAGCCACGCCGACAGGATGCCTCGACGCGGCAAAACGTCAATACCCTCTTTGGCCCGATTGAGGGAATCGGCGCCGAAATTTTGAGCCAGGTACTTGCGGTCTTTCCTCCCAGCCGCAGCCATAAGGGCGCTGCTGCCGTGGAGAAAATTCGTCCAGGCCGCTCGCCGAAACCGGCCTACTCGGCCGCAATGCGGCGCTAAGGATAGCCGGGATATGAGGGAGCGATGTTCTTCAGGTACCATCGATAGGTTTCCGCCAGCCCGTCGCGGAACGATATCCTTGGCGACCAACCGAGTGAGCGAAGGCGTTCGATGCTGACCACCTTGCGCGGCGTCCCGTCAGGCTTGGAGGCGTCGTGGACCAGCTCGCCCGGAAAGCCGATCACGTCGCAGATCATCCTGGCGAGATGCGTGATCGTGATATCCTCGCCCGTTCCGACATTGACGATTTCCGGCGACGAATAGTGGTTCATCAGATGAACGCAGGCGTCCGCCATGTCGTCACAATGGAGGAATTCGCGGCGCGCATTCCCAGTTCCCCAGATCGTGATTTCCTTGCCGCCCTCCTGCTTGGCGCGATGAACCCGATCGATGAGAGCGGCAACGACATGGCTGTTCTCGGGCGTGAATTTGTCGCCCGGCCCGTAGAGGTTGGCCGGCATCACCGCGATAAAGTCGCAGCCATGCTGTTTCGCATAGGCATCCACCAACATGAGTCCGGCAATCTTCGCCACCGCGTACCATTTGTTGTGCTCGTCGAGCGGGCCGGTAAGGAGTGCATCCTCTGTCATCGGCTGGGGCGCGAGGCGCGGATAGATGCAGGAAGAGCCTAGAAAACAGAGCTTTTCGACACCGAACCGATAGGCGGACTGGATGACGGCTTCCTGGATCGCGAGATTGTTATAGATGAAATCGGCCGGGCGCTCGTAATTCGCCTGGATGCCGCCCGCCGTTGCGGCGGCGAGATAGACGACCTGCGGCCGGCTTCGGGCAAACCAGGTTTCGACGTCCGCTTGCCGCCGAAGGTCGAGTTCCGAACTTGGGGCGGTCAGCAAATCGCAATCCTCGCGCAGCAGGCGGCGGACCAGCGCCGCGCCGGCGAGCCCGCGGTGGCCGGCAACGAACACGCGCTTGCCTCTGTGGAAGAATATTGGACCTGTCATGGTTTCATTCCCTGATCCGACTCCGCAACCTCTCCGCGAACGCAATCACCGCCCCGGCCGGCGGAGCTTCGTTGCCGGCGTCATCGAACACTTGGTCATCCCTTTCGCCCTGGAATTGCGAGTTCGAGCCCAGCGCGGCCGATAGATCGCGCAGCTGAAGCGGTTCTTTCGCTCCTATTTCGATAATACCGATTTGGTCCATGCGGCGCAGGATTTCTCCCACCGCCC
Organism: Rhizobiaceae bacterium; assembly: GCA_051960255.1. Classification (GTDB taxonomy): domain Bacteria; phylum Pseudomonadota; class Alphaproteobacteria; order Rhizobiales; family Rhizobiaceae; genus Mesorhizobium_L. Next base: position 9,715 of record JBQCEL010000026.1, read on the forward strand.
ACTCGACCGGCGTGAACGCGTAGAGGCTTTCGCCTGATACGAAGACCGGGCGATCGAGCAGCAGGTCGACGATGACGCCTTTCGACAAGGTCGGATGATACAAGGGCCCAAGCCGCACGATGAGGTTGCGTCCGTTGTCGATGAGGACCTCGGCTGCCCGCTTGTGCCGGCCATAGACCTTGTCCAATTGGCAACGCGCCGACACGGAGCTGATCTGGACAATCTTGACCGAAGCGAAATCGCGTTGAATGCGGTGGGTCTTTTCAACGGTTTCGATGAAGTCCAGGTCCGGGCTTTGCTCCGCCCAGAACCTTGCCGAAGGCATTGCCGCATTGACGACGATGTCGTACGGCCCGGCGTCCAGGGCATCCCGGTAGTTCGCGCGGGTGACGCGGGTCAGTTCGACATCCTCCCGCGCTGCCGCTGCCTCGGCGATGACGGAACCGACAAAACCCTTGGAGCCAATGATCGCCAGCCTCATCCGATCCGCTCCGGCTTCGGAATAGCCCCCATCTGGACGATCGGGGGATGACTCTCATCCCATGGCTTGGACAGACACGCGACAACCGTCAGTTCGGAAATCGAGTAGATTGTGTGGACGACGCCGACGGGTATGCGTACGCAGAATCCGCGCGCTACGAAAAAGGATTTTTCGGAGAAAGGGTCGTCTCTTACCTCACGATAGACGAAAACACCTTCGCCTGCCACGGCCAGAGAATATTCGATGAAATGGGAATGGTAGTGCATGCCTCTGACGCTTGTCGGGCGGAAATGCACGATGTTGAATTCCCGGATCGGCTCGTCCGGCAGATATGTCAGGATGACGCCTCGGCCATCCTTGACCGTCTCGAGATTGCAACTCGCCCTAAGTATCCGAAGACCGGTCTTTGGACACTCGAATTGCGTCGTGGCGCTCGTCGATCCGTCAATCGGCTTTTGCTCGGCATCTGACGAACTGCCGCCAACTTGCCGCAGGATGCGCGGACGGATGGCCGTGCGATAGCGCCTGTCGCCCTCGCGGCCTTTGGGAGGCGGAAAACGCGCCACTCGTTTGTCCCTCCTGCCCCCCGGCAGAAAAAAAGCGTTGCAAATTGTAGCGGATGGAGGCCTCCGGGCAATTCGTCCATTCGCGCCTGGCGACGCCCACACGGGGTCGGAATGAACCGAAAAGACTAGTCTCCCGCATCCAAATTGTTTGTTGACGTTCAGTCGCTGTTGCAGCCCGCCTCCATCATGGAGCGGGACGACAAAGGCTCTGCTTCAGTCGCCCAGCGCCACGCCGTTGCGACGGGGGTCGGCGCCTCCTTCGATCGTTCCGTCCGCGGCGACGGCGATGCCGTTCAGGCCTGAATTCTCGTCCTTGAAATCGACCGTGTAGCCGAGCGCCTCGAGCCCCTTTCGCATGTTCACCGCGCTCGTGTCCTTTTCGAGGTCATAGGGACCATACCGATCGACGAAATGCGGAAAGGAGACGGCTTCCTCTATGTTCATCTTCCAGTCGATCAGGGCGATCAGCGTTTCGGCGACATAGGGGATGATGTTGGAGCCGCCGGGAGAACCGATGGCGAAAGCAGGCTTGCCGTCCTTCAGAACGATGGTCGGCGACATGGACGAGCGCGGACGCTTTCCCGGCTCGACGCGATTGGCGACAGCATGGCCATCCTTGTCGGGTAGGAAGGAAAAATCCGTCAGCTGGTTGTTGAGAAGGAAGCCGTCCACCATTTGACGCGAGCCGAAGGCGTTTTCGATCGTAGTCGTCATTGAGGCGATGTTGCCTTCATCGTCGATGATGACGAAGTGCGAAGTCCCGTGCTCGGAAAAATTTTTGCCGTCCACCCGCTTTTCCGCCTTCTCCCATGGCGGGTTTCCGGGCTTCACCTCGTCATTATCGAGCGCCTTCGGACGCAGGAGCAACGTCGCCCTGTCGTTGAGGTAGCCGGGATTTAGAAGGCCCTGCGGCATCTTCACGAAATCCGTGTCCGCCATGTAGCGATCGCGGTCCGCAAAGGCGAGACGGGTGGCGTCGCCGAACAGGCGCCACGTATCGGAGCTCTCCGGTCCGCGCGCGGAAAGATCGAAGTTCGACAGCATGCCGAGGATTTCTCCGATGGTGAGGGCGCCGGAGGAGGGCGGCCCCATGCCGCAAACGTTGTAGTGACGATAGGGAAAGCAGACGGGTCGCCGCTCTTTCGCGCGGTAATCGGCGAGATCGTCGAGGCTGAGCAGGCCGGGATTATTGGCGTGATGGACAGCCGCGACGATATCGTTGGCGATGTCGCCGACATAGAAGGCATCGGCTCCGCCGTTCGCGATCTGGCGAAGCGTCTTTGCATAGGCCGGATTTTTGAGGATCGTTCCGGCTGGCAGCGCATTCCCGGCCGCATCGTAGAAATAGGCGCGCGCCGCCGGCTGCCGGTCGAGCCGCCCCTTGTCGGCCTCGATTTCATCGTGCAGCCGCCGCGAAACCGGAAAGCCCTTTTGCGCTAGCGCAATCGCCGGCTGGAACAGTTCGTCCCAGGATTTGGAGCCATAGCGCTCGTGGACGCGCTCCATCATCCGAAGCACGCCCGGCGTACCGACGGAACGGCCGCCCACAACGGCATCAAAAAATTTCAAAGGCTTGCCGTTGGCATCGAGGAAGAGCGAGGGCGTGGCCTGCGCCGGCGCCGTTTCGCGTCCGTCGAACGTCGTGATCTTGCCGGTATGGCCGTCATACCAGACGAGGAAAGCGCCGCCGCCAATCCCGGAGGATTGGGGCTCGACAAGACCGAGGACGGTCTGCACCGTGATCATCGCGTCGGCGGCGTTGCCGCCTTCGCGCAAAACCTTCAAGCCCGCCTCGGCCGCGAGCGGTTCGGCAGCGACCACCATGCGGTGATGCGCGCGGACGATATCCTTGGCGAGGACGCCGGTCGATATTTCGGGCGCGACCTGATCGCTTGCCTGGAGCGCCAGCGCCGGCAGCGCGAAAAGCGCAAAAAGAATTCCAAAGACCGCTGCTCCGAGGCGGGGACCGTGGAGCCGCATCAGGCGCTCTTCAGGACAGGTGCGGCAGGCATCTCCTCGACGTCGCCGAAAAGGTCGCGGAAAGCGGATTTAAGCGCCTGGTCCGCATCCGCCATCGTCACCGGCAGTCCGAGATCGACGAGGCTGGTGACGCCGTAGCCCGAAATGCCGCAAGGCACGATGCCGCTGAAATGCTCCAGCTCAGGCTCGACATTGAGGGCGACGCCGTGGAAGCTCACCCAGCGGCGGAGCCGTATGCCGATCGCGGCGATCTTGTCTTCAGCGGGGCTTCCGTCCGGCAGGGGCGGGCGATCGGGCCGCGCAACCCACACGCCGACCCTGTCCTCGCGACGCTCGCCCTTGACGTTGAAATGGGCCAGCGCGCGGATCAGCCATCCCTCCAAAGCCGCGACGAAGGCGCGGACATCCTCACGCCGTCGTTTCAGGTCGAGCATGACATAGGCGACACGCTGCCCCGGACCGTGATAGGTGTATTCGCCGCCGCGGCCCGCGTTGAAGACCGGAAAGCGGCCGGGCGCGAGAAGATCGCCAGGCTTGGCGCTGGTTCCGGCCGTATAAAGGGGAGGGTGCTCGACCAGCCAGACCAGTTCGCCGGCGCGGCCGTCGCGAATCGCCGCAACGCGATCTTCCATGAAGGCCAGCGCTTTGCCGTAGGGCGTTAGCCCCGGCGCCACCAGCCATTCCACGGAAGGGGAAGGCTCCAAAGGGTGGAAAGACGTGGCGATCAGGCTGCGTTCGATCATGGGACCTTTCATATGGAACCATTATGGCGAAAGGTCCAGTTCCTTATGGGATCGCCTGGCCGAAGGCAAAAGCAGCATGCCGCTTCTTTTGGACGGCGGAAATTAGTGCCTTCCACACCCTTGTTTCGCCTTAGCCTATTTGCTACATGCGCGCAGCCGGTTCCGACCGGCGCCTTTCATCACGAGCGGTCGTGGCGGAATTGGTAGACGCGCAGCGTTGAGGTCGCTGTGGGGCAACCCGTGGAAGTTCGAGTCTTCTCGACCGCACCAGTGATTTTCACTCCCTTTACATCAGCCGCGAGGCACGGAGCAATCGCACCGGCATCTCGGCATGTCGCCTTTGAGGCGATCCCGCCGCCGAATGGGAACTTCGATCCACTCGAGCGGTTGGGAGTGGTGACGTCTCGATAAACGGAGGATCCCCATGAGACCGCTTCTGATTGCCGTCAGCGCCCTTGCCTTTTCAACCGGGCTTGCATTCGCTCAGACGAACTCTTCCGCCCCCGCCGGAACCGGAACGAATTCCGTGGCGAAGAGCAATAGCGATATGGGGCAGAATACCCGCGGGAAAGGCACGCATCATCGGCCGGCGATGAAAAACACCATGATGGAAAAGTCCACCGCCAAGCACCATGCAACGCGCCATCATCATCATACCAAGAAGACGATGAGGCATTCCGCCAAGAAGACCCCGAGCCCAAAACCTTCGGCCACCAAGGGCGGCTGATTCAGTCTTCAAATCCCGAGGCTCGACGCCTCAGGTATCGGCGGGGTTGAATGGACCACCCTATGGGCGGGGCCAGGGGTTCGGAGTCTTGGCGCCGTATTCCGGCCTAACTTGCCTTTTTCGTGACCAGCGTTAACACGCCGTCGTCGCTTAGGCTGGCGACGACGACCTGGGCCGACGTCAGACCCTTCTGCTGAAGCGCGGCTTTGATCTGCGGCACGCGATCGATCGCGCTTCGCATGTTCTTCAGATCCGCAGGCGTTGTTTTTGCGATCAGCTTGTTCACCTGCGTCTGCGTGTCGGACGGCAATTGCGACATGTCGACAATGTTTAGGCTGCGGACTTGCGCCCCCTGGCTTGCTGCGGGAGCCTGGGGTTGCGGCGGGGCGCTTTGCTGGGCATTCGCGGCCGATAGTCCGAGGCCAATGAAAGCAATCGCGAGAACGGTAATTTTGCGCATGGGGTCTACCTCTCCGAATTCAGCCCACCGCGCTTGCCAATCGACACCCCGATTGTGGTCGAACAGTGCCACCCGTCGGGTCTTTTGGTGATCATATCATGTTGGATAGGTTGAGCTCAGCCGGCGCGCGCCTTCTCCCGCCGCGATCATCGCAACTGTTGGATGTGCCACGATCAGTTATGACGCGACTCGGATTCCTCGATCGCCGCCTGGTGATACCAGCCATCGATAGCGACGGCTTTCTCGGCCCGCATCGTAGCGAGTTCTGCCGCAAATTTGGCGCGTTTGCTTAAATTTTTGGCAGCGAGCCGCCGCGCCAGCGGAAAGACTAGAATTTGAGCGGTCTGCCGATGTGAGGTCTTGTTCATGGCAAGCTCCCTCCTTCTCAAACTATCCGTCATTTAACTGGGAAAGGAAAGCGCATTTGCAAGAATATTGAGCAGTTTGCCTAAATTATTGTCTGCATCTGCACATTTTGCAGTCACTTCACCGATCTGTCGACGGAAAAGGCATCCACGCTCCGCCGTAGATGAGTCCCGTCGATTTTTCTCATATCCCCACGTCGGATTGGCACGTCTGTTGCTTTGCCTTAATCGGCTGCCGGCTCGCCCCGGCGAAACGCTTTCGGAACCGCCCGGTTCCAAACATCGACGCGAGGTGAAAATGACGAAGTACAAGCTCGAATATATCTGGCTGGATGGCTACACGCCGACGCCAAACCTGCGCGGCAAGACCCAGGTGAGGGAATTCGCGGAATTCCCGACGCTGGAGCAATTGCCGCTTTGGGGTTTTGACGGCTCCTCCACCATGCAGGCGGAGGGCCATTCGTCGGATTGCGTGCTGAAGCCGGTCGCGCTCTATCCGGACCCGGCGCGCACGAACGGCGCGCTCGTCATGTGCGAGGTCATGATGCCGGACGGCGTGACGCCGCATCCCTCGAACAAGCGCGCCGCCGTGCTCGACGACGACGGCGCCTGGTTCGGCTTCGAGCAGGAATATTTCTTCTATAAGGACGGCCGCCCGCTCGGCTTCCCCGAGTCCGGTTTTCCTGCGCCGCAAGGCCCGTATTATACCGGCGTCGGCTACAAGAATGTCGGCGACATCGCCCGCAAGCTGACCGAGGAGCACCTCGATCTCTGCCTGGCCGCCGGCATCAACCATGAAGGCATCAATGCCGAGGTGGCGAAGGGCCAGTGGGAGTTCCAGATTTTCGGTAAGGGTTCCCGCACGGCCGCCGACCAGATGTGGATCGCGCGCTACCTGCTGCTGCGCCTGACCGAGAAATATGGCATCGACATCGAGTTCCATTGCAAGCCGCTCGGCGACACGGATTGGAACGGCTCGGGCATGCATTGCAATTTCTCGACCAGCTATATGCGCGAGACCGGCGGCAAGGATTATTTCGAGGCGCTCATGGGGGTCTTCGAGAAAAACCTCATGGACCACATCGCTGTCTACGGCCCGGACAATCATCTGCGTCTGACCGGCAAGCACGAGACGGCGCCGTGGAACAGGTTCAGCTATGGCATAGCCGATCGCGGCGCCTCGATCCGCGTGCCCCATTCCTTCGTCAACAATGGCTACAAAGGCTACCTTGAGGACCGCCGCCCGAACAGCCAGGGCGACCCCTACCAGATCGCCTCGCAGATCCTGAAGACGATCGCCGAAGTGCCGACAAGCGCGGAAAAGAAGGCGGCGGCGTAAGTCCTTCGTCCCCCCCGACGATTTTGCCCGGCGGAAACGCCGGGCCTTTTTGTGGCGCTATATGGTCGCGAGGGAGGCCGTTTCCCGAGAGCGGGAGCCCAATGCGTCAACTCTGCAACCGGAGCAGCACCGCGCCGGAGAGCGTCACGAAAACAGAGATGATCTTTCCCAGATTGATGCGCTCCTTCAGGAAGAGCGTGCCAATAATAAGCGCGAAGACAAGGCTGGTTTCGCGCAACGCCGAGACGAGCGCGATCGGCGCCTGCGTGAACGCCCAGGTGATCAGCGCATACGCGATGAAGGAGAGCGGACCGCCGATCCACAGCGACCGCCGGCAGTTTCTGAGCGCCGCGGGGACGACATCGCGCCGGAAACACGACATGCCGACGCACATCACGGCTGAGTTCAGGAGAGCGGCGGCGCTGTAATAGGCGAGGCTGTTGCCGGCGAGGCGCGCGCCGGTGCCGTCGTTCAAGGAATAGGCGGAGATGAAGAGGCCCGTAACAAGCGCCAGCGCGCATGACGCCACGTTCAGCCGACCATCCGTCTTAGCCGTCAGGACAAGGCTGATCAGGCCGAGGCCGATGATCGCCACCGCGGCGGTTTCCAATGGCGTCAGCGTCTCTCCCAGCAGGAGGACTGCCCCGGCGGCGGTGATCAGTGGCGCTACCCCGCGCGCGACAGGATAGACCTGGCCCAGATCGCCGACGCGATAAGCGCTCGTCAAGAACAGGAAGTAGCCCGTGTGGAGGACGGCCGAACCGGCAACGAGCGGCCATGCCGCGCGACCCGGCAGCCCTGTATAGGCAAGACAGATCAGCGCCATGACCGAACTGCCGATCGAGACCGCAAGCGCGCCCGCCATCTTGTCGGGTTGGGATTTCAGGAGCGCGTTCCATGCCGCGTGGAGGAGGGCCGCGAACAGGATGGCGATGAGGATCGGCGTGGACATTCCGGTTTTTCGGGCAAATAGATGATAGCCGGCTTATAGCGCGGTGAGGCTAAGCTGGATATGGCCATGGGACCGGGAGGCCATAGTCCTGCGGCTCGGAAAGAGAAAAGCCGCGGCAGGGCAGCCGCGGCTTCATCGGATCAGGTTGAGCTGTGGGTCAGACCGAATAATACATGTCGAATTCGACCGGGTGGGGGGCCATCTCGAAACGCAGCACCTCGGCCATCTTCAGTTCGATGAAGCTGTCGATCTGGTCGTCGTCGAAGACGCCGCCGGCCTTCAGGAAGGCGCGGTCCTTGTCTAGGTTCATCAGCGCCTCGCGCAGCGAGCCCGATACCGTCGGGATCTTCTTCAGTTCCTTCGGCGGCAGGTCGTAGAGATCCTTGTCCATCGGCTGGCCGGGATGGATCTTGTTCCTGATGCCGTCAAGGCCGGCCATCAGCAGCGCGGCGAAGGCGAGATAGGGATTTGCGCCCGGATCAGGGAAGCGCACTTCCACGCGCTTCGACTTCGGCGAGGTGCCGAAGGGAATGCGGCACGACGCCGAGCGGTTGCGCGCCGAATAGGCGAGCAGCACCGGCGCTTCGAAACCGGGCACCAGGCGCTTGTAGGAATTGGTCAGCGGATTGGTGAAGGCGTTGATCGCCTTGGCGTGCTTGATGACGCCGCCGATATAGTAGAGGCAGCTTTCCGACAGGCCGGCATATTCGTTGCCGGCGAAGGTCGGCTTGCCCTCTTTCCAGATCGACTGGTGCACATGCATGCCTGAGCCGTTGTCGCCATAGATCGGTTTCGGCATGAAGGTCGCGGTCTTGCCATAGGCGTTGGCGACCTGGTGCACGACATATTTGTAGATCTGCATCTTGTCGGCGTTGCGCACCAGCGTGTCGAACTTCAGGCCGAGTTCGTGCTGGGCCGCGGCGACCTCGTGATGGTGCTTCTCGGTGCGCACCCCCATCTCGGCCATCACCGAAAGCATTTCAGAGCGCATGTCCTGGCAGGAATCGATCGGCGGGACGGGGAAATAGCCGCCCTTGACGCGCGGGCGGTGGCCAAGATTGCCGGTCTCATAGTCGGTGTCGTCGTTCGACGGCAGTTCGGAGGAATCGAGCCTGAAGCCGGTATTGTAGGGATCGGCCTTGTATTTCACGTCGTCGAAGACAAAGAATTCGGCTTCCGGCCCCACATAGATCGTGTCGCCGATGCCTTCGGCCCTCATATAGGCCTCGGCCTTTTTCGCCGTGCCGCGCGGGTCGCGATTATAGGATTCGCCAGAGACCGGATCGAGGATGTCACACAGCACGACCATGGTGGATTGCGCGAAGAACGGGTCCATATGGACCGTCTCGGTATCCGGCATCAGCACCATGTCGCTTTCGTTGATCGCCTTCCAGCCGGCGATGGAGGAGCCGTCGAACATAACGCCGTCGGCGAACATGTCCTCATCCACCTCGGCGATATCCATCGTCAGGTGCTGGAGCTTGCCCCTCGGATCGGTAAAGCGCAGATCGACGAATTTCACTTCGTTGTCCTTGATCTGCTTCAAGATGTCGGATGCTGTCGTCATGCTTCTTTCCCTATGATGACGCTTGAAAATCGGCTGAAAAATCGTGCTCAGATGGCGTCGGGGCCGGTTTCGCCCGTCCGGATGCGAATGACCTCTTCGACATTGGAGACGAAAATCTTGCCATCCCCGATGCGGCCTGTCTGCGCTGCGTTGCGAATGGCGTCAATAGCGGCCTCGACGCTTTCGTCGTTCAACACGACTTCGACTTTCACCTTGGGGAGAAAATCGACGACATATTCGGCGCCCCTGTAAAGTTCCGTATGGCCCTTTTGCCGGCCGAAGCCTTTTGCCTCGGTAACGGTGATGCCTTGGAGCCCGACCTCCTGAAGAGCTTCCTTCACCTCATCGAGCTTGAAGGGCTTTATAATTGCCTCGATCTTTTTCATGCGCCTTGGCCTCTATTTCTTTCGTAGGACGAACGACACCATCCGCTTCCGCAAACCGTCAAGCATGAAGCATGCCAGATGGACCCGCATTCGGTCCACTTTTCGAAATTCATTCAAACAGGTCGGCGGTTTGTCTCCGAACGCCATAACATGACGCGAGAGCGGAGTCGAAAATAGAAAGCCGGCGACGGAGGATGGCGGAAATGCCTACAAAACAGGCAGGATGATTATATCGTTGCCATCGCTTGATTTCGCATTTTCGGTTGCCGCATTTACAGTCGGTCCTATCCTTGGCCTCCGGACTATCTACCGCACCCGAAATGATCGACGATTCGATGCGCCTCGAACTCCTGACCCCGCGTGAAATGGCCGAGGCCGATGCGCTGACGATCGCCGATCTGCCCGGGGGCGGATACACGCTGATGCGCAACGCCGGTGCTGCTACCGCCGCGTTGGTTCTGGAGCGGTTTCCGGAGATAAGCGGCGTCGACATATTGTGCGGGCCGGGCAACAATGGCGGCGACGGCTATGTCGTGGCGCGTCTTCTCTCCGAAGCGGGTGTTCGAGTGAGCGTTTGGGCGCTCGGAACGCCGCGCGCCGGAACGGATGCGGCGCTTGCATCGCAAGCCTGCCCGATCGAGGCACGGTCGCTCGCAGAGTTCCGTCCGGAACGATCGAGATTGATTGTTGATGCGTTGTTCGGCGCTGGCTTGTCGAAGCCGATCACAGGCGAGGCCGCCTCTGCGTTGGGGAAAGGCGGAGAGAGCAGGGCTCCCGTCCTTGCGGTCGATCTCCCATCGGGCGTCTCGGGCGACAGCGGCAGGATCCTGGGAGCGTCGCTTCCCGCCGATTTCACCGTGACTTTCTTTCGCAAGAAACCCGGCCATCTTCTTGAACCAGGCCGGTCTTTTTGCAGCGAAACGATTGTTGCCGATATTGGAATAAGCAAGGGAGCGATCAAGACCATCGGTCTGCTCACATATGAGAACGATCCCGGCCTCTGGCTGTCCGCGCTGCCTTTTCCGGCTTTCGACGCGCATAAGTATGCGCGCGGCCATGCCTGCGTCTTTTCGGGCGGCCCATCCGCCACCGGCGCTGCACGCTTGGCGGCGCTCGCCGCGGCAAGGGCAGGGGCGGGCGCCGTCACCGTCCTGTCGCCTCTCGCCGCCATGCAGGTCAACGCGGCGCATCTGACCGCGATCATGCTCCGGCGGGTCGAGACGGTGGAAGACCTGGTCGACTTTGCACGCGATCGGAAGCCTTCCTCCTATGTGATCGGCCCTGGATTCGGCGCCGGCGAAGAGGCGCGCCGGTTTACGCTCGCGCTCCTGCGAGGGAGGGATACGGG
>JBQCEL010000027.1:0-9691 GCA_051960255.1 Rhizobiaceae bacterium
CGGGATCGGGCCAGCGGAAACCGGCCCGCGCCGCCTCGTAGTCCTCCCTGTTCCGGAGAAGAAATTCGCGCGCCTGCCGGAAATCCATATGTTCCTCCCGATGGTCCTCCGGGGGCGATCTTAGAGCGTTTTTTCGTCAGAGGGAAACGACTGATGCGGCACCGATCAGCCGTTCGGCGAGGTCCGTCGTCAGCTCGTCGAAATGCGAGATCACGCGGCTAGGCTCGAACTCCCGCACCGGCCGGTCGGTATAGCCGAAATCGACGGCGACGACGGGAATGCCCGCCGATTTCGCCGTGTCGATATCGGTGCGCGAATCGCCGACCATCAAGGCGCGTTCCGGATCGCCGCCCGCCTGGGCGATAGTGCTCTTGAGATGACGCGGGTCGGGCTTGCGGAAGGCGAAAGTGTCGGCGCCGCAGATCGCCGCGAAACGGTCGGCGATGCCGAGACCGCCCAGCAGCCGCTTTGAAAGGCCTTCAAGCTTGTTGGTGCAGACCGCGAGCGTGTAGCCGGCATCGGCGAAGCGGTCGAGGGCGGCGAGCACGCCGGGGTAGGGCGCGGACTTGCCGGGAATATGGCTCTCATAATGATCGAGGAAGTCAGTCAGCATCCTTTCGAGCGCGCCGTCTTCGATCTTCCGGCCGTGGGCGGCGAAGACGCGCTCGATCATGATGCGGCTGCCGAGCCCGACGAAGCTGCGCAGTTCTGTCTGGTCCGTATGTTCCAGTCCGGCGCTCGCGAGCGAATGGTTGAGGCTGTCGAGCAGATCGGGAGCCGTATCGACGAGCGTGCCGTCGAGATCGAAAATAATGATGGGTGATGTCATGTCCATTCCAGCAAATCGGGCCAGTCGGTCGAGGAGGGGTGATCGCGGTTCACGGCATAGCCTCCACCGCCGGCATCGGCAAGCGTTGCGGCGGTGCCGATGTAATTCGTCGTGTGGGTCTCAGGGACTGCAAACTGCACACGGCTTCATGTCTGATCGACCCGAAGCTTTAGCCGCTGCAAACGCCTCTTCACGAGTCTGGAACGCTGGAAGCCATCTGCCGTTTCGACCAGAATCAGAAGCGCGCAGGCCTAGGCCATAATTGCAGTACCCACACTCAGCTTTATGGATGCGGCCGCGGTCCGTAGTCCAGTTCTCATATATGTAAAACATAAAAAGGCCTCCCTTGATGGAAGCCTCCACAATATCCAATCTCGATATCGTCAACGTTAAAACCGATAGAGAGTGAGGTGGTAATAGGGCAATTCAGTTCCAGCCCGCCGATGCCCCCTCATCTGCCTGCCGGCATCTTCTCCCCGCTAGCGGGGAGAAGAAGACTGGCCGCAACGTCTCCGTCCCCCTCGCCCCGCTTGCGGGGAGAGGGTTGGGGTGAGGGGGAATGCCACTGGACTCTGAATTGAATTGCTCTGACGGCGGCAGCTACGTCTGGTGTTGAACGCGGCCAATACGCACCTTGACCACTTTCGCAAAGATGATAGTGCGGGCCGTCGCGAGCGAGGATCGGAAGAAGAAAGTCCGTGGTGATGGATTCCAGAGCATTGAAGATCGAGGCCGCGCGCGTGGCCCTCGGTCATGTCGAGGACGGCATGAAGCTCGGCATCGGCACGGGTACGACGGCGGCGGAATTCGTGCGGCTCCTCGCGGGCCGTGTGGCGGAGGGGCTGCGGATCATCGGCGTCGCCACCTCCGAGCGGACCGCGAGCCTTTGCCGTGAACTCGGCGTGCCGGTATCGAGCCTCGATGACGAGCCACGGCTTGACCTGACCATAGATGGCGCCGACGAGATCGATCCGGCGCTGTCGCTCATCAAGGGCGGCGGCGGCGCGCTCTTGCGCGAAAAGATTGTCGCTTCCGCCTCGGCGCGCATGATCGTCATCGCCGACCGGAGCAAGATGGTGGAAACGCTCGGACGCTTTCCCCTGCCGATCGAGGTCAACAAATTCGGCATCGAGGCGACGCGGATCGCCATTGCCGAGGCGGCGGAAAAGCTCGGCCTTTCCGGACCCCTTACATTGAGGATGACGAGCGGCGCGCCTTTTGTTACAGACGGCGGGCATTTCATCGTCGATGCATCTTTTGGCCGCATTCCCGAGACAAGAGCGCTCTCGGACGCGCTGAACGCCATACCGGGTGTCGTCGAGCATGGCCTTTTTCTGGAAATGGCGACGGAGGCAATCGTCGCCGGGGCCGATGGGGTCGAAACAGTTTATCCTGCCCGCTGAAACAGGGAGTTCGAATAATCATGAAGTTCGCCAACACCGCCCGCAGCCTGACCACAACATTGGCGGCCGCGGCGATGCTCGCGCTGAGCCTTTCCGTGGCGAGCGCCGCGGACGACGCCGCCACCGCCACCCCCGCCCATCTGAAGGCCGCGCGGGCGGCCATAGCGGCCCTGCACATAACCGATCCTTTCGATTCGATCCTCCCGCAGGCGGCGCAGTCGCTGAAAAACCAGCTGATCGAGAAGAACCCCAACCTCCAGGACCTCATCATCAAGGTCGTCGATGAAAAAACGCTGGCGCTCGTGCCGCGCCGCGCCGATCTCGAAAAGGAAGCGGCGCGCGCCTATGCCAAGCTCTTCAGCGAGCAGGAACTCAACGCCATAGCGACGTTCTACAATTCCGAAGCCGGCAAGAAGCTTATCCAGAACGGGCCGATAGCGTCCCGGCAGATCGCCGAGGCGGCGGATATCTGGCAGCGCGGCATCGCCCGCGACCTCGCCCAGTCGGTCGGCGACGAGATGGCGAAGGAAGCGCCGAACGGCAAGGTTTCCTCATCGGGCGGCTCCGATACGGCGCCGGCGGCCCAGCCCGCACCCAAGCCCGCGAAGAAATGATCCGGGAGCGGAACACGACAGCTTGATCGCGTTCCGCTTATCCTCTTGCCCGTTCGGGAGATTGTTGGAACGGCGCCCGACAGCGCCGGGTGTTGACGGCTGTCAACACCGGAGCGTTGATGGCGGTAAGAAGCGGCCGTCCCATGGGATGCGCGATCCGGCCTTTCTGTCACCCGATCGCATCAGATTTCCGGAATGTTTTCCTTGAATATGACGTGTAGCCGCGGGGCGGGCATTTCGTAAGCCTCGCCCCTCACGGCCTGAGTCAGCACGTTCAGCGCCTCGCGGGCTTCGACGCGTGGGTTCTGGTCGATGACAGCATCCATCGTGCCGTCGAGCAGCAGCGCCTTGGTGCCTTGCGTGACTTCGTGGCCGAGGAAGACCAGCGAATGTTCGCGCCCGCGTTCCTTCAGCGCACGGGCGATGCCCGAATTGCCGGCCCCGATATTGTAGATGGCGGACAGATCCGGATACCGGTCCAAGAGCGCCGCCGCCTCCTGATAGGCTCTTTCGCGATCGTCGCCCATCTCGCGCAGTTCGACGATTTCGAGGTGGGACGCCTCTTCCGACAGGATATGGCGGAATCCCATCTCGCGCTCCTCATGGCCGCGATAAGAAAGCGAGCCCGCAAACATGGCCACCTTTCCTGCGGCGCGGTTCCCGCCCATGAAGCGGCTGAGAAGATATCCGGCAAGGCGGCCAGCGGCGCGATTGTCGATCCCGACATAGGCGACGCGCGGAACGTACAGGATGTCGGAGGCGATCGTGACGACCTGCACGCCCTTCGCTGAGAGCGAGCGGATGGCCTCGCGAACCGTCGGGTGGTCGAGCGCGATCACGCCAACGCCACGCGTCGTGCTGCCAAGATCCTGCAGGACGCGCGCCAAGCGGTCGGGATTGAACCCCTCGATCGTCTCGATATGCACGTCGAGTTCCGGCCGCGCCATCGCCTGGGTTTCGATATAGCGATGCAGCATCTTGATGAAGGTGTTGGTGCCGGCCGGCAATACGAAATCGAGACGAATGGTCTCGCCTCCTGCCGTCTTTGCAAAGGATCCGGCGTCGCCTTCCTCGCCAATATAGCCGAGACGTTGCGCCGTCTCCCTGACGATCTCGCGCGTACGGCTGCGCACGCCGGGCCTGTTGTTGAGGACCCGATCAACCGTTGCGGGTGAGACCCCCGCCTCGCGGGCTACGTCGCTCAATGTAGAGCGCACCGGCATATCCTTTCCATTCGCGCGGCGGCAGGGGACGATGAACCGGCTCGCCGCCCGTGCAAAGCCGATTCCGGGACGGATGGTGTAGCCTCACCTTCGTGGCTTGCAAGCCTCTCGCGCAGGGCTTCTCCCGTTCAATCTCATCATAATTCCTCATTAAACATCATGTTTTCCGCTTATGGATCCGTGATGAGGCGGCTCTGTCGCCCTTGATGAGGTATTATGATTATTTATGATGTTGACATCGCTTCTGTGTGACGTCAATATCCATCAAATGGGCCGCCTGCAGAGTTGGCCTAAGGGAGGATTTCAATGTCTGATTTGATCCGCACATCGCGGCGCCGGCTGCTGACGACCGGCGCCAAGGGCGCAGCCTTCGTGTTGGCCGCCGGCATCGCGCCGCAATTCATCCGTCCGGGACGGGCCTTCGCCGCCGATGCACTGGCCTCTGGCATGATCGGGGGCCCGACGGGCTTTGATGGCTGCGAGCGCTATCAATATGGCGCCGATACGCCGGAGGGGCGCGCCATCGAGGCGGCGAAGAAGATGAAGGCCGCCGGCGTCGACCGGATCGTGCTCGGGTTGTCGGACGGCTCCATCGGCCAGCTGACCAAGCCGTTTCCCGCCGGCGCGCCTGCGATCAAGGATCTGTGGGAAAAGGAAACCGGCATCAAGCTCGACATCGTCGGTGTCCCGAACGGACAGGAATTCACCAAGACGATGCAGGACATCTCCACCAAGGGCGGGTCCTTCGACATCTATGCGGTGGAGTGGAATCGTCTCGGCGATCTCGCGGAAACGGGCGGCATCCTCAAGCTCGATGAATTCGTCGCCAAGTACAAGCCGGAATGGGACGATCCCAAGCGCGGCTATGTCAACGGCGCCAAGGGCGTTTCGCTGCTCAACCAGTATCGCGGCTCGACCTATGGCGTGTCGCTCGACGGCGATTTCCAGACCTGGGTTTACCGCAAGGATCTCTTCGAGGACGCCGCCGAGAAGAAGGCGTTCAAGGACAAGCACGGCTACGATCTCGCGCCGCCGAAGACATGGAAGCAGCTCGACGAGATCTCGATGTTCTTCCATCGCCCGGACAAGAACATGCTGGGCTCCACCGATCTGCGCAACCAGGGCTGGGGCTATACCAACTGGTATCAGCGCTATGTCTCGATGGCCTCGCCGAACCGCTATCTCTTCGACGACAACGGCAAGCCGCTGATCAATTCCGAGCAGGGCATCCAGGCGACGAAGGAATATGTCGATTCGCTCGCCTATAAGTCACCCGATGCGATTTCCTGGGGGTGGCCGGAACAATACAGCAATTTCGCCAAGGGCGGCGCGGCGCTCACCTGCGCCTTCTCCAATTTGCCGAAATTCCTCGACAACCCGGCCAACAAGGATTCCGTCGTCACCGGCAAGCTCAACTCGATGCTGCCGCCGGGGCGCGAGATCGACGGCAGGCTGATCAGCCGCTCGGTGCTGTGGCTGAACCTGTCGGCCTCGGTGTCGGCGCAGGCCAAGAACCCCGAAGCCTGCTACGTCTTTCTGCAATGGCTGGGCTCGAGCCGCATCTATGCCTGGATGACCGCCAACCCGAGCGGCTATTTCGATCCGTTCCACCTGTCGGATTTCTCCGATCCGCTGGTGCGCCAGACCTATCACGCCTACCACATGGACGTGGTGCGCGAGACGGTGGCGCGGACGGTGCCGACGATCAACTATCCCGGCGCCACCGCCTTCCACAACGCGCTCGACGAAAACCTCGTCGCCGCCTGCACCAAGGCGAAAACGCCGGAGCAGGCGATGGCCGACACCGAGCGCGAATGGAAGCGCATCGCGCGGCGGACCGGCGAGGAAAAGCTCCAGGAAGCCATCAAGACCAACAAGGCGGCCTGGCCGACGATAACCGACCCGATCAGCTGATGGCCCCAGCTGACGCCGGAAGGGGGAAGCACATCGATCCCCCTTCCGGCAACTTCGAAACCGACAAAGCCCGACGATGAAGCGTTCCATTCCCTTCGAGCTCTTTCGCTACGCCGCCATCGCGGTGGCGCTTGCGATCACGCTCATTCCGATCCTGTGGATGGTTTCCATGGCGTTCAAGCCGATCGGAGAATGGTCGGTCGTCGGCGCAAACCTCACCTGGTGGCCGAAGCATCCGACGCTCTCGAATTTCCGCTTCCTCTTCGGCCATTCCGACAGCAGCCTGATCGTCGCGCTTGATAGAACCGCCGTTCGGCCGATCGTCTCCTCGCTCTTGTCGTCCATCTTCGGCACGGCGATCGCCATGTCGGCGGGGACGGCGGCCGCTTACGGGCTGTCGCGCTTCGGCTCGGGGCAGAATTTGCCGCTGGCGCTCATCCAGCTCAGGCTCTTCCCGCCCATGGCCGTGATGATCCCGGTCATGATCATGTGGGCGTTCCTGAATTTCACCGACACCTGGTGGGGGCTGGCGCTGATCTACGGCATCGTCACGCTGCCTTTCGCCTTCTGGCTGATGAAAACCTTCTTCGACGACATGCCGCGCGAGATCGAGGAGGCGGCGCTGGTCGAGGGGTGCTCGCGCTGGCGCGTCTTCACCCGCGTCACACTGCCGATGATGCGCGCGCCGCTGGCGAGCGCCGCGCTCTTCGTCTTCATTCTCAACTGGTCGGACTATTTGATCGCGCTGCTGCTGACGACCCGCCAATGGGTCACGATACCGGTCTATATGGCGTCGCTTTCCTCCTCCATGACCGGCCAGCTCTATGGCGCCAAGGCCGCGCTCGGCCTGATCGCCGCGGTGCCGCCCGTTATCATGGGCATCGCCATCCAGCGCTATCTGGTGCGCGGCCTCACTTTCGGAGCGCTGAAGCAATGAGCGCCGCTTCCGTCAGCGTTCCGGAGGACAGTGTGGCGGCCGTCGCAGCCGCGCCGCGAGGGCGGGACGAGGGCGCAAGGCTTGGCTTCAGGCTGACCCTGCCGGCGCAGGTGCTCGTCCTCTTCATCGCCGCCTTTCCGCTTCTGATGCAGCTTTATATCAGCGTGACGGATTGGGGGCCGCTCGGAGGCACGGGCTGGTGGAGCGCCTGGAGGCTCTGGAACGATTTCGCCAACTACACCGACCTCGCGGCCGACATGCGCTTCTGGCATGCGCTCGGGCGCACCGGACTGGTGATGCTCATCTGCGTTCCGGCGGAATTCCTGCTCGGCCTGGCGCTCGCCACGCTTTTCACCGGCGATTTTCCCGGCAAGCGCCTGTTCTATTCCATCCTGCTGATGCCGATGATGGTCGTGCCGGCTGTCGCCGGATACATGTTCTTCATGCTTTTCCAGTCGGGCGGGCCGGTAAACGATATTCTGTCGAAATTCGTCGGCCATCCCGTGACGATCGCCTGGCTCTCCGATCCCAATCTGGCGCTGATCGCCGTGATGATCGCCGACATCTGGCAATGGACGCCGCTGATGTTTTTGATCCTGCTCGCCGGCATGGTCGGCGTGCCGGAGGACCAGATGAAGGCCGCGACCCTGCTCGGCGCCAATGCCTGGCAGCGTTTCACCACGATCGTCCTGCCGAAGATGAAGGCGATCATCATCATCGCGCTCGCCATCCGGGTGATCGAGAATTTCAAGATCTTCGACACGCTCTACATCATGACCGGTGGCGGGCCCGGCGTCGCGACCGAGACGATCTCCGTCTATATCTACAAGGTGACGACGCAGGACCTGATCTGGGGTTATGTCGCGGCGATCGCGCTGGCGATCCTGATCGTGCTTTCCATCGTCGCGGTCTTCGCCATGAAGCGGATGGTCGCGAGCCGGGAGGTCCGGGCATGAGCGCGATTCATCTCAACAGCCTCGTCAAGCGGTTCGGCGATTTCACCGCGCTGAAGACAATGGATCTCGAAATCGCCAATGGCGAGTTCATGGCGCTCCTGGGACCGTCGGGCTGCGGCAAGTCCACGACCATGAACATGATCGCCGGCATGGAGGAGCCGACCAGCGGCCGCATCCTTTTCGACGGACGCGACATGGCGGGCGTGCCGATGGGGCGGCGCGGCGTCGGCTTCGTCTTCCAGAACTATGCGATCTTCACCCATATGACGGTGCGCGAGAACCTGTCCTACGGCCCGAGGATGCATGGCGCGCCCAAGGCCGAGATCGACAAGCGCGTCGGCGCCATCGCCGGCCTGTTGCAGCTCGATGGCCTGCTCGACCGCAAGGCCGACCGGCTCTCGGTCAATATCCTGCAGCGCGTGGCGATCGGCCGTTCGGCGATCATGGAACCGGCGATCTTCCTTCTCGACGAGCCGCTGTCGAATGTCGATGCCGCCTTCCGCGCCGTCATGCGGTCGGAGTTGAAGCATTTGCAGCGGCAGTTCCGGCAGACCATGGTCTATGTCACGCATGACCAACTCGAAGCCATGACGATGGCGGACCGTATCGCCGTCATGGACCATGGCGTGTTGCAGCAGGTCGGCTCGCCTCTTGAGGTCTATAACAATCCCGCGAATGTCTTCGTGGCGCGCTTCATCGGTTCGCCGGGCATGAATATCCTGAAGGGGCAGCCCGCCGAGAGCGATGGCGGGCTGGTAGTCGATCTCGGTCCGCTGGGCGTGACGCCGGCATTGCCCGCCGAACGCGCCGCATTGCTGCGCCGACATGATGGGAACGTGCTTTATGGCTTTCGTCCGGAACAGGCCAGCCTCGTCCGCGAGGGCAGGGGCCTTTCCATGGCGGTGACATTCGCCGAACGCATCGGGGCGCGCACCATCCTCCACCTCGGCGAAGGGGAGGGGGCGGTGAAGGTGGTGACGGACAACGATGCCCGCGTGACTGTCGGCGAGACCCTGATCGTTATCCCGGACATGGGGTCGGTCCGAATCTTCGACGCCGCGACCGGCCTGGCGATCGGAGGACGGTGAGATGGCCGATATCGTCTTCCGCAATGTCACCAAACGCTACGGCAATATCGTCGCGGTCGAGAACGCCTCCTTCTCTGTCGAGGACAATGAATTCTTCTGCTTCTTCGGACCGCCTCTGTCGGGGAAATCGACGATCCTGCGCCTGATCCTCGGGCTCGAAACGCCCGATTCCGGCGAGATCCTGATCGGCGGCCACCCCGTCAACGCGCTGTCGCCCGCCGAGCGCAACGTCGCCATGGTGTTCCAGAACCTGGCGCTCTTCCCGCATATGAGCGCGCGCGACAATGTCCGCTTTCCGCTGGTGGAGCGCAAGGTTCCCGCGGCCGAGATCGAGAAGCGGGTGGCGGAGGTTTCCGCCAAGCTCCACATCGGTCATATCCTTCACAAGCCGCCGGCCCAGCTTTCCGGCGGCGAGCGTCAGCGTGTCGCCATCGCCCGCGCGCTGGTGCGCGATCCCGCCGCCTATCTGATGGACGATCCGATCTCGGCGCTCGATGCCAGGCTGCGCGAGGAAACGCGGGTCGAGCTGAAGCGCATCCAGCGCGAACTCGGCAAGACGCTGGTCTATGTCACGCATGACCAGGAAGAGGCGATGTCCGTCGCCGACCGCATGGCCATACTGGAAAAGGGCCGGATCCGGCAGATCGGTACGCCCGAGGACATTTACGATACGCCTGCCAGCGTCTATGTCGCCAAACTCCTAGGCTCACCGGTGATGAACATCCTG
>JBQCEL010000028.1:0-4518 GCA_051960255.1 Rhizobiaceae bacterium
AATGGCGACAAGGTGACGATGGACGACTTCAACAACGCGGTGCAGCGCATTCTCGCAGTCGCCGACCGAAAGGGCCGCCTGCTGAAGCCCGTCGACCGAGAGCGTGTCGCCTATCATGAAATGGGCCATGCGCTCGCTGCATCTTTCCTGAAGACGACCGATCCGGTGCACAAGGTTTCCATCATACCGCGCTCCATCGGCGCGCTCGGCTATACGATGCAGCGGCCGACGGACGACCGCTTCCTGATCACGGCGGCGGAACTCAAGGAACGCATGATCGCGCTTTTGGCGGGGCGGGCGGCGGAGGAAGTCATCTATGGAGAGGTTTCCACAGGCGCGGCCGACGATCTCGCGAAAGTGACGGATATCGCGCGGCAAAGCGTCACCCGCTTCGGGCTGAGCCGCGCTGTCGGGCAGGCAGTGCTGGAGGAGCAGCGCTCGCAATATCTCGGCGACGGGCCTCCCGGCATGAAGCCCAAGGATTATTCCGAGGCGACAGCGCGCGAAGTGGACATCGCGGTGCGTGACATGATCGATGAAGCTTATGCGGATGCGAAGGATCTTCTGCGCGAGCACAAGGACGAGTTGCTGGCCGGAGTGAAGCTGCTTCTCGAAAAAGAGACGATCACGCCGGACGATTTTGCGCCGCTCAGGAAAGCGGAGGACGGCGTCGAGGCCGTCGAGGACCTTGCCGAGGAACCTGCCCAGTCCTGAACCGCGTCGCGCTACGTCCTGTCGCAGACTTCTTCGAGCCGGTCGAGGAACGGCCGCTGCGCCGGAAGGATCTTCTCCCGCGCCTGGGCCAGCGTGAACCATTCCGCCCGATCGACTTCCGGAAAGCTTTGCATGTGGCCGCTTTTCGGTGGCCATTCGGTCTCGAATATGTTGCTCCTGAGTGTCTCTGGATCGAAATCCCCTTCGATCGCGAAGCCGATGACCCATTTGCCCGCTTTCTGGCGTATTTCGCCAAGAGGGAGTGACGGTCCGGAGGGGAGCATGCCCGTTTCCTCGGCAAATTCGCGCCGCGCCGCGATCTCGGGGGCCTCTTCGTCGGGATGTTCTCCCTTCGGGATCGACCAGGCGCCGAGATCCCGTTTTTTCCAGAACGGGCCGCCGGGATGAACCAATAATACGAGGATTTCGTTCTTGGCGCGGCGGTAGAGCAGAATTCCAGCGCTGCGATTCGCCACCTGTCCCTCCGACCAAAGACATTCGGGGATGAGCCGGTCTCATCCCGCCGCGGAAATGCTGACGTTACGCCACGTTTCCTTCCGCAGGCCAATTAGAGGCCGTGAGACGTAGCCCGAATGCAAGGATCGGGAAACCGAGTTGACAGCTGTCAACCCGAATATTCTGCCGGCGAGAGCATGCGGCATCGTGATCGAGCGGCCATCTGCCTGCAATGTATCGAGCATGCCACCCAAAAGGAAATTGCCCTGTTGAGGCGCAAATGTTGCGCTGGTTCGATCTGGCGCATGTCAAGCAGGGCGGAGCAGACCGTCAGGCGAGAGGAACTGATCGATCTCGCCAACGGTCAACCGTCGGCCCGGCGGCGGCACCTACCTCTTTCGCAGTAGTGAAAGCCGCGGCGGCAAAGGGGCGGACATCGCGTTGAATATCCCTGATCTCCTGGGCTCCGATCCGTTATGCGCGCGGGAGCGCACGCGATCGCCATAAGCCGATCTCCGTAGTGGAGAAGTCGAAAGACTGATACGGTACGCCTTTGGTTCCGATCCGCCCGTGCGGCGGCAAAAGTTATTTGACCGTAACAGGCAAATTGGCATTGCTGGTGCCGTGAATGGGGCCGGGGGCGCCGCAGTCTTTGCAGACAGAGACGAAGGAACGGCACCATGACACGGCGGATATGGCTGGGCTTGGCGACGCTGGGCATTGCTCTTGTTCTGGTTACTGCCGCTGCGGCCAGCCATTGGGCGCAAAGACGCGTCGAATTCATCTCGCTCACCAATGGCGAGACGGGCATCCATCCTGCCAGATCCTTCGACATCGCCCTGCGCAGGCCTGTGCCGCCGGGAACCAGTTCGCTACTCACCGGCAGCGCCGGGCCCGTTGCGACAATCGACACGCCATTGATCGACGATCCGAACCGGATGGAGGTCAAGCCGGTCCAGCCCCTGCAATGGCTTTCCACCTACAGGCTCTGCATCTTGCAGCAACACGGGCACTTGCTTCAGAGACTGATCGGCCCGAGCCAGAGCTGCATCTCGTTCCATACGGAAGGAAAGCCGGCGCCCACCGGCCGTCCGGACGCGGCGATTCTCGTCTTGCTTGGCCGCGACAGGCTCTACGGAGCGTTTTACGGCAGCATCCTTGAAGGGGAAGGGTTCAATAATTACGCGACCAGCCCCGCCAGCGATTTGACGACGGAAAGCCTCCAACATCGCAAGGTGGTTGTTCTTGCCGCTTCGCATCTCAACAAACCCGCGCTCGCAGCGCTGACGCATTGGGTTCGGCAAGGCGGTCTGCTCATTGCAATGCGGCCCGGTCCCGCGCTCTATCCGCTTCTCGGCCTGAAATCCTTCTCCGTGGGCGCGCTGCGCTGGGTGTCGCTGGTTGCGGATCGCTCCACGCCCTATACGCGCGGAATCGCAGCAACACCCTTGCGATTGCACGGATCACTCGATCTGTTTCGCGTCGCTTCGCGGAACGCCTCCGCCGTGCCAGCCACCGCAAAGCCGCTCGATGACGCGCAACAAGCTGCCCCTCTTGTACTGGCGAGACTGACGGAGGGAGCCTATGGCACGCCCCTGCCATATCCAGCGGTTACTCTTGCGCAAGATGGAACGGGGCACGCCGTTGCGTTCGCCTTTGATCTGGCGACCTCCGTCGTGCTGTCGCGCCAAGGGAATCCGCAATGGGCCGACGAAGAACGGGACGGATATTCGCCACGCCGGCCGAACGATCTCTTCTATCCCGACTTTGTCGACCTCAACAATGCCAACGTGCCGCAGGCCGATGAATTGCAGCGGCTTTTCGCCAACATCATCGTGCTGGTCGCGGCGCAGCCGGCGCCAAGATTCTGGTACTTGCCGGGGGAGCGGCGTGCCGCCGTCATCATGGCAGGCGACGACCATGACACGCAAGGCGGCACGCGCGGCCTCTTCGATCGCCTGAGCAGGGAGAGCCCTGCCGGATGCAGCTTCGACAACTGGACCTGCCTGCGCGCAACCGCCTATCTGACGCCGCCGACCAAGCTGGCGCCAGCGTTGGCCGAGCAATATGCGAAACTAGGCTTCGAAATCGGCGTTCACGTCGATAGCGGCTGCAGAGACAGGGCGACGCCGCAACTGGCGAAAATCATCGACGACCAGATGGCGGGCTTTCGCAGGCGCTATCCAAATTTGCCCCCGCAACAGACGCTCCGCGTCCATTGCATCGTCTGGAACGGCTGGGTCGACGTACCGCGCATCGAGCGGCGCAACGGAATCCGGCTCGAAATGAACTATTACTACTGGCCGCCCAAATGGATCAAGCGACGGCCCGGCTTTATGACGGGGTCCGGGTTGCCGATGCCCTATGTCGACGAGAACGGCCGCGTGCTCGATATCTATCAGGCCGCGACGCAACTTGTTAACGAGGACGGCGTCCCTCAGGAATACGCGGTTTCCGTGATGCTGGACCGCGCGCTCGGCGCCGATCAGTTCTTTGCCGCACTCGGCACCCACTTCGACTATGCGGACCAGTTCGCTTCGCGCATTATAGCGGCCGCTGAAGCACGCGGCGTGGCCTTGGTTACGGCACACCAGATGCTGACCTGGCTGGACGGGCGCAACAACTCGCTTTTCGACGATGTGCGGTGGAACGACGACAGACTCTCCTTCCGGATCGAACTTCATCATGGCGCCGCGGGTGCTTCCGTGATGCTGCCCGAATCCTTCGCGCAGAAGCAGCTCGTCAGCGTAACGTGCAGCGGGCTTGAGCGGCCTCTCACCTGGCAGGTCATCAAGGGCATCGATTATGGCTTCTACCAGGCCGTTCCCGGCGATTGCGAAGCGCGATACCGTTCGGTCGGCAATGGTGGAATGTTGCTTTCGAAGGGGAACTGATGCAGCTATGAAGGTGGCGGCCGCTCGAAACATCGGATTTCGCGCGGTTCCTTCCTGGAAATCGTTGCTATCCGGCTTCAATCATCGCCATAAGCGCCTTGACCGCGACCGGATAGCCCGTGGGGCCGAGGCCGGCGATCACTGCCGTGGCGACCGTCGACACCAGCGAACGGTGATAAATTTCCTCGCGCCGGTGGATGTTGGAGATATGCAGTTCGATTATCGGGCGCGGAAACATCTTCAAAGCGTCGAGGAGGGGAATCGAGCGAAAGCTCAGTCCCGCCGGGTTGATGACGATGCCGGCTCCCTCGTCGATCGCCTCATGCACCCAGTCGATAAGCTGATGCTCGGCATTCGACTGGTGAAAGCGCAAGGGATGGCCGCCGGCCGCCTCGATGCACATTTTTTCGACCTCGGCCAAGGTCGTGCTGCCATAGATTTCCGGCTCGCGCGT
>JBQCEL010000029.1:0-6301 GCA_051960255.1 Rhizobiaceae bacterium
GGCTGCAAGGGCCGCAATCCGGCGATGAAGGTCTGCGCATCGATGCCGGCAACCGGGAAACGGCGCACGATATCGATGATGTGGTTGTTATGCAGGAAGGCGGTCCGCGCCTCGCGCGCGTCCTCGCCCCGCAGGGCTTCGAGTTCCTTCGCTCCGCTCAGTCCGGCCCAATGGTCGATGAAGCGCGGCGTCGCGGCAGTGATCTCAAACGCCTCGGCGAGCGCGTCGCCAAGCGGAAGCTGCCGGTCCTTCACCGACACGCCCGTATCAGGCTCCAGACCAAGCGCCCCAATCAGTGTCTCCGCCAGCGCCGGATTATTGCGCGGCATGATGCCGAGCGCATCGCCCGGCTCGAAGGAAAGGCCGGAGCCTTCAAGCGACAGCTCGACATGCCGCGTTTCCTTGCTCGATCCGCGGCCGGTCAGAACCAGATTGTCGATGACGGACGCCTGGAAAGGATTGCGCTTGTCGAAGACGGGGACAACCGGAGCGGGCTGATGCAAGGCAAGGCCGGCGCTCGCGGCAGCAGGCGCGGCGCCCGCGGGCTCGATCTTCTCGACAACCGACGCAATCCAGGCGGCGGATGGGGTCTCGTAATCGACGTCGCAATCGACGCGATCCTGGATGCGGGTCGCCCCCAGTTCCGCCAGCCGCTCGTCCAGCCGCTTGCCGGCGCCGCAGAAGAATTCATAGGTGGAATCGCCGAGCGCCAGAACCGAATAGCGCACGCCATCGAGGCGCGGCGCCTTGCGACCTTCGACGAACTCGAAGAAACCGACGGCGGAGGCGGGCGGTTCGCCCTCGCCATGAGTCGAGGTGATGATCAGCAGGTCCTGCTCGTCCTTCAGCCGGCGCGGCTTGTAGTCGGCCATGTCGGCGATGGTCGCCTCGACGCCTTTGACGCGAGCAGCAGCAGCGAGATCCTTCGCGAGCGCCCTGCTGTTGCCGGTTTCGCTGCCGACCAGGATCGTCAGGGTCCGGGTCACAGGAGAAGCGCCGATGCCGCTCGCCGGGACCACGCCGTCGCCAAAGGGAAGCACCGCCTCGCCGCGCAAGGCGCGCGCGCCATGATCGAAGCCGGCGAAATAGCCGCTCAGCCAGAGCGCCTGGCCCGGCCTCAGGGAGGTCGCGAGCGCGCTGATCTGGTTCCATTGTTCAAGCGTTATGCCTGGGCCCGGGAACTCTACTGTGGTCATGCCAACGCCTTCGAGCATCTTGTTTGTGAGACGAAGGGCGCCCGTCGGCGGCTCGCAACGTCACGTTTCTCATGAGAATTCCAGCGTTCTGCCGCTTTCCCGAAGCGCAGACAAATGAATGTTATTGTGGGTTTAATGCAAGGAAATTGCGGCAATGGCGATTTTAAAAAGGATTTTCGTTATCTATTATATCGCGATGAATTCATGCTCAATTCAGCGCTTCCGACAGTGCGAATATTGCGTCGGAAAAAAAGTAAGCCAGCCGCTGGTTTGCCCCTCATCTTGTCCAAACGCTGATCAGATACGGACACCGGCTTCATCGAAGAGAAAGGCACGTGACGTATCGATGCCGAAGCGACATGCCTGCCCTTCGCAGAAAGCGTTCCCATCCCGGCTTTCCACCGCGATCGCTGTTCCGTCCGCCAGAGAGGCATGGAAATAGGTGACGCTGCCCAGGCGCTCGACGAGGACAATCTTCCCCTCGATGAAAGCCCCGGTTCGCTCGACGAGGAAATGTTCCGGCCTTATGCCGAGGCTCACGCGCGTTCCCGCTGCCGGCACGGAGCCGCGCACCGCCACTTCCGCCCGGTCGAGGCCAGCTTCGCGCGACGCAATCACCGCCTTGCCGTCCGCCGAACCAACAATCTCCGCTTCGACGAAATTCATGCGCGGCGAACCGATGAACCCGGCGACGAAACTGTTGTCGGGATTTTCGTAGAGGTCGAGCGGCGCGCCGACCTGCTCGATCCGGCCGGCATTGAGCACGACGATGCGGCTCGCCAGCGTCATGGCTTCCACCTGGTCATGCGTGACATAGATCATCGTCGCGCCGAGCGCCTGGTGCAGGCGGGCGATCTCCAGGCGCATCTGGACACGCAATTCGGCGTCGAGATTGGATAGCGGCTCGTCGAAGAGGAAGACCCCCGGCCTGCGGACGATGGCGCGGCCGATCGCGACGCGCTGTCTTTGGCCGCCGGAAAGCTCGCGCGGCTTGCGCTGGAGATAGGGTTCGAGATGCAGGATGCGCGCCGCCTCCATAACTTTCGCATCGATGGAGGCCTGCTTCTCGCCGGCCATTTCGAGCGGAAAGCCCATATTGGCCGCGACCGTCATATGCGGGTAGAGCGCATAGGTCTGGAAGACCATGGCGATGCCGCGCTTTGCCGGGTCCGTATCGGTGACGTCGCGCCCGCCGATCAGGATCCGGCCGCCCGAGGTCTCCTCCAGTCCGGCGATCATCCTGAGCAGGGTGGATTTGCCGCAACCCGACGGCCCGACGAAGACGACGAACTCGCCATCCGCGACGTCGAGATCGACCCCGCCGATCACCTCTGTCTGGCCAAAGGATTTTCTCACGGACCTCAACGACAGGCCGGCCATTCAACTTTCCTCATCTGGAGCATGATCTTTTCGGAAAACCGGCGTCCACTTTTCCGGATCATGCTCTATTTAACCGCGCCTTCGGTCAGGCCGGAGACGAACCAGCGCCCGATCAGCGCGAATAGGATAACGACGGGAAGCGTCGCGGCGGTCGCGCCGGCAAGAAGCAGCCCCCAATCGATCTGATACTGGCCGATCATTCCGGCGAAGCCGGGGGGGATCGTGCGGCGCGCGTCCGACACGATTAGCACCGAGGCGAAGAGATATTCCGTCCATGACGAGATGAAGGCGAAAATAGCGACGCTCGCGATGCCCGGCGCGATTAGCGGCGTCATGATCCGAAGCAGGATCGTGGGCGCCGGCGCGCCGTCGATGACGGCCGCTTCCTCGATTTCGCGCGGCACGGAGCCGAGGAAGGAGCGCATCATCCAGATCGAGAAAGGCAGCGCCAGCGCGACATTGACGATCACCAGGCTCGCCCGGCTGTCCACCAGGCCCGCTTTGGCGAAAAGCCCATAGAGCGGGATAAGGACGACGATGCCGGGAAACGCATAGGCGACGAGGATGAGGCGGTAAAGGAGGTTGCGCCCGGGAAACGCCATGCGGAAGAAGGCGTAAGCCGCCGGCAGCGCGAGAACGACCGTCACGATCATCGAGAAGAGGGCGACGATGATGCTGTTCAGGAGATAGACAGGAAAGTCGGAGGATTGCAGCAGCTTGCCGAAATGCCGCAACGTGAAGCTGTGCGGAACCATAGTCGGCACGCGCTGGATGATCTCCTGCGGCAGCTTGACGGAGCCGGTGACGACCCACCAGAACGGCAAGCCGATGACTAGGACGAGCAGGAGAATGCCCGCATACAGCGCCACGGATTGTGCGGCGGTGCGCTTCATCGGCCCGCCTCGCTCGCGGTCATGGCGCGGGTGGCGAGCACGGCGAAGCTCATCAGGATGATGCTGGCGAGAACGGAAATCGTTGCGGCGCTGCTCAGGCGATAGCCCTTGAACGCCGTTTCGTAGATCAGCACCGGCAGCGTCTCGGTCGCCTGTGACGGGCCGCCGGCCGTCATCAGCCAGATCACGTCGAAGACATTGAACGACAGCAATGTGCCGATAATGCCGAGCACGACGAGCGTCGGCTGCAACAGCGGCCAGGTGATGCGTGTGAAGCGGCGTGTGGCGCTGGCGCCGTCGATCCGCGCCGCTTCATAGAGGTCGCCCGGAATGCGCGTTAGTCCCGCGAGGATCATCAGAGCGGTGAAGGGGAACCACCGCCAGGAATTGATCAGGATGAGCGCGATCATCGCGCTTCGCCGCGTCGCGAAAAAGCCGATCGGCCGCGAGATGATGCCGGCCTCCATCAGGAGCGGGTTGATCATCCCGCCGGAGGTCGAGAGAAGCCAGCGCCAGATGATGACCACCACCACGGTCGGCACGATCCAGGTGAGGATCACCCAGACGCGCGCGACGCGAAGGCCGGGGAATTTCTGGTTGAGGACAAGGGCCGTGCCGAGCGCCAGAACGGTCTGCACGACAGCATTGCCGATGACCCAGACGACGCTGCGGCCGAGCGCCGCCCAGAAATGCGCGCCGCCAAGCACCTCGGCGTAATTGGCGAAGCCGACGAAATGGCCCCTGGAGCCGATGATGCCGATATCCTGGAAGGAGAAGATGACGGCCTGCACCAGCGGCCAGCCGAGCACCGCCAACAGGAAAAGCAGGGCCGGGGCGACAAAGACGAAGGCTAGCCCCGTGTTCTTCTTCATCGTTTCCCGGCCCGCTGCCTGTGGACTTATTTGCCGGCGATCTCGGCCATATGCGCCTCGCCCGCCTTCACCGCGTCGGCCGCACTTTGACCATCGACGACGATGTGCTGAAGCGTTTCGGCGATCACGTTCTGCGCCGAAATGGCGCCGATCGAGGGGAACACCTTGCCGGTGGTGAAGCCGAAGAGCTTGCCGTTCTTCGAGTTCTCGATCATCGTCTCGACCTGGCT
Organism: Rhizobiaceae bacterium; assembly: GCA_051960255.1. Lineage (GTDB taxonomy): Bacteria > Pseudomonadota > Alphaproteobacteria > Rhizobiales > Rhizobiaceae > Mesorhizobium_L. The sequence continues at coordinate 4,572 of JBQCEL010000029.1, forward strand.
CTTGTATTTCGTCGTCACGGGATCGTTCCAGAAGGAATCCGCCTTGGCGCCGTCTTCCGTTACAGGCAGGAACAGGCCCGGCTCCATGTTGAGGAAGCGGCCGTAATGCTCGGGCTCGAGCAACCACGACAGGAAGACCTTCGCCGCCTTCTGCTTGGCTTCATCCTTGGTCGTGATCATGATGCCGTTGGAATAGGAGATGGTCGCCGATTCCGACTGGTCGTCGGCATGCGGGACGGCGGCGACGCCGAGATCCGCGGCATCCCCTTCGGCCTGGGCGTTGTAGCTTGAGATGACGGTGAACTGGAGCACCATGCCGCAGCTCTTGCTGTTGAAGCAGGCTTCCGCCTCGCCCCAGGTCCATGACGGGCTGTCGGGCGGCGAGAGCTTCTGCAAATCGGCATAGGCCTGATAGGCGGCGACCGTCTTCGGATTATCGAAAGCGATCGATCCATTCTCCTTGTAGATGTTCGCCGCGCCGTCATTGACCATGAAGCTATAGACGGTCTGGTCGGTATAGAGCTGCTTGTTGGCGGGAAGGCCGATGCCGTATCTGCCGTTGCCGGAAAGCTTCTGCGCGGCCGCCTTCCACTCCGACCAGGTCTTGGGTACGGACAGGCCGGCCGCCTTGAAGACGCTTTTGCGATACCACATCGAGAGGGCCATGTTGTAGGCGGGAACCGCCCATGTGTGACCGTCATATTGGTAGGGCGCGAGCGTCGCCTTGATGAAATGGTGTTTCGTGTCGAGGTCCTTGACGAGGTCGTCGACGGGCACGACCGCGCCGATCTTCTTGATCACCGTGGTGAAATCCGGGATCGAATTGAGAAGATCCGGCCCGTTGCCGGCCGCGAAGGCCGCCGGCGCCTTGGCATAGACGTCGCCCCAGCTCTGCGGCTCCTGCTTGACCTGGATATCGGGATGCGCCTTGTTGAATTCATCGAGCAGTTCCTGGATGCGTTTCACCCGCTGCGGCGGCTGCTCCATCTGCCACCATGTCAAGGTGACGGGCTCGGCATAAGCCGCGCCCGTCAAAAGCGTGAGCGCCAGACCGGCGGCTGCGACAAACCTGAATGCTCTCATGTTCTGCTCTCCCTTTTCGCCGCGTTCCCCGGATCGCGGAATCCTCAAAGATGCGGGTTGCGTGGGCGGTAGCGGGCGACGAGCGCCTCGTTCACCTCCGCCGCGCCGGGCATGTTGGCGCTGAGATAGATCGGCGCGCCCTTGCCCGAAGCCTGCAGCCGGGCCGCCGCTTCCGCCAGCACCGCATTGATCAGCGCCGCGCCGAGCGCGGTCGAGACCGGCCCGACGCGCAATTCGCTGTTGGGCACGCTGGCGATGGCGTCGCCGGGAGGCGCTTCATTGTCGAGCACGATGTCCGCCACGTCTGCGAGTCGCGTCCGGCCCTTGGCGGCGGCCTTGGAGTAAGTCTCCGACGTTATGGCGATAACGGTCGCGCCGCGCTCCTTCCCGATCCGCGCGGCCTCGACCGGCGCCGCGTTGACGCCGCTGTTCGAGACAACGACCAGCACGTCCTTCGGACCGATCGGATAGCGAGCGAAGATGGCGGCCACGACGCCCGGCATACGCTCGAAGACGGTGCCGGCGACGGCGCCCTCATGCACCATCGTCGTCCCCGACAGGATCGGCACGGTGAAGGCGAGGCCCCCGGCGCGATAATGCGTCTCCTCGGCGAGCGTGTGGCTGTGCCCGGTGCCGAAGACATAGAC
>JBQCEL010000030.1:0-7728 GCA_051960255.1 Rhizobiaceae bacterium
CGCTACGACGGCAGGCGCCATTGCTGAAGGATTTCGGGCAGGCCTGGAAGCGGCGGGCATGGAGGTCAAGGACGGCGGGCGCCTTCCAAGCGTTTTCGAGCCGGAACTTGACCCCTCGCCGGCTGCCCTCTTCGAGGTTCGCGCCTATGGCAAGGCGTTCGTCGATTTTCAGCACGATGTGACCGCGGATGATGTGCGGCTGGCGCATCAGGAAGGCTTCATCTCGGTCGAGCATCTGAAGCGCTACACCACGCTCGGCATGGCGACCGACCAGGGCAAGACGTCAAACGTTCCCGGCCTCGCCATCATGGCGGACGCGCGCGGCCTTTCCATTCCTGAAGTCGGGACGACGCGGTTCAGGCCGCCCTTTTCCGCCGTGTCACTCGGTTCGGTTGCCGGCGAGCGGGTCGGCCATGTCCGGCCGGACCGGCTGACGCCGATGCACGATTGGCATGTCGAGCAAGGCGCGCGGATGTACGCGGCTGGCCTCTGGTATCGCCCGATGATCTACGGCGCGCCCGGCGAAACCGTCGAACAGGCCTATGTGCGGGAGGCGAAAGCGGTGCGCGACAGCGTCGGCATCGTCGATGTCTCAACGCTCGGCAAGATCGCGGTGCAGGGACCGGACGCGGCGGAATTCCTCGACCGGGTCTACACCAATTTGTTCTCGACGCTGCCGGTCGGCAAGGCGCGTTACGGGTTGATGCTGCGCGAGGACGGGCTGGCCATGGACGACGGCACGACATGGCGGCTTGGCGAGAATGATTTCCTGATGACCACGACCACGGCGAATGCCGGCAAGGTCATGCAGCACCTGGAATATTTCCTTGATGTGGTGTGGCCGGAATTGAAGGTGCATGTGACCTCCGTCTCCGATCAATGGGCCGGCGCGGCTGTGGCAGGGCCGAAATCGCGCCATGTGCTCGCCGCCTGCGTCACCGGAACGAAGGTCGACAACGAGGCGCTGCCCTTCATGGGTATCGTGCATGGCGAGATCGACGGCGTGCCCGTGATGATCTGCCGTCTCTCCTTCTCCGGCGAGATGGCCTTCGAGGTCTATTGCGGCGCGGGATACGGCATGCAGGTGTGGGAAGCGCTGATCGAAGCCGGAAAGCCGTTCGACATCGTGCCCTACGGTCTCGAAGCGCTGGGCACGCTGCGTATTGAAAAGGGCCATGTCACCGGCGCCGAAATCGATGGCCGCACCACCGCACGCGACCTTCACCTCGGCTGGCTTCTATCGAAGAAGAAGCCTTTCATCGGCTCGGCCATGATGGATCGCGAAGGCTTCGTACTGCCGACCCGACTGCAGCTTGTCGGCCTCGTCTCGCTCGACGACCGCCCTCTTACGGGCGGCGCGCATATAGTCGAGAACGGCAGCGCCGAACAACTCGGCCAATCGATCGGCCATATCACTGCGACCTGCTATTCGCCCGCGCTCGGCAAATATATCGGCTTGGCGCTGGTGCGGGACGGCAAGAACCGCCACGGCAAACGCGCCATGATCTCCGATCCGCTGCGCGACCGGTTCGGACCGGTCGAGATCGTCAACCATATCTTCTTCGATCCCGATGGGAGCCGCATGCATGGTTGAGCAATTATCGCCGTTGGGTTCTGTCTGGAAACCGGGATCGCATGGCAATGTCTCGCGCGGCGCCGGCGTCACCATCTCAGAAATCCGGCCCGGCTCGATCGTCGAGGCGGCCGCGTGGCATGGCTCCGAAAAGAAGCTCATCGCCACAATCGCCAAGGTTACCGGCCTCAAATTGCCGGACGGCGCGGGTGGCGGCGTCTTCAAGAATGGAAGGGGCGCTTTCGGCATCGCCCCGATGCGGTTTCTTCTCGTCGACCAGGCGGAAGGGCTGGCGGAACGCCTTTCGGCGGCGGCGCCGGTCGATATCGGGTCGGTTGTCGATCTCTCTCACGGTCGCACGGCGATTCGCATCTCCGGGCTGAAGGCCGAATGGGTCCTGTCGAAGTTCTTTGCCATCGATTTTTCCGAGACCGCCTTTCCCCTCGGCTCGGGAAAGGCGACCGTTCATCACGACTTCTTCACGCAAATCCAGCGCACCGCGCCGCAAGCCTTCGATCTCTACGTCTTCCGCTCCTTCGCGCGCTCGTTCTGGCAATTGCTTGCCCATGGTGCGGAGGACGTCGGCTACGAAGTCTTTTGATACTGGCATCATCGACGGGCGTGGCTGCCGCTTGAATGTCGGTTGCGGGAAGCGCAGGCATCTCAGCTGTTTCGGCCGGCACTGAACCGGCGCAGCCGTCGAATTGAACAGGGTCGGGAGGATGACCCAGGGATCATGAGTTCCGAGGCTTCAGATCAGGCCGTCGGCCTCGGGCAGCCCTCACCCGGCTTCATGATCCCCGTCACCGTCGCCTGCGGCAACTTCATGACCGGTCTCGACCAGAATGTCGTGGTGACGGCGCTCCCAGGCATCGGCCATAGCCTCGGCGAGGCGCCGAGCCGGCTCGGACTCGTGCTCACCGCCTATATCATGAGCCTGATCGTGGCGCTGCCCGCAAGCGGCTGGGCGGCCGACCGGCTAGGGCCGCGACGCGCCTATTGCGGCGCTGTTTTTGTTTTCGCACTGGGTTCGGTGCTGTGCGGGTTTGCCGATGGCTTCTGGCCGTTGATCGGGGCGCGCGTCGTCCAGGGCCTCGGCGGCGGGCTGATGGGCACGCTCGGGCAAATTGTCATTTTGCAAAGCTTCCCACGCGACCGGACGCTCAGGATCAACACCTACATCACGCTCGCCAGCCAGACCGGCCCGATGGTTGGCCCGCTGGTGGGCGGCGCACTGACCACCTATTTCTCGTGGCGCTGGATTTTCTTCATCAACGTGCCGATCGCGCTTTTTGCCGGCATCGCGGCCGCGCGGCTTTTCCCCAAGCCAGCGAAGCCGACCGGCCTGCCTTTCGACATACCGAGCTTCATCCTCATCGGAAGCGGCATGGTCCTGCTGGTGCTGGGCATGGATTCGCTGAGCAGCGGGGAGGCCGCCGGCTGGGTCATCGCGAGCCAACTTGCCGGCGCGGCCGTCATCCTCGCGCTCGCCATATCCTACAGCCTGCGCGCCAGCTTTCCGCTGATCGATTTCAGGCTGCTGTCGATCCGGACTTTCCGAATCAGCATGCTGACCGGCGGCGGGCTCGATACGATCGGCATGAGCTCCATCATGTTCCTGCTGCCGCTCCTGCTGCAGGTCGGTTTCGGCATGAGCGCGGTGCAATCAGGCTCGCTGACCTTCCTCGTCGCCTTCGGTTCGATTTCGCTGCGCGTCTTCTTGCCCACCATCCTGACGCGTTTCGGATTCCGGCGCGTGCTCGTGACGAACACACCGATCGTTGCCGCGCTCACCGCCGGCTTCGCGTTTTTCCGCGTCGATATGCCGGTCTGGCTCATGGCCGGTTATATTTTCGTGTTCGGCATGTTCCGGACAGTGCAATGGGGTTCGACGGGCAATCTGTCCTATTCGGACGTGCCGGCGGAACGGCTCAGCCGTTTCAGCCCGCTTTACTACGTGCTCTGGCAGACGGCGGTGACGATCAGCATCGGGCAGGCTTCGGTGCTGCTTTCCTTCTTCGCCGGACCGGCGGCGCACGCCCATGCGGCCGATTTCCGCATCGTCTTCATCATCGAAGGACTTCTGACGCTTTGCGCTCTCCTCGCCTATCGCCGGCTCACGCGCGAGGACGGCATCAATGTCAGCGGCCACAAGCTGGCCGCGCCGATCGAATAGAGGCGACTTCACTTCCAGAACGTCACCCACTCCTCCAGCGGCGCGCGCTCCGTCCTGAGATTGTTTTCCGGCATCGAGACATCCTCATAGCCGAGCGCCATGCCGCAGACGACGATTTCCTCATCAGGAATGTCAAGGATGGGCCGTATCTGCCTGTGATAGGGAGCGAATGCCGCTTGTGGGCAGGTGTGAAGCCCCCTCGCCCGCGCCGCGATCATCACCGATTGCAGAAGCATGCCGTGATCGACCCACGACCCCTTGTTGAGCTGTCGGTGAATGGTGAAGATAATGCCCACTGGCGCGTCGAAGAAGGTGAAATTGCGATCGTGCTGGGCGCGCATTTTCTCGACGTCGCGCCGGCCGATGCCAAGCAGCCCGTAAAGCCCGAAGCCAATGGTACGCCGGCGCGACTGATAGGGCTCGAAAAACTGGTCGGGGTAATATTTGTACTCGTCCCAGACCGCCTTTTCGGCCCTGATGCCGGAATTCAGGATGGCGTCGCTCAGGCGCTCTTTCGTCTCGCCGGTTGTGACATAGGCTTTCCACGGCTGCATATTGGTGCCGGAAGGCGCGCGTGACGCCACCTCCAGAATGTCACGGATCATGTGCTCTTCCACGGCATCCGGCAGAAAGGCGCGAATGGAGCGGCGCGACCTGATCGCCTTATCGACGATCACGGTTTCTTCTTCGGTCGTCAAATTCCTGTTCTCTGGGGCCAGCATCGCGTTTTCCGTGACCATTATCCCTTCGGGCGCCCTCCTTCGCCCCGGCCTCTTTTGCCAGCCCTGGATACTAAAATGCAAGCCATTCCATAAGCCCGCTTACATTGTGAAAATCCACTTGAAATTTTCATGACCTTCAGTCACATGAAATTTCGAGGAAAATTTTCATGCCCGACGCAACTGCCTCCATCCGGGATACGCTTCCCGCAGCCCATAGGGACCCGAGCGTCACCGGCCACGACATTCGCGCCTTGCGCAAGGCCCGTGGCATGACTTTAGCGGAACTGGCGCTGCGCCTTGGCCGCTCCGTCGGCTGGCTGAGCCAGGTGGAACGCGGACTTTCCGTTCCGTCGATCACCGACATCAGGTCGTTCGCCGAGATGTTCGGCGTTTCGATCAGCTTCTTCTTCGGTCACGAGGCTGCAAGCGAGGCGGAACAGGGCGTGATCGTACGTTCCGGACGTCGCCGCGCGCTTGGCACAAGCGAATCAGGTCTCGTGGAGGAACTTCTCTCCCCCGACCTCGGCGGCGTCTTCGAAACGTTGCGCTCGGTCTTCGCCGCAGGAGCGTCAATGGAAAAGCCGGTTCTGCGGGAGACGGAGGAAGCCGGTTATCTCGTCTCGGGCCTGTTCGAAATCGAGATTGACGGAACCTGGCACAGCCTTGAACCGGGCGACAGCTTTCGTTTCAAGGCAAAGCCGTTCCGCTGGCGAAATCCGGGCGCTGAAAACGCGGTGGTCGTCTGGGTCATCGCCCCACCCGTCTATTGAAGGAGAAAGAAATGGCCGAGTTTCCGTCCACGGCGCGCGTGGTCATCATTGGCGGCGGTGCGGTTGGCGTCTCCTCTCTCTATCATCTCGCGAAAGCGGGGTGGACCGATTGCGTCCTGCTCGAGAAGAACGAATTGACCTCGGGCTCGACATGGCACGCCGCCGGCAATGTGCCGACCTTCTCTGCCTCATGGTCGGTCATGAACATGCAGCGCTATTCGACCGAACTCTATCGCGGATTGGCCGAGTCGGTCGGCTATCCGATGAATTATCACGTCACCGGCTCTCTCCGGCTCGCCCATACGGCCGAACGTATGCGGGAATTCGAACGCGTCAGGAGCATGGGGCGACATCAGGGCATGGCGATCGAACTGGCCGGCGCGGACGAGATCAAGGGCCGCTATCCCTTCCTCGAAACCCACGATCTGAAGGGCGCGCTCTATGATCCGAGCGACGGCGACATTGATCCGGCGCAGTTGACCCAGGCGCTCGCCAAGGGCGCACGCGACATGGGCGCGACGATCGTGCGTTTCTGCCCGGTGACTGGCGCAAAGCGCGACAAGGGCGAATGGGTGATCTCGACGCCGAAGGGCGACATCCGCGCCGAATTTGTCGTCAATGCGGCGGGCTATCGCGCCGCGGAGGTGGGCCGGCTTTTCGGCCGCGCCATTCCGATGATGGTGATGAGCCATCAATATATTCTCTTCGAGGAAATCCCTGAATTGAAGGACTGGTCGGAAAAGGCCGGCCGCAAGCTGCCGCTTCTGCGCGATGTCGATACGTCCTGGTATCTGCGCCAGGAGAAGTATGGCATGAATCTCGGCCCCTACGAGAAGAACTGCCGTGCGCATTGGGCGACGCCGGACGACCCGATGCCGGAGGATTTTTCCTTCCAGCTTTTCCCGGACGATCTCGAACGGCTCGAATGGTATCTCAACGATGCGGCGGAGCGCGTGCCGATCCTCGGCACGGCGGGCGTTTCCAAAATCATCAACGGCCCCATTCCCTATGCGCCCGACGGCAATCCCCTGATCGGACCGATGCCCGGTGTCCCGAACGCGTTTGAGGCCTGCGTCTTCACCTTCGGCATCGCCCAGGCCGGGGGCGCCGGTAAGGTGCTGGCCGAATGGGTGACGGAGGGCCGCACCGAATGGGATATGTGGTCCTGCGATCCGCGCCGTTTCACCGCCTTCGCCTCCGCGCCGGACTACGCGGTCGCCAAGGGCATGGAAGTCTATGGCCACGAATATGCCATCCACTTCCCGCGTCATACTTGGCCAGCCGCGCGGAACAGGAAACTCTCCCCTATACACGACCGTATCAAGGCGCTCGGCGCGCAATTCGGCGCCTATAATGGCTGGGAGCGCGCCAATTGGTATGCGCAACCGGGCGACCATTTTTCGGAAAAATCGACCCAGACCTTCCGTCGGGACGGCCCGTGGGAGAAGCGCATCCGCGAGGAATGCCTCGCCGTGCGCTACACCGCCGGCATTCTCGACCTGCCGGGCTTTTCGCGCTTCAGAGTGCAGGGCAAAGGCGCGCGTGAATGGCTCTCGACGCTGATCACAGGCGCTGTGCCGAAGCCCGGCCGCATCGGGCTCGGCTATTTCGCCGACGAAGGCGGCCGCATCGTCACCGAAATGTCGATCATGGCGCTGGACGAGGACTTCTTCTTCCTCATCACCGCCGCGGCGGCCGAGTGGCATGATTTTGAGCTGCTAGCGAAGAACCTGCCGGAACGGTCAGAAATCTCTCTCAAAAACATGACGGAGGATTTCGCCTGCCAGATCCTGACCGGGCCAAATTCGCGCAATATCCTTGCCGAAGTCACTGACGCTGATCTGACAAAACCATGGCTGTCTCACCAATCGGTCCAGATCGCCGGCAAATGGTGCCAACTTGCGCGCGTCTCCTTCGCCGGCGAACTCGGCTGGGAAATCCATACCCATGTCGGCGATACCGCTACGATTTTCGACGCGGTTTGGGCGGCAGGCCAAAAGCACGGGCTGAGGCCCTTCGGCATGTTCGCGCTCGATTCGCTCCGCCTGGAAAAAGGCTACCGCGCCTGGAAGCAGGATTTGTCCACCGACTACACCATCCTTCAGGGCGGCCTCGACCGCTTCGTCAAATGGGACAAGCCCGGTTTCGTCGGCAGGCAGGCGCTCCTCAGCGAAAAACAGCAGGGGCCAAGCAAGCGCTTCGTCACGCTTGTCGTGGATGCCGGCGAATGCGACGCGCCGTATATGTCAACGATCTGGAAAGCCAACGAAATTGCTGGCGAAACGCTGTCAGGAGGCTGGGGTCACAGGGTGGACAAATCGCTGGCGCTCGGCATGGTGCGGTCCGACCTCGCGGAGCCCGGAACGGAACTCGAGGTCGAGATCTTCGGCGAGAGGTTCAAGGCGATTGTTCAGCCCGAACAAGCCGTATGGGACCCGGCCAATGAGCGATTGAGGGGTTGATGGACATTTCACCTGTTTTCGGGCC
>JBQCEL010000031.1:0-5557 GCA_051960255.1 Rhizobiaceae bacterium
ACGGGCTCGCCAACCGGCTGGCCGACGGGTTGAAAGCAGGCGGTCTCGAGGTCATCGGCAAGCGCCGGTTCGATACCGTTCTGGTGGAAGCGAAAGGCAAGGCCGCGTCCGTCGCGGCGAAAGCCGAGGAAAAGGGCCTGCTGTTGCGTGTCGTGGAAGGCGAGAGGATCGGCATCACCTTCGATGAAACGTCCACCGAATCCGACCTGGAGGCGATCGCGTCCCTCTTTGGCGTCACTGTCCCTTCCAAGGGCGAAAGCACCCTGCCCGGCAAGCCGCGCGGCAAGAATTTCATGACGCAGCCGGTCTTCCACGAGAACCGTTCCGAGACGGAGATGATGCGTTTCCTGCGCCGGCTCTCCGACAAGGACCTTGCGCTTGACCGCGCCATGATCCCGCTCGGCTCCTGCACGATGAAGCTCAACGCCGCCGCCGAGATGATGCCGGTCAGCTGGCCCTCGGTGGCCAATCTGCATCCCTTCGCGCCGGAGCGGCACACGAAAGGCTATCGCGAAATGATCGGCCAGCTCGAAGACTGGCTCTGCGAAATCACCGGCTTCGCCGCCGTCTCGCTGCAGCCCAATGCCGGCAGCCAGGGCGAATATGCCGGCCTTCTCGCCATCCGTCGCTATCACCGCGCGCGTGGCGACACGCATCGCGATGTCTGCCTGATACCCTCCTCCGCGCATGGCACCAACCCGGCCAGCGCCCATATGGCTGGCATGCGGGTCGTCGTCGTCCGGTGCACGGAAGGCGGCGACATCGATCTCGACGACCTCAAGGCGAAGGCCGCGCAATATCGCGACAATCTCGCCGCGCTGATGTTCACCTATCCCTCGACCCACGGCGTGTTCGAGGAAGGCGCGCGCGACATCTGCGCCATCATCCACGAGAATGGCGGACAGGTCTATTTCGACGGCGCCAATCTGAACGCGCTGGTCGGCCTGGCTCGGCCGGGCGACATCGGCGCCGATGTCTGCCACATGAACCTGCACAAGACCTTCTGCATCCCGCATGGCGGGGGCGGGCCGGGCATCGGCCCGATCGGCGTCGCGGCGCATCTGAAATCGTTCCTGCCCGGCCATATCGCCGAAGGAAGCGGACATGCGGTAGCGGCCGCGCCCTTCGGCAGCGCCTCGATCCTGCCGATCACCTGGATGTATATCCGCATGATGGGCGCGTCGGGCCTGAAACAGGCGACGGAAACGGCGATTCTCTCCGCCAACTACATCGCCGAACGGCTGAAGGCGTATTATCCGGTGCTTTTCACGGGCCGGAATGGCCGCGTTGCGCATGAATGCATCCTAGATACGCGCGTCCTCAGGGAAAGCGCGGGCATCACCGTGGAGGACATCGCCAAGCGACTGATCGATTACGGTTTCCATGCGCCGACCATGTCCTGGCCGGTGGCGGGAACGCTGATGGTCGAACCGACGGAATCGGAGCCGAAGCGCGAACTCGACCGTTTCTGCGACGCGATGGCGGCTATAGCGGCGGAAGCCGGCAAGGTCGGGAATGGCGAATGGCCGAAGGAGGACAATCCTCTTCTCAACGCGCCCCATACGGCCGATGAAGCGTTCGCCGAGAACTGGACGCATCCCTATTCGCGGAAGGTCGCCACCAACCCAGATCCCGATACGGACTGGAGCGCGAAATATTGGCCGCCAGTGTCGCGCATCGACAATGTCGCCGGCGACCGCAATCTCGTCTGCTCCTGCCCGCCGATCGAAGCGCTGGCGAGTTGAACATCGCCTGAGCGGACCTTGTGACAGCCGACTGCCACCGCGCGCCAACGCGGTTGCGGCCGGTGTATGAACCTCCGCCAGGCGCAGCGGTTGTACCGTTCCGTTCACGATCCGGTTAGCGGGCTGTTCAGACATTCCTTGCAAATTGCAGGGAACTGAACGTAAAGAGAACGGAACGGGCCGCTCGCAGCCGCATCATGGTAACGACCGAGCGAAGCGTGCCATTATCTCAAACTGATTCGATATCTCGAAATTCGCCCGGGCGGAACAGACCTCTTCGATGGACAACAGCAACGATCTCTTTTCGGATCTCGGCGCAAATCCGGTACGGCCGCGGCGGGAGGCAGCGCGTGAAGCACCGAAGCGCGCGACCGCTGCCGTGAAGGACGGCAGCGAAAGCTATAGCGCCGCGGATATCGAGGTGCTGGAGGGGCTGGAGCCCGTCCGGCGGCGGCCGGGCATGTATATCGGCGGCACCGACGACAAGGCGCTGCACCACCTCTTCGCCGAGGTCATCGATAATTCGATGGACGAGGCGGTGGCCGGCCATGCCACCTTCATAGACGTCGAACTCGACGCCGACGGCTTTCTTACGGTGACGGACAATGGCCGCGGCATTCCGGTGGACCCGCATCCGAAATTCAAGAACAAGTCGGCGCTTGAAGTGATCATGACGACGCTCCACTCGGGCGGCAAGTTCGACTCCAAGGTCTACGAAACGTCGGGCGGCCTGCATGGCGTCGGCGTTTCCGTCGTCAATGCGCTCTCGGAAAGCCTCGAAGTCGAGGTAGCCCGCAGCCGTCAGCTTTACCGCCAGCGCTTTTCCCGCGGCCAGCCGCTCGGACCGCTGGAAAGTCTCGGCGAGGTCCATAACCGGCGCGGCACCCGCACCCGCTTCCGGCCCGACGAGCAGATTTTCGGCAAGGGCGCGCGTTTCGACCCCGCCCGGCTCTATCGGATGACGCGCTCCAAGGCTTATCTGTTCGGTGGCGTCGAAATCCGCTGGTCATGCGCGCCTTCCCTCATCGCCGACAAGGACAAGACACCGGAAAAGGCGACTTTTCACTTCCCCGGCGGCCTGAAGGATTATCTCGCTGCGTCGCTCGACGGCGAGTTCCAGGTGACGCGGGAAATCTTCGCCGGAAAGACCGAGAAGCAGGGCGGCCATGGAGCGGTGGAATGGGCCGTCACATGGTATGGCGGCGAAAGCTTCATCCATTCCTATTGCAACACGATCCCGACGCCGGAGGGCGGCACGCATGAAACCGGCTTCCGTACCGTCCTGATGCGCGGCCTCAAGGCCTATGCCGAACTCGTAGGCAACAAGCGCGGGCAGATCATTTCGAGCGAAGATGTGATGATCTCGGCGGCGGGCATGCTGTCCGTCTTCATCCGCGAACCGGAGTTCGTCGGCCAGACCAAGGATCGCCTTGCGACGACCGAAGCGCAGCGCATCGTCGAAAACGCGCTACGGGACCCGTTCGACCATTGGCTGACCGACAATCCGCAGGAAGCGACGAAGCTCCTGGAATGGGTGATCGCCCGCGCCGACGAGCGCGTGCGCCGCCGTCAGGAAAAGGAAGTGTCGCGCAAGAGCGCCGTGCGCAAGCTGCGCCTTCCCGGCAAGCTTGCCGATTGCTCGCAAAACGCCGCCCAGGGCGCCGAAATCTTCATCGTGGAGGGGGATTCGGCCGGCGGGTCGGCGAAACAGGCGCGCGACCGGCAATCGCAGGCGGTGCTGCCGCTCCGCGGCAAGATCCTCAACGTCGCCAGCGCCGGCCGCGAAAAGCTGACGGCGAACCAGCAGATCGCCGATCTGGTCCAGGCACTCGGCTGCGGCACGCGCTCCAAATACCGCGATGAGGACCTTCGCTACGACCGCGTCATCGTCATGACCGACGCCGATGTGGACGGCGCGCACATCGCTTCGCTCCTGATCACCTTTTTTTTCCAGGAAATGCCGCAACTCATTCAGGATGGCCATCTTTTCCTGGCCGTTCCTCCGCTTTACCGCATCAGCCAAGGCGGCAAGACGATGTATGCGCGGGACGACGCCCACAAGGACGAGCTTCTGCGGACCGAATTCACCGGGCGCGGCAAGGTCGAGATCGGACGCTTCAAGGGGCTTGGCGAAATGATGGCCTCGCAATTGAAGGAAACCACCATGGACCCGAAAAAGCGCACGCTTTTGCGGGTCGAGGTGATCGATACGCAGGATACGACCCGATCGGCCGTCGATGCGCTCATGGGAACGAAGCCGGAAGCGCGCTTCCGTTTCATTCAGGAACATGCCGAATTCGTCGAGGAACTCGACATATAACAATCGCTGCGTGGCCAGGAATGAAAGCACCGGCGATCATCATTCCGAACTGGATCGAGCGTTTCGGTTCGGCTTTCCTTTCCTACCGACCCAAGCGGAACGACTGGATCTTCGCGATTCGCGCCACGGCCGCCAGCGTGGTCGCGCTTTCCATTGCTTACGCGCTGAATCTCGAAAACCCGCAATGGGCGATGCTGACTGTCTTCGTCGTTGCGCTCCCTGTCGCCGGCATGGTGTTCGCCAAGGGCCTTTATCGTCTGCTCGGTACTATTATCGGCGCTTTGGCCGCGGTGGGGATCGACCTCGTCAGCAATGGCGATCCGGTCTTGTTCCTCACGCTTTTGGCGGCATGGGTATGGGCGAGTTGCTTTGGCGCCACGATGTTGCGCAATCCGGAGGCCTATGGCGCCGCACTCTCCGGCTACACCGCCGTGATCGTCGGGCTTCCGACATTCGGCCATGGGGATCTCGTCGTCGAGATTGCCAGGGCTCGCGCGATCGAGATTATGCTGGGCATCGCCTGCGCCGGTCTCGCCAGCCGCTTCGTCCTGCCTCGCTTTGCGCGGGACGAGATGACGGCGCGGCTGAAGGACATCATCCGCGATCTTTCCCTTTATGCCGAGGGCGCCTTCACCGGCGCCGAGCGCGCTACCCTCGTCCCGCTCAGCCGCAAGCTCATCGAGGGGATCGAGGCGCTTGGGGAAATGCGCGCCTATGTTAGGCTCGAAAGCCCGAGCCTTGCCGCCCGCGGCCATTCGGTCAGGCGCACGATCGGCTATCTCCTGTCGGCGCTATCGGCGGCGCGGATGCTGCGCAATCACCCCCCTCCGCCCGGCGTGCCGCCGACGCCGGCGCGCATTGCTTTGCGCGGTCTCGTCGCCGACCTGCGCGCCGCCGGGCCGGCCGCTTTCGACGACCTCGTCCCCTGGATCAGCCGCTGCGAGGCGATTGCGGCGGAGGCCCGGCAGGCGCCGGCAGGCCTCGACAAGGACGATCCCGACCGCATCGGCACGGCCGCTAGGCTGTCGATGGCGGTCGAATTCGCCGATATGTTCGCGGGCGTGCTGCGCGGGCTGGAGGCGCTGCGCTCTCCCGGCGACACGGCGCGCCGGAGAGAACGCTCCCAGCCCGCCCTTCTGGTTGACCGCGACATGCGGGGCGCCGCGCGGAACGGTGTGCGCGCGGCCGTCGCCACCACGCTGGTCGCGCTGTTCTGGCTGGAGACGCAATGGGCCGACGCGGCCGGCGTCACCGTCATGGTCGCCGTGGTCTCCATCCTGTTCGCCTCCCGCCCCTCGCCTATCCAAACCTCATTCGGCTTCTTCAAAGGCACCTTGCTTGCCGTGCCCTTCGCCTTTGTGGCGGGCCAACTTCTGCTGCCTCTATTGCCGGGCTTTTTCTGGTTCGTCATTGTCGTCGCCCCTGTCCTCATCGTGGCCGGGCTTGCCATGGCCAATCCCCGATGGACCGGAACTGCGACCGCTTTCGCCGT
>JBQCEL010000032.1:0-13567 GCA_051960255.1 Rhizobiaceae bacterium
GGCAGATCGACCGGGCCGTAATCGAACGCCCCGACGGCGGCCATGGCGGCTGCCGCCCTGCCGCGCAGAAGCTTGCGCAAAACCGGGATGCGATCGTTTCGGGAGGCCCATGCGCCGTCTTTGTCCATCGGGAAGGGGTCGGCAAGTGCTTTTCCGCCGATGAGTGGCGTATTCGGCCCTGTACCTCCACCCTTGATCCCTCCCCACAAGGGGGAGGGAGACGCCTTGACTCCCGCTTCCGTCAAATTGACAACGACCCGGGAGGACGAGGCGCTACTACCGAGTTCCCCTCCCCCTAGTGGGGAGAGGTCAGGGGTGGGGGTCAACCGAGGAGCCGGCTCCCTGCGAAATCGCCTGAGATAGTTCGGGCCGCCGGCCTTGGGGCCTGTCCCTGAAAGCCCCTCGCCGCCGAAGGGTTGCGAGCCGACGACGGCGCCGATCTGATTGCGATTCACGTAGATATTGCCGGCGTGGACGGTATCAACGATGTGCTGGGCGCGGTCGTCGATCCTCGTATGGAGCCCGAAGGTCAGGCCGTAGCCTTTGCGATTGATGTCGGAAATGACCCGGTCGATCTTTTCGGCATCGAAAGTCGCGACATGGAGGACCGGGCCGAAAACCTCGCGCTCCATGTCGCCAATGCCGCCGACGCGGAAAATGGCGGGCGCGACGAAACGGCCCTGGGCCGGCGCATCAAGCCGGGCAATAAGACGGCCCTCCCCGTCCATCTTGTCGCAATAGCCTCCGATCGAGGCGAGCGCATCCTCGTCAATAACGGGACCGACGTCCGTCTCGATTCGCCACGGATCGCCGACCGAAAGGGCCTCCATGCCGCCCTTCAGCATCGCCAATACCTTCTTCTCCACATCCTCCTGGACATAGAGGATGCGCAGCGCGGAGCAGCGCTGGCCGGCGCTCTGGAACGCCGAGGCGAGCACGTCGCGCACGACCTGTTCCGGCAGTGCGGTCGAATCGACGATCATGGCGTTGAGGCCGCCTGTTTCCGCGATCAGCATCGCGTCGGGCGAAGCCGTTTCGGCAAGCTGGCGCTCGATGCCCTTGGCGACATCGGTGGAGCCGGTAAAGCAGACGCCGGCGACACGCGGATCGGCGACCAGCGGCGCGCCGACCGTCGGCCCGTCTCCCGGCAGGAGTTGCAGCACGTCTTCCGGAATGCCCGCCTGCCGCAGAAGCTCGACCGCGCGGTGGGCGATCAGCGGCGTCTGCTCCGCCGGCTTGGCGATGACGGCATTGCCGGTGACGAGCGCCGCCGCGACCTGGCCGGTGAAGATCGAGAGCGGAAAATTCCAGGGCGAAATGCAGACGATGACGCCGCGCGCCTCGGTTCCTGTCTCGGCCTTCGCCGCTTCGCCGGCATAGTAGCGCAGGAAGTCAACGGCCTCGCGCAGTTCGCCGACGCCGTCGAGAAGCGTCTTTCCAGCCTCGCGCGTCGCAAGGGCGAAGAATTCGGCTGCGTTCTCTTCGTAAAGATTGGCGGCGCGAAGGAGGCAGGCGGCGCGCTGGGCAACAGGCGCCGCCGCCCAAGCCGGCTGCGCGGCAAGCGCGACTCCCACGGCCTCACCAGCCTGGGCCGCATTCGATTGGACTACTTCGCCGACGATTTCGTCGGGTTTTGCCGGATTGCGGATTGTCGCGACGGCGCCCTCGCCACTCGCCCGCGTCATCGGCGCGGCATACCACCGGTGGGGAGCGGCGTATGGCGCTCTCGCTTTATCCAATTCGGCCAGTTCGACGGGATCGGTAACATCGAAGCCTTGTGAATTCTTCCGCCCGTTGCCGAAAATGGCGGCGGGAAACGGGATGGCCGGGTTTTCAGCCGGGCCTTGTGTCTCGACGGCCTCGAAGGGATCGCGGGCGATCGTCTCGGCGTTCACATCCTCATCGACGATCTGGTGGACGAAGGACGAATTGGCGCCGTTTTCCAGGAGGCGACGCACGAGATAGGCAAGGAGATCGGCATGCGCGCCGACCGGCGCATAGATGCGGCAGCGCGTGCCTTCTGTCTTGCGTACCGTCTCATGCAGCGCCTCGCCCATGCCGTGGAGGCGCTGGAACTCGAAATGGTCGCGCCCCTCGCCAGCCATCGACAGGATCGCCGCGACCGTATGGGCGTTGTGGGTGGCGAATTGCGGATAGATCCTGTCCGTCATCGACAGAAGCTTGCGGGCGCAGGCAATATAGGAGATGTCCGTGTTCACCTTGCGCGTGAAAACCGGATAGCCGGTGAGGCCGAGCACCTGCGCACGCTTGATCTCGGTGTCCCAATAGGCGCCCTTGACGAGGCGCACCATGATCCTGCGATCGAGCTTTTCCGCCAAGGCATGCAGCCAGTCGATAACAAAGGGCGCGCGGCGGCCATAGGCCTGCACCACCACGCCAAAGCCGTCCCAACCGGCGAGCGACGGGCTGGCGAGAACCTGGCTGATCACATCGAGCGAGAGATCGAGCCTGTCGGCCTCTTCCGCATCGATGTTCAGGCCCATGCGCGCATCCCGCGCCGCCTCGCAAAGCGACAGGAGCCGCTCCGCCATCACCGGCAGCATGCTCGCCTTCTGCGTCTCTTCATAGCGCGGGTGGATGGCGGAAAGCTTTACCGAAATGCCGGGGTTGCGGCGGATGTCGTCACTATTGGAAGATCGTTTCAACGCGGCAATCGCGTCGGCATAGGCCTTGTGATAACGCAGCGCATCGGCTTCGGTCCGCGCCGCCTCGCCCAGCATATCGTAGGAATAGAAATAGCCCTTCGCCAACATGGGGCGGCCGCGCTTCAGCGCCTCGGCGATGGTGCGGCCGAGCACGAATTGCTCGCCCATCTCGCGCATGGCGGCCGACACCGCGCGGCGGATGACCGGTTCGCCCAAGCGCCGCACCATGCCGCGCAGCGTCTCCTCGATACCGCCCTCGCCCTCCTCCAGCACACGGCCGGTCAGCATCAGCGCCCAGGTCGAGGCGTTAACAAAGATGGATGCCGATTCGCCGGAATGCGCCGACCAGTCATGCGGCGCGATCTTGTCGCGGATGAGATCGTCCATTGTCTCAGCGTCCGGAACGCGCAAAAGCGCTTCCGCCAGACACATCAACGCCACGCCTTCCGAAGTCGAGAGGCCGTATTCCGACAGGAACGCCTCCATCAGGCGCGGATCGCTCGATTTCCGCACCGCTTCCACCAGCCGGACAGCGCGGGCGGAGATCGCCGCGCGCTCCTCCGGCGGCAGATCGGCCGTCTTTACCAGGCGCGAGAGCGCCTTTGTCTCATCGGCCAGAATATGCGCGCGGATATCGGCGCGGGCCCTTTCTAGATGGTCGAGAGGTGCAACTGAGGCTGTGTACCGCATGGGATTTTCCGCAAGAAAAGAGCGTTTCCTCAAAATAGCACTAGGTCGCTCAACGAATGCGCCCAAAAAGATCGCCTTTTCAGATCAAATCGATTATCTTTGAGCTCCACACGGCTCTTTTCTATATGGGTTTTGGGTGGCCATAGATCAATTGGACCGCATCGACAGGAACATCCTCGCGGCGCTGTCGCGTGACGGCCGGCTGTCGATGGCCGATCTTGCCGGCAAGGTCGGCTTGTCGAAGACGCCGGTGCAGGCTCGCGTCCGCCGGCTGGAGCGCGACGGCTATATTCGCGGCTATATGGCTCTTATTGACCACGATCGCCTGGGCGAAGGCCATATCGCTTTCGTTCAGGTCAAACTCTCGGACACACGATCGGCAGCGCTCGACGCCTTCAACAAGGCCGTTCGCGGTGTGCCGGAAGTCGAGCAATGCCACATGATCGCGTCGAGCTTCGACTATCTCCTGAAGGTGAGGACGAAGGACATCGCTTCCTACCGGCGCGTGCTTGGCGAGAGGATATCGGCCCTGCCGCACGTCGCCCAGACCTCGACCTTCGTGGCAATGGAGACGGTGAAGGATAGATAGTCTCTTTCGTTAGGACCCCCACCCTTAATCCCTCCCACAAGGGGGGAGGGAGACGCCGGCACGATTTTCGGCGAAAAATCACCGAGGTTTTGACGCTGATAGCGCTGCGCCAGGATTCCCCTCCCCCTTGTGGGGAGGGGCTAGGGGTGGGGGTCCTCGTCAATCTCATTGCCTCTCAGTCGCCATTGGCCTCTTTACCCGCACCGTGTAGAGAAGCCTGAAAATCAGAATGGGGCAGCATCAGATGAGCGTGAGCGTCGCGTCGGTCGGGGAATGCATGCTGGAGCTTTCCGGCCGCGGCAGGAATTGGGAGATGGGTTTCGCAGGCGATACATTTAACACGCTTTGGGCCATGCGCGCCCTGCTGCCGGAAGACGCTGTGACCGACTATGTCTCGGCTTTCGGCGACGATCCGTTTTCCGAGGAACAGCGTGCCTTCATGGGAGGCCATGGTATCGGCATTGCCGAAAGCCCGATGATCGTCGGCGCGCGGCCCGGCCTCTACGCCATCACGCTTCAGGACGCTGAACGCTCCTTCACCTATTGGCGCAACGATGCCGCAGCGCGCCTTCTGGCAATCGATCCGCAAAGGCTGGAAAGAAGCCTCAGCGGCCGCTCGCTCGTCTATTTTTCCGGCATCACCCTCGCCATCCTCGAGCCCGCAGCGCGATCGGTCCTTTTCGAGGCGTTGCGTCGGGCCCGAAAGGGCGACGCACTGATCGCTTTCGATCCCAACTATCGCCCGCGTCTGTGGGCATCGGCAGAAATCGCGCGGGCGGCGATCAAGGAAGCGCTCGATCTGACCGACATTGCCTTGCCGACCTATCCGGACGAACAGATGCTTTTCGGCGATGTCTCGCCGAGCGAGGCGGCGAAAAGGCTCGCCGGCCATGGCGTCGAGGAAATCGTCGTCAAGAACGGGTCCGAGCCGGCCTGGGCCGCCTGGAAGCTGGAAACGAATGCGATCCCCGCGATCAACGTTACGCCGGTCGATACGACAGGCGCCGGCGATTCCTTCAACGGCGCCTACCTCGCCGCGCGGCTTCTCGGCGCAGCGCCCTTCGAGGCAGCGGCAAAGGCGCATCGGGTCGCCGCCGCAGTCGTGCAGGTCAAGGGCGCGCTCGCGTCATTCGTTATCTTGCGGGCCGCCTTCGCGAGTTGAAGTCAGCGCTTCAGCGCAGCCAGTTTCCGATTCGCTTCACCGCTTCCACCATGTCGTCGACGGCGCCGGCGTAGGAAAGGCGCATGGTGCGATGGCCCTCGACCGTATCGAAATCGAAGCCGGGCGCCGCGGCTACATGTGCCTCCGCCAGCATTCGGCGGGCAAAATCCATGCTGTCATTGGCGTGGGCGGAAACGTCGCAATAGGCATAGAACGCTCCATCCATGGGCGCCGCGATCCTGAAGCCGATCTCCGGCAGTTTTTTCATCAGCATGTCGCGGCTTGCGCGATAGCGCCCCTTGACGCGCTCGAGTTCCGCGCTCGCGCCAAATGCGGCGACGGCGGCGATCTGCGAGAGTTCCGGCGCGGAGATATAAAGGCTCTGCTGAATGCGCTCGACCGGGCGAACCAGGCTTTCGGGCAACACCATCCAGCCGATGCGCCAGCCGGTCATGCAATAATATTTAGAGAAGGAATTGATCACGATCGTGTCCGGCGCACGCGACAGCGCCGTGATATCGGGTCCGGAATAGTTCAGCCGATGATAGATCTCGTCAGAAATCGGCGCGATACCGTATTCGGCGCAGGTCTCGAGGATGCGGAGGAGTTCGGTTTCGGGGATGATCGCGCCGGTGGGGTTGGCCGGGCTGGCGAAGAGGACGCCGGCCAGATCTTTCGCCTTCTGCGCCGCCAGAAGTTCCCCGGCTGTCAGATAGCCTTCTTCTCCCAGAGGAATTTCGACCACTTCGAGGCCGAGCGCTCCCAAAATATTGCGATAGGCGGGATAGCCCGGTGCAGTGATCGCCACGCGATCGCCGACATCGAACATGGCGAGGAAGGCGAGGTTGAAGGCCGCAGACGATCCCGTCGTCACGACGATCCTGCCGGGAGAGACTTCCGTTCCGTAGTGATCCGCATAATGCCTGGCGATTTCCTCGCGAAGCGCCTTTATCCCTAGTGCGTCGGTATAGCCGACGCGGCCGTTATCCAGGGCTTTTCGCGCCGCCTCCAGAACGGCTTGCGGGGCAGGATCGGAGGGCTGCCCGACCGCCATCGAAATCACGCTGGCGCCGGTGGCCTTCAGCCGATTGGCTTCCGCAAGCACGTCCATGGCATGGAAAGGCTCGATCGCACTGCGCTTCGATGGCGTATATCTCATAATCCGTCCCATGGTTCGGTCAGGAAGCGCGACACTGCATCAAGCGGTTTCGCCGCGCGTTTTCCATTTCAGGAAATTGTGAACTGAGCAGCCGTCTAGCAAGACAAAGCAAGTTCCGAAAGCCGATATGGCCATGATAGAAGGAGCAAGCTAGATTGGCTTCCCGATTTGCCCGGCCCGACCCGCAACGGAACCATCCGTCTTGCTGCCAATGGAAGAAACTATCGGGCGGCCGCGACCGTATAGAAGGAATGGACAAGGTGAAAAAGACGATTCTGTTCGGCATCGCCGGAACCGGGCTGGCTGTGGCGATGCTCGCCGCGGGCGCAAATGGCAGACAAGAGGCGGCATTTTCCCTCGCGCTTCCGCAATTCGTGTCGCCTGCCGCTGCTGCCGAGCAGAGCATGCCGGCGCTCGACAAGGCGCAGGTCGAAGCGATCATCCATGATTATCTGATCAATCATCCTGAAGTTCTGCTCGAAGCGCAGGCCGCGCTGGAGAAGAAGCAGAACGAACAGCAGCAAGCCGCGCAGGCCGCGGCCATCAAGGATTCCGCGCAGGAAATTTATCACGCCAAATGGGACGGCGTTCTCGGCAATCCCAGCGGCAAGGTCACGATCGTCGAATTCTTCGATTATAATTGCCATTTCTGCCGCGGCGCCCTGAAGGACATGCAGAACATCATCGCAAACGAGAAGGATGTGCGCTTCGTACTGAAGGAATTCCCGGTGCTCGGCGCGGACTCACAAAGGGCAAGCATCGTTTCCATGGCCTTCAAGAAGCTGATGCCGCAGAAATACGGCGAATTTCACCAGAAGCTTCTTGGGAGCGAAGGCCGCGCCGATGAGGCAAGCGCGATCAAAATAGCCGTATCGCTCGGGGCCAATGAGAAAGCATTGCGTCAGGCGATGAAAGATCCCTCGATCGTTCAGGATTTCACCAAGACTTTCGAACTGGCGGATAAACTCGCCGTGAATGGAACGCCGACCTATATCGTCGATAATCAGGTGATATCCGGCGCGCTCGGTCAAAAGGTGCTCGACGAAAAACTGGCTCAAGCGCGCGCCTGCGGGGCCGGCAGTTGTTGAACAGGCCGAAATCAGGCCGAATCTCGGGTAGAACTGTGGATGGGAAAAGAATGGGCTTGCGCTGCTTGCGCACGCGCTTAAGCCCGCTATAGAGATGGCTCACCTAATTCAGAAAACCTGATGGCAAAACCTGTATTCATCCTCAACGGCCCGAACCTGAACATGCTCGGAAAGCGCGAGCCGGGCATTTATGGAGGAAAGACGCTCGCGGCAATTGAGACGGATTGCCGCGAAGCCGCCAAGGAACTCGGATTGGAGATCGATTTTCGCCAGACCAATCATGAAGGCGAACTCGTCACCTGGATCCAGGATGCCGGCGGGCAGGCTTTGGGGATCGTCATCAATCCCGGCGCATACAGCCACACGTCGATCGCCCTGCATGACGCTATACGCGCCGTCGCGCCGCTGCCCGTGGCGGAGGTGCATCTTTCCAATATTCATGCGCGCGAGGCGTTTCGCCATATTTCCATGGTCTCGCCCGCGGTGAAGGGCGTTATCTGCGGCTTCGGCCCGCTGGGCTATGTGTTCGGCCTGCGGGCGATCGCGGCATCTCTATGAAATCATCGACGAGGGTCAGTAATGTCGGCCAATAAGAAAAACGATATCGATCAGCAACTCATCCGCGATCTTGCCGGTATATTGAACGATACGAATCTGACGGAGATCGAGGTCGAATTTGGCGAGATGAAGCTGCGCGTGTCGCGTCAGTCGCCGGTCATGCAGGCCTATGCCGCCCCTGCTCCCACCCCCGTCATTGCGCCTCCCGTACCGCAGCAGGTTGCCGTTGCCGCCAGTGCGCCGGCCGGCGCCGAAGCTGCCCGCAACGCCGTGCCTTCCCCCATGGTGGGTACCGCCTATTCCGCGCCGGCGCCCGGTTCGGCGCCGTTCATCGAGGTTGGCCAGAAGGTGAAGGAAGGCCAGACATTGCTCATCATTGAAGCAATGAAGACGATGAACCAGATCCCCTCGCCGCGCGCCGGCACGGTGAGCGCCATCCTGTTTGAGGACGGCCAGCCGGTCGAGTATGGCGAACCCCTCGTGGTTGTAGAGTGACGGCAGGACGGACCTTCAGATGTTCCAGAAGATCCTGATCGCCAATCGCGGGGAAATCGCGCTCAGGATACTGCGCGCCTGCAAGGAACTCGGCATCCAGACGGTGGCCGTCCACTCCACGGCCGACGCTGACGCCATGCATGTCCGTCTTGCGGACGAAAGCGTCTGCATCGGGCCGCCGCCCTCGCGAGAAAGCTATCTCAACATCCACCAGATCGTCGCCGCCTGCGAGATCACCGGGGCGGATGCGATCCATCCCGGCTATGGCTTCCTCTCCGAGAACGCGAAATTCGCCGATATCCTGGATGCCCACGGCATCACCTTCATCGGCCCTTCGGCGGAGCATATCCGCATCATGGGCGACAAGATCGAGGCGAAGAAGACCGCCAAGCGTCTTGGCATTCCGGTGGTCCCGGGCTCCGAAGGAGCCGTCTCGGACGAGAAGGAAGCCAAGCGGATCGCCGCTGAGATCGGCTATCCCGTGATAATCAAGGCGTCGGCCGGCGGCGGCGGGCGCGGCATGAAGGTAGCGCGCAACGAGGAGGATCTTGCAGTCGCGCTCGCAACCGCCCGCTCGGAAGCGGGCGCGGCCTTCGGCGACGACGCCGTCTATATCGAGAAATATCTGGAAAAGCCGCGTCACATCGAGGTTCAGGTCGTCGGCGACGGCATGGGACGGGCTGTCCATCTCGGCGAGCGCGACTGCTCCTTGCAGCGCCGCCATCAGAAGGTCTGGGAGGAGGCGAACTCCCCTGCCCTCAATGCCGAGGAACGCGACCGGATCGGCATGACGGTGGCGAATGCGATTGGCGATCTTGGCTATTCGGGCGCCGGAACCGTGGAGTTCCTCTATGAGGATGGCGGCTTCTATTTCATCGAGATGAACACCCGTCTGCAGGTGGAGCATCCCGTCACCGAGGCTGTGACCGGGATCGATCTCGTGCATGAGCAGATCAGGGTAGCCTCCGGCGGCGGACTTTCAGTGCGGCAGAAGGACATCCATTTCAACGGCCATGCCATCGAATGCCGCATCAATGCGGAGGACCCCAGGACCTTCACGCCGTCACCCGGCACGATTACTCATTTCCATACGCCGGGCGGCCTCGGCGTGCGCGTCGATTCGGGCGTCTATTCCGGCTACCGGATTCCGCCCTATTATGACAGCCTGATCGGGAAACTGATCGTCCACGGACGCAACAGGGTCGAGGCGATGATGCGGTTGCGGCGGGCGCTTGACGAATTCGTCGTCGACGGGATCAAGACCACGCTGCCCCTCTTCCAGGATCTGATCGGCAATCCCGACATCGCCAATGGCGATTATGACATTCACTGGCTGGAAAAATACCTGGCCGGCGAAAACGAGAAAAAGGATTAGCTAAGCAGCGGCTGGCCATGTCGCGTCCCTTCGCCCCCGGATACAGAATTCCGTCCGACCTGCTTCTCAAGGCTTATGCGAGCGGTGTCTTTCCGATGGCGGAGAGCGCCGACGATCCCGAGGTGTTCTGGGTGCGGCCGGAGACCCGCGGCCTTATTCCGCTCGATGGCTTTCATCTTCCCAAAAGCCTGAAGAAGATTATCCGCCAGAACCGTTTCGATGTCCGCTTCGATCATGATTTCGCCGGCGTCATCGCTGGCTGCGCGGAAAGCAGGCCCGGTCGCGAAAGTACATGGATCAATCGGCCGATCCGGGAAGCTTACGAGCGGCTTTTCGAGCGCGGTTATTGCCACACGGTCGAGGCCTGGCGCGAGCAAAGGCTCGTCGGGGGCCTCTACGGCGTGACGCTCGGCCGCGCCTTCTTCGGCGAAAGCATGTTCTCCCGCGAACGCGACGCCTCGAAAGTCTGCCTCGCCGCGCTGGTGGAGCGCTTGAACCAGCGCGGTTTCATCCTGCTCGATACGCAATTCACCACCGAGCATCTGAAGCGCTTTGGCGCTGTCGACGTGCCGCGCGGCAAATATGAAAAGATGCTCGAGGAGGCGACGAGGGGCGAATCCGCGGCTTTCGCGTGAGAGCTTCGCCTCTGCGATCCCGCTTCTGTTTCGAGAACCTAACTTTCCGGAAACCATGTTCCGGGAACGGATTGGACCTGCGGGAACTTCCGGGCAACGATTCTTCTTACGGGGGCGTGCAGCACGGAGACCCGTGATGAACCAGAGCGAAGCTGACCGCAACCAGACAGAACCGGATGCCGAAGACCTGCCCATGACCGCTGATTCGGATGCGGTGGATGCGAGTGGCGACTTTCGCGGCCCCTACGGTTATGGCCGGCCGGCGCACCGGCCCGATCCGTCAGGGCACTACCATTTCGAGCCTCGCGCTGTCCGGCCTCTTCCCGCCAATCCCAAAATCAGGTGGCGCTGAAGCGCGCTGCGCGTCCGCACAATTGTCAGGAGATCGGCAGCGACGTCTCCCGCCTTCTGGACCTCCGGGCGGTTCCCACGCCATAAAGACAACAAGGAAGCCGAACCTGGGAGTTACGAGCGATGACGAATTCCGGCACGATCCGCGCGGGTATGGGCGGCTGGACATTCGAGCCTTGGGACACGTCCTTCTATCCTGAAAAGCTGGCGAAGGCGAAACAGCTCCATTATGCCTCGCGGCAGGTGCCGACGATCGAGATCAACGGTACATATTATTCGACTTTCAAGCCGCCGACTTTCGCCAAATGGGCGAAAGACACGCCGGAAGGTTTTGTTTTTTCGCTGAAAGCCATCCGCTTCGCCACCAACCGAAGGGTGCTGGCCGAGGCCGGGGAATCCGTCGAGCGTTTTCTTGCGTCCGGCGTTTCCGAACTCGGCGACAAGCTTGGCCCGATCCTCTGGCAATTCGCCCCGACCAAGAAGTTCGACGCAAAAGATTTCGGCGCATTCCTGAAGCTCCTTCCGGAAAAGCAAGACGGTGTGAAGCTCAGGCATGCCGTGGAGGTCCGAAATGACAGTTTCGTCGTGCCGGAATTCATTTCGCTCCTGAGGGAGCACAATGTGGCGGTGGTCTATGCCGACCACGAGAAATATCCCGCCATCGCCGACGTGACCGGCGAATTCGTCTATGCCCGCCTTCAGACCGGCGCGGACGACATCCCGACCTGCTATGCGCCGGCGGGCCTTGAGGAGTGGGCGGCGCGCGCGAAGCTTTGGGCGGAAGGCAAGACGCCCGACGATCTGCCTCTTGCCGATCCGGACCACAAGGCTCCGGTCGAGCCGCGAGACGTCTTCGTTTATTTCATCACTTCGGGAAAGGTGCGCGCGCCGCATGGCGCGATGGCCTTCATGGAGCGCATCGGCGAAGGCCTATGATGAACCTCACACACGACGCGGAGGCGGCTGTGGGTCTGGATCTGGTCCGGGGAACGGTTCCGGCCGCGGCGGTATCGGGTTCGGCGCCGGCTTCGGTTGCGTGCCCGCCTGCTTGGGCGGTTCGCGATTCTCGTCCGGGTTCGGATTAGGCTCTTCGTCGGGCAGAAAATCGGGATCTGGTTCCTTGACGTCGGGCTTCCAGGTCGGCGCCGGAGGGGGCGGGTTGGAAGGTGGTTCGGGCGGACGCGGCTCGGGCATGGCCAACAACTCCTTTGGTCGCATAACCGAGGCGGGCAGGAGCGGTTCCACTCTCAGGGAGGATCGATTGAGCCTGAAGAGCGAGGGACTATCCAGCACGCCGGAACCCAGCGCACCCGACGGCAAAGGCACCCCCCTCAAAAGTGGCGCAGCGCTTCATCTGGTCAGCGCTCCCGACAGCCTCCCCCCGCCTCGTTCGGCTGATTGACGTCCACCGGATCATGGGAGGATAATGGCCTACAGCAGGGAATTGACCATGGCGCTGCACATTTTGGCAATTCCGGACCGCGCCGACGGCCGCAAAGAGGCGGAATACCGGCCACAAATCGCATATGGCGGAGCCATTCTGTGCTGGCTCCTTTCCGCCGGCGTCTATATCGCCGCCAAATGGGCGACGGCGGACGTGCCACCATGGACACTCTGCTTCTGGCGCCTGTCGATCGCCTGCGCCATCCTCCTGCCCCTCGCCGGCACGCATTTCGGCGCGATGGCAAGGCTCGTAAGGTCCCGATTTCCGGAGCTTCTCCTCGTCGGCTGCCTCGGCCTCACATTCTGTCAGGGGATGATCTATGCCGGCCTGCAATATTGCGACGCCACGACCGCCGGCATCATCATGGCGCTGGCGCCGGTCCTGACTATGGTCCTTGCCGCACTCGTGCTCGGAGAGGCGCTGGGCATCTGGCAGGTTATCGGAGCGCTTTCCTCGCTTGCCGGCGTGGCGGCGATCATTGCGCATGGAGATATCGACGCCCTGCTCAAGCTCCGGTTCAATCCGGGTGAGCTTTGGGTCGCCGGCGCGGCTTTGTGCTGGGGTCTTTACACCGTGCTGCTGCGCCGGATGAAATTCGACCTCGATCGCCTGCCCTTGTTGGCGCTGCTGCTTGGCTTTGGCGCGCTTGCCGCGCTGCCTTTCTATCTGTGGGAGATCGCCAACGACGTACGCTCCGCGATGACGACGAGCGGCTATCTCGCCATCGGTTATGTCGCGATCCCGGGTGGCGCGCTCATGTATCTCCTCTACAATCGAAGCGTCGATATGCTGGGGGCGAGCCGCGCCGGCATGCTGCTCTATCTCCAGACTCTCTTCGTCGCCATCCTGGCCTATATTTTCCTTGGCGAAGCCCTGCATTCCTATGATCTGTTCGGCGCGGCCTTGATCGTGGCGGGACTGCTCCTGGCTAATCTGTTCAAGCCCGCCGCAAAGAAAGGCGAGGCCTGAAGCCGCCGACATTTCCGCCCGATCAGTAGGTGGCGCGGCCGCCGGACAGATCGAACACGGCGCCAGTGGTGAAGGAATTCTCCTTAGACACCAGCCAGGCAATCATCGCCGCGATCTCCTCGACGCCGACAAAGCGGTTGCGGGGGATTTTGGCGAGCATGTAATTAATGTGCTCCTCTGTCATCTGGTCGAAGATGCGCGTGCGCGCGGCGGCCGGCGTCACCGCATTGACCGCGATGTCGAAGCCGGCCGTTTCCTTGCCGAGCGACTTGGTCAGCGCGATCACGCCCGCCTTGGAGGCGCTGTAGGCCGCGGCGTTGGGATTGCCCTCCTTGCCGGCGATCGAGGCGATATTGACGACGCGGCCGTAATTGCCGGTCTTCATA
>JBQCEL010000033.1:0-13341 GCA_051960255.1 Rhizobiaceae bacterium
GGGCAGCCGGTCACGGCGAGCCATTTCTTCGCCACCGCCTCCTGCACCGCCATGCCGCCGCCGACGCAAATCCTGAGTTGCGAGAAATCGAGTTTTGCAAAATCGGGATTGTTGGCGAGCGCGTTAAAGAGCGTGTTGACGCCGGGAAAGGCATGGAACCTGTATTTTCCGAGCTCCTTGATCAGCCCCTTGATGTCGCGCGGGTTGGGGATCAGCACGTTGACGCCGCCGGTGCGCATGGCCAGCAGCGCGCAGCTGATCAGCGCATAGACATGGTAGAGCGGCAGCGCGCAGATGAAGGTCAGTTGCCCCTCGATGGGCCGCCGCTCGATGCCGGGCTTCATCCATGCTTCCGAGGAGAGAAGGTTGGCGATGATCGTGCGGTGAAGCAGGATCGCGCCCTTCGATATGCCGGTCGTTCCGCCTGTATATTGCAGGACGGCGATGTCGTCGGGCTTGATGTCCGACTTGACCAGTTTCCGCTTCCGGCCCTCCTCAAGCGCGCGGCGGAATGGCGCGGCGTTGGGCAGCGACCATTTCGGCACCGCCTTCTTGACGCGCCTGAGCACGAAATCGACCACGGCCCCTTTCGGGAAGCCGAGAAGGTCGCCGACGCTGGTCACGACGATATGGCGAACGGGCGTCTCACGCAAGATTTGTTCGAGCGTGTGGGCGAAATTCTCCAGGATGACGATCGCCTTGGCGCCGGAATCGTTCAGCTGGTGCGCCAGTTCGCGCGGCGTATAGAGCGGGTTGACATTGACGACGACGAAGCCGGCGCGGAGGATGCCTGCGAGCGCGACCGGATATTGCAGCACGTTCGGCATCATGATGGCGACGCGATCGCCGCGCTCCAGGCCGAGGCTCTGGAGATAGGCGCCAAACGCCTCCGACATCAGGTCGATCTGCCGGTATGTCAGCGCCTTGTCCATCAGGATATAGGCCTTGTCCCCGGCATAGCGGGAGAAGCTTTCCTCCAGCAGCGCGACAACGGACGGATATTGCGCGGGATCGATTTCGGCGGGAACGCCCGGCGGATAGGACCGCAGCCAAACTCGGTTCACGATTTCCTCCCGCGCTTCCTGACGAAACGAGAGTATCCGAGCCGTTTGCGGACCGGAAGCCCTCGTTCTGTCTCTCACGCTCCAACAAGGAACCGCTCGATACAATAGAGCAGGAGCCCGGCAATGCCGCCGATGATCATGCCGTTGAAGCGGATATATTGCAGATCCCGGCCGACATTGATCTCGATGATGCGGACAAGCTCCTTCAAATCCCAGCCCTTGACCTGGTCGGCGATGAAGGTCGAGACGCCGCTCTTCTGGTTCTCGATGAAGGACGAAAAGGCGACGACGAAGCCGATATTCATGTCGGCGCGAATATCCTCGTCATCAGCAAGGCGCCTGCCGATTTCGGCAAGCATGGCGGCGAGTTGTTTGCGGATCGAGGACTGGGGCGAGTTCGTGTCCTCTTCGATGAAGTCGCGAAAATTCTGCCAGATGCCGGCGCCGATCGCCTGCAATTCCGGCCTCTCGAGGAATTCCCGCTTCAATTCCTCCGCGCGCGCGGCATATTCGGGCGAATTGCGCAGATCATCGATCAGCTTGACGACGAATTGATCGAATTCGAGCCTCAGCGGATGGTCGGCATCGGCCTTCACCTCCTCGAAGAGGGAAGCGGCGGAAGCGACGATGCGCTTCAGGAGATAGGCGTCGCCGCGGAAGAAATTGAACAGCGTCGGCAGTTCCTCCCTGATCTTGGCGCGCAGCGAAGCGAGCGTCGCCTCGTCGTTCAGCATGGCCGAGAGCGCGTCGATGATGCCGTCGAGCAGCTTCTGGTGCCGGCGCTCCTGCGCGAGGCTGGTCAACAGGCCGGCGGCCAGCGACGTGACCGGTATGTCGCGCAGACGCTCGACAAGGCGGCGGTTCATGAAATCGCGCAGGCCCGTCTCCTCGACGGCGGCAAGCATCTGGGGCGAGAGCCTGACGATGAAGCGGGCAAGGTCGTCCGACCGCTTCTGTTCGGAAAGCCAGTCCGCCACCATCGCGGCGAAATCGACCTCTCTCAGTTTGCGCCGCACGGTTTCCGGCGCCAGGAAATTCGTCTCGATGAAGCGGCCGAGATTATCGGCGATGCGGGATCTATTTTCCGGGATGATGGCGGTGTGCGGTATCGGCAGGCCGAGCGGTCGCCGAAAAAGCGCCGTGACCGCATACCAGTCGGCGAGACCGCCGACGGTGGCGGCTTCCGCGAAGGCCGCGACGAAGCCGAGAAACGGATGGTGCGGCTCAAGCCATTTCGCAACAAGGAAAAGCAGGAAGCAGAAGGCGAGCGCCGCCGTCGCAACAGTCCTTGTGCGGCGGAGTGCGGTGCGCTTCCACTCCTCCTCGTCCAATCTGAAGCGCTGCGGCGCCTCGGCAGAATCCGGCATCCGATATCCGCTCGTTAAGGAATCAGCTCGTTTCGGTATCATATAGGGGCTGACGCCCGCTCAGCGCGACGTGTCCCCACCCTCACCGCTTTCGGGATGCCAGCGCCGCCGGGCGGAACGCGCGAGATCGGCGAGAACGGCAAAAAGTTCCACGCCGCCGGCTTCTCTTTGCCGGCGAGCCTCTGAAATATCGATTACGCCGACCGTCTCGTAATGCTGGAAGGAGAGCTTGGCCTTGAATTTGCGCGCCAGCGCTTTCATTGCCTCATTGCCGGAATGGGTAGTGACGCTGAGCCTCGTATAGCCGAGATGACGGGCAAGTGCGACCAGATGGGCGAAGAGTAGGCTCCCGATGCCCTTGTGCTGGAAATTCTTTTCAACGCTGAAGGCGATTTCGCCCTCCCCCTTCGCCTCGCCATCGAGGTGGTGCAGTTCGGCGGCGGCATGGATCGTCCCGCCTTCCAGATAGCCGAAGACGACCGTCTTGCCGCTGAAGCAACGCGCCGCATAGGTCCTGACGAAATTGTCATCGGTCACGCCGTTGAAGCGGTCGCGGCGGCTGGTGGCGTCCAGCCGCAGCAGATGGTCGGTGAACGCCCGTTGATCGGCGGACGTGAGCACGCGGATGACGCCGGGCATATCTTTGGCGACGGAAACCGCTTGATCGGGCATGCTCTTCCTTTCTGCCGACTTTCAGGCGGAGGCAGACCCGGCCCGGGGAGGATATAGATCTTGGAGCATGATCTTTTCGGAAACCGTCATCCACTTTCCGGAGCATGCTCTAGGCCGTAGCGATATAGGTCTTCATCTCCTCGGTTTCGCGAACGGCATCCTCGATTCGCCGCTTGACGACGTCGCCGATCGAAATGATCCCGACCAAGCGGCCGTCCCTTTCCACCGGGAGGTGACGGAACCGGCTGCGCGTCATGGTTTCCATGATTTGCTCCACGGTTTCCGCCTCGCTGCAAACGCTCACCCTGGAGGTCATGGTCTCGGAGACCGTCCGTTCCAATGCCGCGGGCCCGCTCTCCGCAAGAGCCCGGACCACATCGCGCTCCGAGAGGATGCCGGCCACTCCGCCGCCCGGATCGGTAACGACCACCGCGCCGATATGGTGCCGGTCTAGCAACGTGATGGCGTCAGCGAGGCTCTCATGCGGGCGGACCGTGATCACGTCACGCCCCTTCGCGTCCAGGATCGATCTTACGGTCATTGCGTCCTCCTTGCAGACATCTCCTCAAACGTCCCCAAGCCGCGCGCGTTCCTCCATCGTGCCTTCAGTGTCCATCCTTTTCAAGGGGATGGCTTTCAAGCGGATCATCAGGGGTCGCCTCCTCCGACGGCAAAAGCGGATAGGTCGGAGGGGCGAAAAACGCAGCGCAGAAGAATCCCGCCAGAAAGCCGCCTATATGAGCCTGCCAGGCGATGGGGCTGTCGATCCCCGGCGATATCCATCCCATTCCGGCTACGAGATTGACCACGAACCAGACCGCCAGGAAGACGACGACGGTACGCGACATCAGAGCCTGGCCAATCGACAGCATCGGCCCGGCGAAAGCGGGCCTTCCGTCGAGCCTTCCCATCCGGAAGCCGAATCGCGAGGCCGCCCCCATCATCCCGGATATGGCGCCTGATGCCCCGACGACCGGCATATTGCCCCCCATATGCGCCAAGAAATGGAAAAGGGCGGCAACAAGCGCCGTGAATATCCAGAAAAGCAGGAATCGCCACACGCCCATCCTGTTCGCCAAGGGTGAGCCGAAAGCGGCCAGCCAGATCATGTTGACGAAAAGGTGGGTCCAGCCGCCATGCAGGAAAGCATAGGTCACGGGGCTTATGAAGGCATAGAAATCAAGGGCGTACGGCCCCGTGTAGCGAAGCGGGATAAAGGCGTAGTCGAGCATGAACTCCATGTCCTGCCGCGGATCGAGGACATAAAGCCTGAACGCCTGCACCGCGGTGCAAATGCCGATCAGGAGCAGGATCACGCCGGGAAGATTGAAGATGGGTTCGCGACGCCTTTCGGAGAATTCCTGATATTCGGGATATTCGGGCGTTCCGTCGTCGCCTCGTCTCACGGCTTCGTCCACTCTAGCGCCTTTCATGGTTCGACGTGAGCAGACATAGGGCAACGCCGGCCGCAGCGCAAAAAGAAGCCGCCCAGGCTAGGCCTGGACGGCTGGTCGAGTCCCCTGTTTTTACCCCGAATTCCTGACCGGAAGTCCAGAAAAGGCTTTGTCTGACGGATACCTTCAGGACGTGCCATCTTTTCCCACGCGTGCATTTTCGATGCAAACGAAACCCTTTGTTAACCTTAACAAATCCCAACCGTGAACAAGTCCGATTGCTGCTGGCACGAATCCTGCCCGTTACGGCATGAAGGAAATGCCGAAACTAACCTTCTGTTCACCAATGGGACAGGAGCAAACGGATCGCGGAGCGGGACAGCATGAAACACAGCGGATCGGTCGATCTGTTCCAATATTGGGACAGGCTGCGCGGCGGACGCGCCGCGCCGCGCCGGACGGAAATCGAGCCCGCCGACATCAAGTCGCTGCTGGCGGATACCTTCATCCTTGAACAGGATTCGCGTGGAGAAGCGATCTTCCGCCTCGCGGGGACGCGGCTGTGCGCCATTTTCGGAAGGGAATTGAAGGGATTCTCCTTTCCGTCCCTATGGGCCTCCAAGGATCAGCGCCTGGTGGCGAGGCTCGCAAACAATGCTTTCCATCCCGGCAACGTGATCGTCATCACTTTCCATGGACTAAGCGCGCAGGACCGGCGAAACACGTTCGAACTTCTCCTTCTACCGCTCGACAGCGCCGATGAATCGGCGCGCACGCTCGGCATCGCAACCGCCGCCCAAAAGCCGTTCTGGCTCGGCGCGGACCCTCTGATCGAATGCGCCGTCGATACGATCCGTATCGTCGATCCCGACCGGGAACCGCTCTTCCTCAAGAACAGGCCCGCCGTCGCGGTGCCATCGATCGTACCGAGCCCCGATGTCCTCATGGAAGCACCCCTCACCCGCAACGGCCGCCGCATCCGGCATCTTGTGGTCCTCGATGGCGGACGCGGCGAATAGGGCAATCGGAGGTAAGTTGGGTCCTTCGTAGCCCGAGACGAGCCGCGTCATCGCTCAATTCGCCGGAATCCGGCCCCCTCTCTCGCCTGTGCCAGAACGGAACAGCTGCGTATTCCTTTCGTAAATGAAAAGACCGAAAACGGGGTGCGCTGTTACTGCTTGTTAACCGACATCCCGCTATTTTTCGGGAATATACGTGCATTTTCAGTCAGGGCGTGGGCCAGAGGAATCCATGACATCAGCGGCGACCGAGGTTATGCCGTCGAACGCGGAGCGTCGGAACTTCCAGCGCGTCAGCGTCAGGGTCTATGGCCGGTTCATGCTCGAAGACCGGACCGAGCATGCGTGCGAAGTGGTCAACATGTCGCCGGGCGACGTCTCGCTCAAGGCCGACAGGATCGGCGAGCCCGGCGAAAGGATCATCGCCTATATCGATCATATCGGCCGCATCGAAGGCGTGCTCACCCGGCGCATGGAAGGCGGTTTTGCGATGACCATCATCGCTTCCGAGCGCAAGAAGGAAAAGCTCGCCGCCCAGCTCACCTGGCTTGCCAATAAGCATGAACTCGACCTGCCCGAGGACCGGCGACATGAACGCGTCGCGCCGCGCAATCCGCTCAGCGTCCTGCAAATGGCCGACGGCCGGCAATATCAGTGCCGTATCATCGACCTTTCGCTGTCCGGCGCCGCGATCGAGATCGACGTCAGGCCGGCGATCGGCGTGCAGGTGATCCTCGGGACCATGCGGGGCGAGGTCGTGCGCCATTTCGAAGACGGCATCGCCATCGAATTCGCCGCCGTGCAGAAACCCGAGACGCTCGAAGCCGCATTCGAGAAGAACATCAGGTAATCATCGCCCACAGGGGCGGCAGACCCATCGGCACAGCGGCCGGCGGCAAAACGCCGTATACACAGTGGCGACACGCGCCCCGATCAAGGCGAGCCGCTTGTCTCCAGATGACCTTTTTCATCCGCCCTGCTCGAGCCGCAGCAGCGCCCCGGCGCGATCCTTCGGCGTTCATCTTCGGGCGCTCTCGAATGACCGTTCTCGCCCGGCTTTCGTCAGGCGATCATCAGCGGCGGATGGTTAATAATCAACCACTTCAATAGTAACAATTTTATACTTTTGTATATCTAATTCACTTCTTGCGTATATCCAATTTTATTCAATCTCTACTTCGCAGCTTTCCGTCAAATAAATCCACTTCTGCCATTGTGTCCCTCGAACGGGGAGACACCACATGGACAAGGGACAAGTCCTCAAGGCCGTGGCGCCGGTCGTCGCGTCGCTCCTGCTTGCGGCAACGGCGCATGCGGAGAATTTTTCCATGCCCACCGGCGGCCGGACGAGCCAGCCGATCGGCCACTATGAATTCTGCCAACGCCTGCCGAACGAGTGCAAGGAAATGACGCCGAAAGAGGCGCCTGTGACGCTCAGCCGGCCGTTGTGGGCCGAAATGATCCGCGTGAACAACAGCGTCAATCAGCGGATCAAGCCCATGACGGACATGCAGAACTACGGCGTCGAGGAATATTGGTCCTATCCGGACGACGGCTATGGCGATTGCGAGGATTACGCGCTCGAAAAACGTCGCGAACTGATGGCGGACAACGTTCCGGCGGGCGACCTTCTGATGACGGTGGTGAAGCAACCCAATGGCGAGGGCCATGCCGTGCTGACGGTCAGGACGAGCATGGGCGATTACATTCTCGACAATCTGGAGCCGCGCATCCTGGTCTGGACGGACACCGACTATCGCTATCTCAAGCGCCAGTCGGAAACCAATTCCGGTCAGTGGGTGGCGATCAGGGACGATCGCGACATCACCGTCGTCGGCAGCTTGAAGTAGCGGTCGCCAACCTGGCGGAAGGCAATTCCCGGGCGATGGGGCGCCGGGAAGAGAAAGGATCACGATAGCGAAAGATAAGATCGCTTCGTGAGGAGGGAAAACCCGGTCGAGTCCCCACCTCCCCGTCCCCAACGACCGGGTTCAGGAGCCGGCCCTTGTCCCGGGCCGGCTCCGTCTTTTTTGGACGGCTGAAGGGATGGTTCAAAGCGGTTTCAGCCCCCCGGCGAACCGCCTCGCGTTCGCGACATAATGCTCGGCCGATCCATGCAACCCTTGGATTGCGGCGTCGTCGAGCGAGCGCACGAGACGCGCGGGAGAGCCGACGACCAGTGAATTGTCGGGAAATTCCTTTCCCTCCGTCACCAGCGCTCCCGCGCCAACCAGGCAATTCTTCCCGATCCGCGCACCGTTGAGAACGATGGCGCCCATGCCGACCAGTGAATTGTCGCCAATCGTGCAGCCGTGCAGTATCGCCCTGTGGCCGATCGTGCAGTCCTTGCCGACCGTCAGCGGAAATCCGGGATCGGTGTGCATGACGGCGTGCTCCTGCACATTGCTTCTTTCGCCGATGACGATCGGCTCGTTGTCTCCGCGCAGCACGGCGCAGAACCAGATGCCGACATCCGCGCCAAGCCTGACGTCGCCTATAACCACGGCATCAGCTGCGATCCACAGGTTCGTCTCGTCCTCGAAAGTCGGGCGAATGTCGTTCAAGGCATAGATCGGCATTTTTCCTGCAATGTCCCTTCTTTCAACCGGAGGCGCTTTCGCGCTTAACCTGTTCTTTACTATAAGGCCACAGGCTCGCCCTGGGCGATCGGCCCTGCGATTCATCGGGAAAAGCGCGCTTCGTCGACCATGCAGCAGCAGACGGAAGCACTGGAAGGCCTTGAAATCAAGGGCATCGATCAGGCCCTGATGTTCCGTGTCTTCTATGGGTTTGCCGCGGTGGCGTTGTTGTCGCTTATCATCCTGGCCGGCGGGCATTGGCTGAGCCGTGTCCTCTCCAGGGGCGGCTATACCGAGGATACAACCCCACGCGAGGTCGTCATCGGCAACAACGTGCTTTCCGTTCCCTCCAACGCGATTCGCTTCGGTAGCGCCCGGCGCGACGGCGAGGCGGACCAGCTCGATCTCTATCTCCACTGGCCCGACATGAAGGGTTATACCGCAGCAACGCGCGCGGATTTCAACGATGTCGGCGGCAAGAAGGACATTCTGTTCCTCACCTTCGCACCGCGCCGGATGCCGCTCGACATGAGCGCACGCTTCGATCCGATCTACCGCTTGCTTGTGGTCGAGCCAGCGACGTCCGGCGAAAACGGCCTCACATTTTATACTTTCAAAGCAGATACCGGTTATGCCGACGAAATGCTTGCCGTCGCGAAACGACCAGGAAAGCCGCCCTTCGTCGCGCGCTGCCTGACCGGTGTGGCGGCGGCGCAGTCACTTGCGCCGTGCGAGCGCGATATCGCGGTTGGAGACCGGCTGACGCTTCTCTATCGGTTTCCGGAAAACCTGCTCGGCTCCTGGCGGCAGTTGGACGAGGCGGTGATGCAAACAGCCCGGAGCTATCTCACACGCGCGAATTGATCATCGAACACAAACAGGAAGTTCAAAGGCGAAATCCGGATACCGGAATAAGCACTGGAATTAAAAAGCGAAGCGGACTGGCCTACAGATCGACGTCAAGGATCGCCATCGAGAAATTGTAGGAGAGCTCGCCGTCGTCATCATCCTTGAAGATGATGCCTAGAAACTCATCGCCCAGATAGAGCTCGCAGGAATCGTCCTTGCGAGGCCGCGCCTTCACCTGCAATTGCGGGTTCTTGAAAGTGCGCTTGAAATAGGCGTCGAGCTTTCTGATTTCTTCAGGCTTCAATCTCTCTCTCCGTCAGGCCGCCGCGCGGGCGATATGGGCGCGCTTCTGCCACGCCCTCACCTGCCATGTAAAGCCTGAACGGTTTTCTTCCAGTGCCTTGCTTGAACTTGGGCGCGCTTCGGGTTGGGCGGCCGACCGACCGTCATTCCGGCGGAAGAACCTGGTCCATCGCGCGCGAGGGTTCGTCGCAGCCCGTTTCGCCGACAACCCGCGCCGGAACGCCAGCGACCGTCTTGTTGTGCGGCACGGAGGTCAGCACGACCGAGCCGGACGCCACCTTGGAGCAATGGCCGACCTCGATGTTGCCAAGGACCTTGGCGCCGGCGCCGAGAAGCACGCCGTAGCGGATTTTCGGATGCCTGTCGCCGCTCGCCTTGCCGGTGCCGCCGAGCGTGACGCCGTGAAGCATGGAGACATTGTCTTCCACCACGGCCGTCTCGCCGATGACGATGCCGGTTGCGTGATCGATGAAGATGCCCTTGCCCATGCGCGATGCGGGGTGGATGTCAGTCTGGAAAATAGAAGAAGAGCGGCTTTGCAGGTAGAGCGCGAAATCCCGCCTTCCGTTCTCCCATAGCCAATGGGCGAGACGATGCGTCTGGATGGCGTGGAAGCCCTTGAAATAAAGCACCGGCATCAGGAAGCGGTCGCAGGCCGGATCGCGGTCATAATAGGCCTGGATGTCGACCCGGACGGTGCGGCTCCATTCGGGATCGCTCTTGACCATGGCGCGGAACGTCTGGCCGATCAGCTGGGCATTGATGTCGGCATGGTCGAGACGCTGGGCGATTCGATGAATGACCGCCTCCTCCAGCGTCGCATGGTTGAGGATGGTGGCATAAAGAAAGGCGGCAAGCAGCGGGTCGCTTTCGGCTGCTTCAGTCGCTTCCTCGCGGACCGCGTGCCAAATGGGATCGACGGCCTGGAGATTGCCCGTGCGTGCGGTACTGAGGCTGCTCATGACATTCTCCTATGAGCCGGTTGGCTCCGCCCTTGATCGACATTGCCGCAGTGATAGTCCATCGGCCGGTCCGTTTGAACCGCAAATTCCTTAAGCGTCGTTCAAATGGATTTGACGCATCAAAATTCAAGCCGGAATGGAAAACCGAACCTTGACGGGCTTATGAACTAAGCGGATGCGCGCGCAGGAATTCGATCGCCCGTTTTTTGAATGTCCGATCGCCGACGGAGAGCATGTGGTCCCTGCCCTCGATCGCGAAGGCTTCGCCGTTCGGGAGGAACCGCGCCAGCTTTTCGGGCGAGCCGGCGATATCGTCCGTCGTGCCGACGGCGACCAGAGCGGGCTGCGCGATGCGGCCAATGTCCTCGGTCGAAATCAAATCGCGCGAAGTCTTGATGCAGGCCGCGAGCGCGCTACGGTCGCTTTTCGTCTGATCGGCGAAATTGCGGAACATCTGACCGCGCTTGTCCGCAATCGTCGACTTGTCCTCGGCCAAAAGTGCGACGGCGATCGTATCCCAGTCGCCGACGCCGTCAACCATGCCGAAGCCGAGACCGCCGAAGATCACCGTCGCGACCCGGTCGGGATAGTCGAGCGCCATGAAGGCGGCGATGCGCGCGCCCATTGAATAGCCCATGACATGGGCGCGCTCTATGTCGAGATAATCGAGCAGCGCGGCGGCGTCGCCGGCCATCTTCTGCGCGCGGTAGTCTTCCGGCTCGTAGCTCTTCGACGAATTGCCGTGACCGCGATTGTCGAAAGCGATCGCGCGGAAACCAGCCTCCGTCAGCGTCTTCACCCAACCGGGCGTCACCCAGTTGGTCTTGTAGCTCGACGCGAAACCATGGATCAGCAGGACGGGCTCGCCGGCTCCCTCATCCATATAGGCGAGGTCGAACCCGTCATGGCTGAAATGATCCATGTCCTAACCCTTCGATCACTGTCGAACGGGTCCTACCCGGCATGGGCTATTTTCGCAATGGCGGGGTGCGAGACTCGATCGCCCACCGCGACACCGTACCTCGCGGCGGTTCCCGCCTTGAGTTCGAGAACGAAACGCACAGGAACCTGCGGGGAAATGACGTCCCTGGAATAGGGGATGCCGTGCCGTATCGCACGGATTTTCCCGTTCTCCCCGATGAAGATCAGGTCGAGGGGCATGGGCGTGTTTTCCATCCAGAAGGCAGCAACGCCAGCAGCTTCCAACACGAAGAGCATGCCGTGCCTGCGATCCATCGTCTTGCGGTACATCAGACCGGCCTCTTCCTGCTCGTCCGTTTGCGCGATCTCGACCGAGAATGATTGCGGACCCTTGGCGGTGTGGACCACCAGGGGAACGGGATCCGTCGGCAGGATCATCGGCCGACCGTCAGCGCGGAGCGGCAGTTGGAACGAAAGGACGATGAGAAAGGCGCCGAAGGCGATGAAGGCGATGCGCGAAACCGATGAACGGAACATCCTGAAGCCCTCGAACTGAACACGCCGCCGAAAGCCGCGCAGCGGTTCCGGGTGGCGGGATCGTCGATTTCAATGCGAAACCGGCAGCGTTCCGATATCGGGATGAATTTCGGCAGCCATAAGGCCTTTGTCGCCGCGACCGAAGCGAACAAGCACCACTTGCCCCGGACGGAGTTCCGTCAGGCCGTAATGCCTCAATGTCTCCATGTGGATGAAGATGTCCTCGGTGCCCTCGCCGCGCGTCAGGAAGCCGAACCCTTTCGTGCGGTTGAACCATTTGACGAGCGCGCGTTCCAACCCGCTTTCCGGCGTCACCGTGACATGGGTCCGCTGCGGCGACATTTCCGAAGGATGCACCGCGGTGGAATTGTCCATCGACACGATGCGGAAGGCCTGCAGTCCCCGATCCCCCCTCTTCGCCAAGCAAACCACACGGGCTCCTTCGAGCGCGGTCTGAAAGCCGTCGCGGCGAAGGCAGGTGACGTGGAGCAGCACATCGCTCAAGCCGCCCTCACGCTCGTCCGGCAGAACGAACCCGTACCCCTTGGCGACATCGAACCATTTTATCGCGCCGGAAACTTCGACGATCTCGGCGGAATCGCCTGCGTCTTCAACGCCGGCAATCTCGCTTCTGGCTGCGCCAAGCCCCTCCGCAGAGGCCTTGTCCCCCATGTGAACGCACCTTCTATGACTGAAAACTTGTGACCGAAAGCGAATTGATTCTTAACGTAAGGATAACATCCGGCCTTCCGGTTTGCGCAAGAGTCCGGCGCTCTTTTTTCCAATTTTCACAGGTTTGAATCCCGTATTTTCGATCCGTGATCCAAAGCCAGCGCCTGTGACTTGGATGCGCCCGCCATGCCCGTCTTGTAGACCTCCCGGCTTTGGGTTGCCGAAAGCGCCGCCCTCGCCCTATGTTCCGCCTACCTATCAAGGAAGAGGACAAGGCCATGCGCTATCTGCATACGATGATCCGCATAACGGATATCGACCAGTCGCTCGATTTCTTCTGCAACAAGCTCGGCCTCGTCGAGACGCGCCGGTTCGAGAACGAAAAGGGGCGCTATACGCTGATTTTCCTCGCCGCGCCCAAAGACGCCGACCGCGCCAGGGCGAACCGCGCGCCGGAAGTGGAACTGACCTTCAATTGGGACCCGGAAGAATATACCGGCGGGCGCAATTTCGGCCATCTCGCCTACAAGGTCGACAATATCTACGAGACTTGCCAGCGCCTGATGGACTCCGGCGTCACCATCAACCGGCCGCCGCGCGACGGCAACATGGCCTTCGTCCGCTCGCCCGACAACATCTCTATCGAATTGCTGCAGGAAGGCGATCCGCTT
Organism: Rhizobiaceae bacterium; assembly: GCA_051960255.1. Classification (GTDB taxonomy): domain Bacteria; phylum Pseudomonadota; class Alphaproteobacteria; order Rhizobiales; family Rhizobiaceae; genus Mesorhizobium_L. Next base: position 13,011 of record JBQCEL010000033.1, read on the forward strand.
GAGCCGGCCGAGCCCTGGAAATCCATGCCGAACACGGGCGTCTGGTAGGACCGGCGCACTTGCGCTCCCCCGCGCGCGTGATAACAGAGCGATGGGTCGTCATCGCGACGAGCCGGGATCCGCGCGGAGGGTGATTTCATGAAGGATGTGCTCGTCGAACTGGAGCGGCGGCGGCAGATCGCGCGCCAAGGCGGCGGCGCGGCGCGGATCGAGGCGCAGCATGCGCGCGGCAAGCTGACCGCGCGCGAACGCATCGAAATCTTCCTCGACGAAGGCTCATTCGAGGAGTTCGACATGTTCGTCGAGCACCGCTCGACCGATTTCGGCATGG
>JBQCEL010000034.1:0-10390 GCA_051960255.1 Rhizobiaceae bacterium
GACGCCCAACAACGCGCGGACCGAAACCATGTCCGTCTTCGCGCAGCAGAACCTCTTTTCCTTCGATAAATTCGCTTATGGATCGGCGGCCTCGACACTGCTTTTCCTGGTTGTCGCGCTGATCACCATCCTCTTCGTCACGTTAGGTCATCTCGATCCGGAGCGCGAAACATGAAGATGCGCTTCCTGAAAACGGCCGGCTTTTACCTGCTCGTCGCGGTGATCATCGTGGAGTCGGTCTTCCCCTTCTATTATGCGGTCCTGACGGCGTTCAAATCCGGCAATGCGATCTTCCATGTCGACTACTGGCCGACTTCCTTCTCGCTTTCCAATTATGCGGCGGTGCTGACGCAGGGCGTTTTCGCGCGCAACATCCTGAATTCGCTCTTCGTCGCCTGCGTCACGGTCGCCCTTTCGCTCGTCCTCGGAACGACGGCGGCCTATGCGCTGGCGCGCTTCCGCTTCGGGGGCCGGAAACTCCTGCTCTTCGCCATCCTCTCCGTCTCGATGTTCCCGCAGGTCGCGGTACTCGCGGGCTTGTTCGAGGTGATCCGGGCGCTGGGACTCTACAATTCGCTTTGGTCGCTGGTGCTGAGCTATCTCATCTTCACGCTGCCCTTCACCGTCTGGGTGCTGACGGCCTTTTTGCGCGACATGCCGCGTGGGCTGGAGGAGGCGGCGATCATGGACGGGGCCTCGCCACTTCGCATCCTGGTCCAGATCTTCCTGCCGCTGACGGCGCCCGCCATGGTGACGACCGGGCTGCTCGCCTTCATCACAGCCTGGAACGAATTCCTCTTCGCGCTCACCTTCACATCGAACGACACGCAGCGCACGGTTCCTGTAGCGATCGCGCTCCTTTCGGGCGCCACTGAATTCGAGGTGCCGTGGGGCAACATCATGGCCGCATCGGTGATCGTCACCGTGCCGCTCGTCGTGCTGGTGCTGATCTTCCAGCGCCGTATCGTCTCGGGCCTTACCGCCGGCGCGATCAAGGGGTAATTCCATTTCCACTGAAGCCATGAATGCAAAATGGAGAATAGTTTTCCAGAGAGGCGGACGCGTTGGCAAAATTCAGGCTATCCAGCCGCAATGCGGGTGCTACTGTCGCCGGAGAAGCGACCCGGATCGGAAGGTAAGAGAACATGCCCCTCACTCAGATTTCGATGCGGAAAGGCAAGTCGGAGGAATTCAGGCGCGCCATCATGGACGGCATTTATAGCGCCATGCGAAGCACATTCGCCGTGCCGGAAGACGATCGATTCATGACGATCAGCGAGTTCGGCGACGCCGATTTTTCCTATGGCTATCGCTACCCCAACGTGGACAGGAGCGATGACCTCATTATCATCAAGATAACTGTCAGCAACAATCGGTCCAGGGAACAGAAACTCGCGCTCTACAAGGCGGTCAATCACGAGCTCGAAGAGCGAGCCGGCGTGCGCCCGGACGACATCTTCATCAACATCGTCGAGGTCCTGCCGGAAAACTGGTCGTTCGGCCGCGGCAGAGCTCAAAATATCGAGTGAGAGCGACGGGAAGCGGCCCCTCAGTAAGCGTATTCCAGGAAGACCGGCTCGATCGAGCCGCCCCAGCGCGTGTTGAAGGCGCAAACCATGTCCTCGGCGCTCGTCGTGCCGCGGGCGACGACCTCTTCGAGTGGGCTCAAATAGTGAGTCTCGTCAAAGCCTTCGCGGTTGAGCTTGCCGCGGTTCTTCAGGCCAAGGCGTGAGATGTCGAGCACGTCGCGGCCGATGTCGCGCAGCGTCCGGTTGCGGAAAGCCGTCCGCAAGCCCTCGGCGGGTACGGCGTCGCGCATCGCCTGCACCTCTTGGAAGCCCCAATTCATAGTCAAAGCGTCGGCCTGTTCGAGCGCTTCCTCGTCATAGAGCAGGCCGACCCAGAAGGCGGGGAGGGCGCAGATGCGCCGCCATGGTCCGCCATCGGCGCCGCGCATTTCGAGAAAGCGCTTCAAGCGGACATCGGGGAAAAGCGTCGAAAGGTGGTTTGCCCAGTCGCCGATGGTCGGCATGCCGTCCGGGACTTCGTTGCGCGCCTTGCCGGCCATGAACTGGCGGAAGGTGAAGTGGGTCATGTCGCGATAGCGGCCCTCGCGAATGACGAAATACATCGGCACGTCGAGCGCCCATTCGACATAATCGGCAAAGCCGAAATCCGGCGAGAAACAGAAATCCAGCAGGCCGGAGCGCTGGTTGTCGGTATCGCGCCAGATCTCGCCGCGCCAGGATTGCAGCCCGTTGGGGCGGCTTTCGGTGAAGGGCGAATTGGCGAAAAGCGCGGTGGCGAGCGGCTGCAATTTCAGCGAGACCTGCATCTTGCGGCGCATGTCGGCTTCCGAGGCGAAGTCGAGATTCACCTGGATGGTGCAGGTGCGGTACATCATGTCGAGGCCATGCGTGCCGACCTTCGGCATGTAGTTGGTCATGATCTCGTAGCGCGATTTCGGCATCCTGGGCGTTTCGGCCAACGTCCATTTCGGGCTGCCGCCGAGCCCCAGGAAGCGGATGCCGAGGGGTTCCGATATCTCACGCAACTGAGCCAGATGGGCATTGCCCTCGCGGCAGGTCTGGTGGATGGTTTCGAGCGGCGCGCCGGAAAGCTCGAACTGGCCGCCGGGCTCGAGCGAAATCGCGCCCTGTCCGGTCGGCCCGCCAAGGCCGATGATGCGGCCATTGTCCATAATCGGCTCCCAGCCGAGCGTCTTTCGCATGCCGAGCAGGATCGCCTCGATGCCGCGCTCGCCCTCGTAAGGCACCGGCGCATTGCCATCGACATAGAAGGGGAACTTCTCGTGCTCCGTGCCGATCCGCCAGGATTCGCGCGGCTTGCAGCCCTTGGCGAGCCAGGCGACGAGATCATCGACGCTTTCGAGAGGCCGGCTATCGGTGGTATCGCGCGCCAAATCATTCTCCTTTCGCGGAAGTTGCCGCAAAATCGACCCGCTTGATGAACGAAGTCGGGTAAGCCGATCAAGCGAAAAATCCTGAGGGATCGCTCAACAGGATTTGATTGCTCGCCCTCTGCGAATTGGAGAAGCCTGCTAACCCGGCCGCTGGAAGGCGGCGCGTTCGGCCTCGATTTCGGCGCGGCATATGCAACCTTCTATGTGGTCATTGACGAGGCCCATGGCCTGCATATGGGCATAGACCGTCGTCGGGCCGACGAAACTCCAGCCGCGCTTCTTCAAGTCCTTCGACAGGCGAACCGAGGCCGGGCTGGTGGGATTGGCGCGCAGCGTCTGATAGGTGACGGTTGCCGGCCTTTCCTGCGGATCCGGCTCGAAGCTCCAGAAATAGGCGGCGAGCGAACCCCTTTCTCCTGCAAGTTCAATCGCACGGCGAGCATTGTTGATGGCGGACACGATCTTGCCGCGATGGCGGATGATGCCTGCATCAGCAACGAGACGCTCGACATCCGCATCGCCGAAACGGGCGACCTCCTCGAAGTCGAAACCGGCAAAGGCGCGGCGGAAATTCTCCCGTTTTCGCAGAATAGTGAGCCAGGAAAGGCCAGACTGGAAACCTTCCAGGCAGATCTTCTCGAACAGACGGCGATCGTCCGCGACGGGCCGCCCCCATTCGTGGTCGTGATAATGGAGGTAGTCGGGCAGGTTGGCGTGCCAGGCGCAGCGCGTCTTCCCATCGGGACCCTCGATAAGGCCGGTCATTTCCTCGGACATTGATTCATCTTCCGGATGGGTCGATTCCGTTTTCGCCATTAACCAATTGAAAGGTCATGTTTACAGGGGCTTTACCAGATTCCTGAACCGGCCGGTAACCATGTGGCGAGCTTTCCCGGAAAATCCGGCATTTTACGAAAACACGTTCATCATTTGCTTGGGTGACGGCGTGAACATTGCGGCGAGAAGGCAGCAAGCGCCGCGTTCCGTCAAGCCGGTTTGCTTTCTTCCGGGCAACACTCCGAGAGTTCGCATGAAAAAGATTCTGTCCATCTTCGGCGCTGCCGGATTGCTCTTCCTCCAGCCTTCCATCTCGCTCGCGCAGGACCGCTATGCCGAACTGCCGCCGCTCGTCGTAAGCCCCGATCTTTCAGCTCCGTGGGTTATGCAGTTGCACCGCGCTCCGGAGGGGGTGATGGATTACCAGCCCGCGCCGCGCGTCGAGCGCCGCAGAGTTATCATCCAGCAAAGGGAGAGACTTAAACGCGCCGAGCGCCGCGCCAGGATCGAGCGGGCGGAAGGCGCGCCGCAGGAGTCGTCCAGGCATGCGATTCCCGACCAGACGCTCGAAGAATTGCGCGCCGAAGCGCCGGCCGGCGTCGATCTCCGGAACTCCTACATCGTACCGGGGCCGCGCGGCGCGAATGGCCAGCGCACGGCGGCCATTGTCCCGATGTACACGGAAAAGCAAATGGCGCAGAAGCTCGCGCCACAATTCCTGCCGCAGATCGTCGACTATCCCACCAGGGAAAAACCCGGTACGATCGTCATCGATACCAAGCACAAATTCCTCTATCTCGTCGAGCCGGGCGGCAAGGCGCGGCGCTATGGCGTCGGTGTCGGCAAGGAGGGGTTCGGCTGGACCGGAACCAACCCGATCACGCGCAAGGCCGAATGGCCGGGCTGGACGCCGCCGGTGGAAATGATTGCGCGCGAAAAAGCCAAGGGGCGCATCCTGCCGGCCCATATGGAAGGCGGCATCGCCAACCCGCTCGGCGCACGCGCGCTCTATCTCGGCCACACGCTTTACCGCATCCACGGCACCAATGCGCCCTGGACGATCGGCCATAACGTTTCTTCGGGTTGCATTCGCATGCGGAATCAGGATGTTGTCGACCTTTATGGCAGGGTGCATGTCGGCACGAAGGTCGTCGTCATGTAGAACACCAACCGCGGGGGAAGGGCGAACGCGCCTGAGGGGTTAGGCGCGTTCCAATGTCGCGGTAAGGGCAGCGCGATTCGTAATCGCGCTGCCCTTTTCAATACGGGCGGGGCAAGTTGCGCCTGCCGCGCGGTATGGTTTGCGTGTGGCGTCTCGGTCCGATAGATGGTCGTGGCATATAAAAGCGGCCGCCGACCGCCACCCACATGAAGGAGCCAGTCTTGCCGACAGGATCAGGCGAAGAACGCTTTTTGAGAGGGGCCCCGGTCGCAGCCCGGATCATCGCGGAGGCACGCGCCGAGTCCGACGAGGCGCGCGCGCATGGCTGGTCCGCGAAGCTTGTTTCCATCACGGTCGGCAATATCAACGCCGTGGAGGTCTACGTGCGCAACCAGCGGCGGAATGCCGAGCGCGCGGCGATCGATTTCGAGGAGCGCCATTTTCCCGAAAGCGTGACGCTCGGCGAGCTGGAGGCCGCGATCCGCGGCATGAACGCGGACCCGCGCGTCACCGGCATTATCATCCAAAGACCGGTGCCTGCGCACATCCCCATCCGCATGCTGCAACGGGCCGTCCATCCTCTCAAGGATGTCGAGGGCATGCACCCGGCTTCGATCGGCAATATCGTCTACAACCAGCTCGATCTTGCGCCTTGCACGGCCGCCGCGTCGATCGAACTCCTCAAGGCGACCGGCATGAAGCTCGAAGGGCTGGAAGCCGTCGTCGTCGGCCATTCGGAAATCGTCGGCAAGCCGATCGCGTTCCTGCTGATGAGCGAGGGCGCGACGGTCACGGTCTGCCATCATATGACGCGCTCCGTCGCCGCCCACGCAAGGCGGGCCGATGCTCTTTTCGTCGCCGTGGGCAAACCGCGCCTGATCAAATCGGACATGGTCAAACCCGGCGCCGCCGTGATCGACATCGGCATCAACACCGAAACCGCCCCGGACGGCAGTTCGCGGCTCGTAGGCGATGTCGATACGGAGAACGTCAAGAACATCGCGGCGTGGATCACGCCCGTGCCCGGAGGGGTGGGGCCGGTGACGGTGGCGATCCTGCTCCGCAACACGATGGTGGCGCTCAAGCGCCAGCGCGAGCTTTACGAAATGGCCTATGCGCCCGGTGAAGAGGCGGGACGCATGGCATCCTTAGGTTGATCTCGGACGGGCTGCCCCTTGCCCTTGCGGCAGGCGCGACATTCACCGCCTTCCTGCTGAACCTCTAAAAAAGCGTCAACAACACCAATCCCTTATCTCCGTCTTTCCAACGGAGCTTCGCGAAATTAACTAAATTTTTATTAAATTATTTCGTGTTGGAAAAGATCTCCTATACTCCCTTGCGTTGCAGCAGAGGGTTTCGTGGCATGGCGTTGAATCAAGATTTGAAACTCGACGAACATAGTCTGATAACGTCCAAACTGATGAAAAGGCATGGCGTCGGATCGACCGATTCGATCGATGCCGGCGAATTGAGGGAGAGAACCGCCGAACTCGCGCTCATCCTCAATCTGGCGGAGCAGGGGTTCATCAGGAATGATCCGGCGGAGCGGATCGTCCATGCCCTGGCGGGGCGCCTTCATCTGCTTCGGAGAAAGGCTTCGCAGGGAGTGTGGCAGGAACTGATTCCGATCGCGCAGGAACACAGCGTGGCTGAATATCTGCTTACCGACCCGTTCACGCGCTGGTCGTTCGAGAAGCCGCGCGGCTATTCGGGCGATGCGAGCCTGCTCGACATCTATTACAAGCATCCGAGTGCCGACGAGATCGTCCAATCCTCGCCGCCGCTCGGCCGTGAGATCTACGCCTATACCAGCGAAGCGGCGAGTTCGGTCGCCGGCCGGGAAAGGCGCGACATCCTTGCGAAAACGGTCGACGGGACGGCGGCGCGGGTCGACAATGCCGAAGTATTGGCGATCGCCTGCGGGCATCTGCGCGAAGCGGAGCTTTCCGCCGCGCTCGCACAGGGAAGGTTGAAGCGCTGGATCGGGCTGGACCAGGATCCGATCAGCGTTGGGACTGTCAATCGCGATCTGGCGGGCACCGCCGTGGAAGCGATCGACGGCTCGGTCCGCGGCATCCTGCGTCGCGCCTATGATCTGGGCACGTTCGACCTCGTCTATGCGTCCGGCCTTTACGATTATCTGCCGCGCGCCATCGGCATCCGTCTGATGCAAAGGGCGATGGAACTGGTCAAGCCGGGCGGCGATTTCCTCTTCGCGAATTTCAGCGACGAGATCACCACCGACGGCTATATGGAAACCTTCATGGACTGGCCGCTCATCCTACGCTCGGCCGACGATATGTGGGACATCATCAACGCCGCAGTGGACCGGAACACGGTCGAAGCCGAAGTTTATTACGGCTCGAACCGGAACATCGTCTACGGCAAGGTTCGCAAGCGCGCGGCGGAAAACCAATAAACGCCGGCTTTCTGGCCGATCAAATTTTCGCGACGATCAAGGCCGATGGGATTCCGTCGGCCTTTCGTGCTTGGGCGCATGCGGCGGAAAAATCGGGAGGCGAGGCGGCAGCCCTCGTCCTATTCTCTGTTTTAGAAAAAATTGACGTGTCGCAGGCAATATTACGACGATATGCTATGCCAACAGCCTGGAGGACCAGGGCACGCGAATGCGCCGTCCCCAGTGCGATTGAAAGCGGGGAACCGGCTTCCCGTCAACCAGGGCCCAGGATCAGTGCATGACCCAAACGTTGGTCGATCTGGTTGAACCTGACAGTTTTCAGCGCAGGGCGAATACGAGGGAATTGCGCCGGCTCTACCGGAAAGAGGGAGAGCTTGCGCGCAGGATCGGCGCGCGGCGGGGCCTTTGGCTCGCCGTCTGCGCTTATCTGCTTTTTTCGGTGATCGACGCCCTGCTGATACCTGACGTAGCCCTTAACGTGATCGCCGCCCGCTTCGCCATCGGCGTGACCGTCCTTCTGGTCCTTGAAATCGTCTTCCACACCAAAACCGGGACCGAGTGGCTCGACCTCACATGCGCGACGGCCATCGTCGCCGGCTATGTGGGATGGCTGGCCGTGGCAATCACAACGAGCCACACGCAAAACCTTTCCTATTTCATGGTCTTCGGCTCGACATTCATGTTGGGCGCCAACCTCTTCTTCCGCTTTCGTTTTCTCCTCTCGGTGGTGACGTCCAGCATCATTCTTCTGGCATTTTTCGTTTCGCTTTACCTGTTCCCGGTTAGCCCGCCGTACCAGATCGCGCTCGGATCGTTCTATGTTTCCTGCTTTGCGTTTACGTCCTACGTGAACTGGAAGCTGAACCGGGAGCGCTACAACGTGTTCCTGAACGCGCTGGAAGCCAAGAAACAGCATGGCGAGGCGACCGAACGCGGCAAGGCGCTCCTGAGGCTGTCGCGAACCGACCCGCTGACGGGCCTGGAGAACCGGCGCGCAATAGACGAGAAGCTGAGGGAGTGTTGGAGCGATTGGCAGCGCCACGCCAAGGGTTTCGTCGCCCTTCTCATCGACGTCGATTTCTTCAAGCGGTTCAATGACTATTACGGGCACCAGGAGGGCGATCGTTGTCTGATCCGCGTGGCCGATGCCCTGAGCGTCATGATCGCCGAACAGGGCGGATCGATCGGCCGTTACGGCGGCGAGGAATTCATCGTGCTCGCCCCCTTCGAGGATGCGCAAAAGGTTGCCGCGCTTGCCGAGAATATCCGCCTTGCCGTCGAGGGGCTTGCGATACTGCATGCCCATCGGCGGGACGGAATGTCCGTCGTCACCGTCAGCGTGGGCGCCTCCTTCACCAGGAATCAGGCAGGCACCAAGCTGGAGAAGATCATCCACGAAGCTGACCGCGCATTATATCTCGCCAAAGCGCACGGACGAAACTGCGCCCGGCTTTTCGATCCGAACGACCCCGAAAGCAGCGACGAGAGCGAAAACATCGCCGCGCTGCTCAGGATCGCGATCGAACAGGACCTGGTGTCGATGGTGTACCAGCCCATACAGGGTCTCGCATCGGGGGAAATAGAAGGCGCCGAAGCGCTGATGCGGCTGAGAATGCTCGACGGCACGTCCGTGCCGCCCAGCCTTTTCATTCCCGTCGCGGAACGGATCGGCGCCATCCTCGAACTCGGGCGTTGGGCCATCCGCCGCGTCTGCGAGGATCTTCTCGTCAACGGCCGTGTGGAGATCGCCAGCGTCAATGTTTCGCCCATCCAGCTGAAGGCGCCCGGCTTTGCGGCTTCCGTCGCCGCGATCCTCGGAGAGACCGGCGTCGCGGGCAACAGGCTGGCGCTCGAGATTACAGAAGGCCTGGAAATGGAGATGCACTCCGATGTCCTGCGCTGCATCGGCGATCTCAAGCTCCTCGGCGTCAAGATCTGGCTCGACGATTTCGGGACCGGCTTCGCGGGATTGTCCTGGTTGCGGCTGATCGACTTCGACACCGTCAAGATCGACCGGTCGTTCCTGCATGACTGCGACGGGGAGAAGGGCCGGGCGATGCTTTACGATATCGTCAGCCTGATCCGCAACCGTGGCCCGAAAATCCTTGTCGAAGGCGTTGAAAACGAAAACCAACTGGATCTGATGCACGATTTCCGCATCGACCAGATCCAAGGCTATCACGTCGGCAGGCCCGTGCCGCTCATCTCCTTCAATGCGGGATTGGACGAAGAAGCTCCGCCGCGGGAAGACCGCCTCGGCTCACTGCGCAAATCCGCATAAGCGCAGAAAGTCCTTGGTCCGGTGCGTCAACGCCGCTTGCGCTGGCGAGAAGCGGAAGCCTGCGAGGTCGTGGACGAAGCGGCGGCGCTGGTTCGCGGCGCACGTGTGGAGGATTCGGCACGCGGCGCGTCCGGCCTCTGATCGGTCAGAAGCAGGCGTGAGGAATTCTCTTCCCTGATCCGGATCGCCATGCGGTAGGCGGTATATCCGAGCAGAAGCATGACCAGCGCTTTCATCCGCGACCTCCGTTGCAATGAAACATCAATCCACGACGAAGACGGATGTTCCCTTGATTCTTGCCCCAATAAACGGCCACTATCTCGCCGCAACCGGTTGCAGCGCCTTCGTCTTCGGCGACGGCAGGGTTGCCGGTCTCGGACCGCCATAAGCCCAGTCAAGAAGCTCGACGGTATGCAGGATTGGCAATGAGGTGCCGCCGGCAATCTGGGTGATGCAGCCGATATTACCGGTCGCGATCAGGTCGGCTTCCGTCTGTTCGATATTCTTCACCTTGCGGTCGCGCAGGCGTCGCGAGATGTCGGATTGGAGGATATTGTAGGTGCCGGCCGACCCGCAGCAGAGATGCCCCTCGCGCGGTTCCTTCACCGCGAAGCCCGCCTTTTTCAGGAGTTCCTTCGGCTGACGCGTGATCTTTTGCCCGTGCTGCATGGAGCAGGCCGAATGATAGGCGATGGTCAGCCCCGGCTCGATTGCCGGTTCCGGCAGGTCAAGCGCCGCCAGAAATTCGGTCACGTCCTTCGCCAAGGCGGAAACATGCGCCGCCTTCTCCGCATAGGCGGGATCATTGCGAAGCATGAATCCGTAATC
>JBQCEL010000035.1:0-2663 GCA_051960255.1 Rhizobiaceae bacterium
GCGGCACGCGGATGTCGTGCAGGATCGTGCCGTCGGGATAGACGGTGGTCTTCTGGGATGTCTGGTAGGGGAATTCCTCGAGGAAGATGAGTTTCTGCGAACCCGCCCAGCTATCGAGCAGCTTGCGGAAGGCCGGGCGGATCACCTGTTCGTTGGTGAGGCCGGAAAATTTCCGCAGGCGATCGATTTCGTTGAGATAGTTTTGAACAAGAAGCTGGCTCATGCGTCCCCCGCCGCGCATTAGAGCGGAAAGATACGGCGGGGGAAAGTCTCCGCTTCCGAATCTTGTCCACGCCGCACGCCGTAGCGACGAGATCAGTCATTTCGGCCGCTCTGCCCGCAACCCATTAACCCTCCGCAAACCGCTATCGGCGACGATGGCTTTGGCGTGGGGATGGAGCTGTGATGGACTGGTTCTCCCCCGTGCTCGGCCTCGCGGCGCTGGTCATGGCTTTCGGCGTATTGCCCAGAGATTGCAGGCGCCGAATGGCCGAAACGCTGCGTTCGACGATGGCTCAAATCGCAAGACACGGCCGATAGGCGCCGAGGTGGCGGAGGCCGCGTCTGCCGGTTGACAGCTGTCAACTCGTCTCGATCGTCACGCGGTCTGGATAGAAGGCGCCGTGGTCCTTTATCCTGGCCATCTCGTCATAGGGATGACGATAGGCCCACATCGCGTTCTTTGCGCCGTCCATGACGCTCCAGTAGCTGGCGTCCCCCTTGAACGGGCAATGCGTGATCGTTTCGCTGGCCGAGAGCAGATCGAAATCGATATCGGCGAAGGGTATGTAGATCACCGGCGGATAGGTATGCTCCCTGAGCAGGAGCGCATTGCCGGAGGAGGCGATCGTCTTTCCGCCGGCCGTAACCGTGACATGGCCGCCATAGGGCTCGACCGTGATCGTGTGTTCCGGATGCTTGCGAAAACCGGGGGAAGGATTTTGTCCCTGAGCCATAAGCTGTCCCTCTGCCGAACGGGTCGGAGGGGGATGTGGAGCAAGGTCTCCCCCCGTTCAAGCCGGTCACAACCTTTTGATGTGTGTTCCGATTTGCGGGACGGAAGGCACCGGAAGGGTTCAGCCTGGCGCAGCGTCGCCTGACGCGACGCGCCCCTCAGGCGGCGAGATGCTCCATCACTCCGGCATAGGCCGGAACGATCCGCGCAAGCGGGTTGTCGCTCTGTTCGGCCGGTTCGACACGCAGCGCGCCGTCTTCGGCGGACTGCACGACCAGCGCCAGGACGCGTTCTTCGCCGGAGGGCAGGGAAACGGCCGCTACGTGCCCGGCATCGGTTTCCGGCTGGGGCGGCATATCGAACAGCAATTTCCCGCCGACATTCTGGAGCGCGTCCGACAAGACGGCCTCGAACGTCTTGCCTGGCTGGGACTGCAATTGCAAGGCAAGCTCGAATTCGACCGTTTCCATCGACAGGGCGGAAGCGATGCCGTCTGGCGTGTGGGGAGCTGCCGGATGGGAATCGACAAGGATGGGCTCGTCCATGAGAACCTCTGTTTCGGCCCGCCCACCGCTACGATTGAAGTGCACAATGGCCGGATTGTGGCGGAAAAACAAGAACCTGCATAAATATAGGCGCGCCTTGAGCCGCGAAAAGGTGCGCTGGACAAACGCGGGGCAAACGAGACAATAGTCATCAGGGCAATAGCCCTACGCAGATGGGAGGAACATATGCTCGGATTGATGCAGCCATGGCCGCTGCTTTGCAGCAAGATCATCGATCATGCCGCGCGCCAGCATGGCAGGCGCGAGATCGTCACCCGCACGATCGAGGGGCCGATCGTCCGCACCAATTATGCCGAGATCCGGACACGGGCGCTCAAGGCCGCGCAGATGCTGGAGCGCGACGGCTACCGGCCGGGCGACCGCATCGCCACGCTCGCCTGGAATACGGCCCGCCACCTCGAGGCCTGGTACGGCATCATGGGCATGGGCGGCGTCTATCACACGCTCAATCCGAGGCTATTTCCCGACCAGATCGCCTGGATCATGAACGACGCCGAGGACAAATGCCTCTTCGTCGATGTCACCTTCCTGCCGATCGTGGAGAAGATCGCGGCTTCAGTCCCTTCCCTGAAAAAGCTGATCGTCCTGACTGACGCGACGCATATGCCGGAAACGTCCCTGCCGGCGGTGCCCTACGAGGAATGGCTCGCGGGTGCCGATGGCGATTATCAGTGGAAGGAGCTGGACGAAAACGACGCCGCCGGCATGTGCTACACCTCCGGCACGACCGGCAACCCCAAGGGCGTCGTCTATAGCCACCGGTCGAACGTTCTTCACGCCATGATGGCGATCCAGCCCGACGCGATGGGCCTCTCGTCCCGCGATACGATCCTGCCCGTCGTGCCGATGTTCCATGCCAATGCCTGGGGATTGGCGCAGAGCGCGCCGATGGTCGGGGCGAAGATGGTCATGCCGGGCGCTAAGATGGATGGCGCATCCATTTACGAATTGCTCGATACCGAAAAGGTGACGTGCTCGGGAGCGGTGCCGACGGTCTGGCTCATGCTGCTTCAATATCTGGAGGAGACTGGCAAGAAGCTTCCCGCTCTCAATCGCGTTGTCATCGGCGGCTCCGCCTGTCCGCGCGCCATGACCGAGAAATTCGAGAAGAATTACGGCGTCGAGGTGATCCACGCCTGGGG
>JBQCEL010000036.1:0-4010 GCA_051960255.1 Rhizobiaceae bacterium
GCGAGGCGCACTGGACGCGCCGCGACTATTCCGCGCTCGCCCGCGAGGGCTTCATGCGCAACGCGGTGGTGCATCGCTCGGTGCGCCTCGTCGCCGAAACGGCGTCGGCCGTGCCTTGGCTGCTTTACCAGGGCGCGAGCGAACTGACCCGGCACCCGCTGCTCGACCTCCTCGCGCGGCCGAACCACCGGCAGGCAGGCGCGAGTTTCATGGAGGCGCTTTACGGCTATCTGCTCCTGTCGGGCAACGCCTATCTCGAACGGGTCGATGCCGGGGCGCTGGCGGAACTTCATCTGCTCCGGCCCGATCGCGTGGCGGTGCTGACCGACGCCGCCGGCTGGCCGATCGCGCTGAAATACAGCCAGACGGCGGTGAGTCGCACCGTGCCGCTCTTCAACGGCGCGGAGGGGGAGGCTTTGCAGTTGTCGCTCTTCCATCCGCTTGACGACCATTACGGCTTCCCGCCGCTCGAAGCCGCCCTTGCCGCGCTCGATATCCAGAACGCGGCCGGCCGCTGGAACAAGGCGCTGCTCGACAATTCGGCGAGGCCCTCCGGCGCGCTGGTCTACGCGCCGAAGGAGGGCGGCAACCTGACCGACGAGCAATATGAGCGGCTGAAGACGGAACTGGAGGAGGGCTATTCCGGCGCCCGCCGCGCCGGCCGGCCGCTCCTGCTCGAAGGCGGGCTCGACTGGAAAGCGATGGGGCTGACGCCGAAGGACATGGATTTCGTCGAGGCCAAGAATTCCGCCGCGCGCGACATCGCGCTGGCGCTCGGCGTGCCGCCCATGCTGCTCGGCATTCCGGGCGACAACACCTATTCCAACTATCAGGAGGCGAACCGCGCCTTCTATCGCCACACGATCATCCCGCTCGTCTCGCGCATCGCCAAGGAACTTTCCGCCTGGTTCTCCGCGCTCTACGGCGAGGATTTGCGGCTCTGGTACGACGCCGACCAGGTCGCTGGCCTCTCGGGCGAGCAGGATGCGCTCTGGGCCCGTATCGGCGCCGCCGATTTCCTCACCGAGGACGAGAAACGCGAGGCCGTCGGCTACCCGCCGCTCGGCGGCCGGTGAGGCCGCTTCGGCATGAACGCAACTATCGGAACGAGCCTGGTAAGGCTGAACTACGCCGTCGCGGCCTGGTGCGTACTCGCCGCCGGCGATGATTTCCATCGCAGCCTCAAGGCAGGCTTCCGGCCGGACGAGCCGCGCGTGCCTGCCGGCAGTCCCGGTGGAGGACGGTGGACGGATGGGGGCGGCAGCGGAGCTTTTGCCGGGATCGGACATAACGTTGACCCTATTGTCACGGGAGGCACTCAAGATCACGATAAAAGGCATTACTCGGTCGATCTGAGAGCAGAGGAGGCACCGGCAGGCATTGGCCATGCAATCCGCGACCATGTCGGGAAGACTGATGCGGAACTGGTTGAAAGCCTGAAACGAAAGACATTTCGAGGGTGGTTATATGACTACGTGGACGGCCAAGAGGGCACCTTCGATTCCATCGAGAACGCCAATGACCTTACCAACCGTGTCCTGAGGATGAATAAGGGAACGGTGGATGAGGTCGCTTCCGGCAATGAAGACGAGGCGTATCTTGAAGAGCGTTTCGGATTTGCCACAGGCCGTGAGGCGAGAAGGTCAGAAGATCATCCAGACATCGCTTTTCGAAAGACGTACAGTGTGGGCGTTGTCATCAGACACGACATACGATCAAAGAGAGGATATTATGTCTTCACCTCCTTTCCCAGAAATAGAGGTAAAGATGACGGTCTATGAAAAGCGAGGTATAGCGATGGAGGCGGTCCTCGCGAAATTCTTCGCGAATTTCTTCCCGAAATTCTATGAACTCGTTTCATCCCACGATGATGCCGCGAGAATTGGTCTGAAGGGGTTGTCGGCGGATGAAAAGGCGCGTCTGGCGCCACTGCTGGACGATCTCATCGGTCCCCGCTACAGCGCAGATGATCTTGTCAGAGTGTGGCGACGCTCGCCAGCGGACGAGAACGTGCAACTCTCGAACGGCAATCAGATTCGTGAGCTCCTGCGGGCCGCTCGGGAACGGATTCGGCAACAGAAATAGTGCCTTGGAGGAGCGCGCGTTTGCGCTCGGCGCGCCGTCCAGGACGCCACCGCGATGTCTCCGCTCCTTGCCAAGTTCTGTCGGCAATTCTCTGCTCATTTTTATGAGTTTTACCACTCGTTGGATGAGGTTGCCGGGCTCGGCCTCAGGGGCCTGACCGCGGAGGAGCAGGAGGCGTTCGCGCCCATCCTCGACGAACTGACCAGTGAGCGCTACAGCGACAATGATCTCGTCGAATTGTGGAGAACTCTCCTGCCTGCGTCTGGCCCACGAACGGCCAGCAAATCCGCGAATTGTTCAAGCTCGCACGCAACAAGATCGTGTAGTCGCACGACAACACCTATTCCAATTATCAGGAGGCCAACCGCGCCTGGGCGCGGAGCGGTGATCCGGAAGATATCGAAATCTTCTTCTTGCTAAAGCTGTGAGACGGCTTCCCCAGCTTTAGATTCTACCTGAACGGAACCAAAAAATGTCCAGCATGTCCGGCGCCGCCTTTCTGTGGGCGGTGAAAGGGACCGGTGCGATCGCCGGCTCGGCGATCTCGCTCGTCTACATCCTGCCGAAAGGCCGGCGCGAGGCGGCGGCCAGGTTCGCCGTCGGGCTCGTCAGCGGCCTCGTGTTCGGCGGCACGGTCGGCCTCAAGATCGCGATCGAACTCGGCATTGAGGACAGGTTGGGCGCCGGCGAACTGGCGCTGATGGGCTCGGCGGCCGCCAGCCTGTCCGCCTGGTGGGCGCTTGGCTTCCTGATGCGGCTTTTGACGCGGCGGCGATCGGGCGAGAGCGCCTTGCGGGATATTGAAAGGATGACCGATGACCTCTGAAACAATGCCACGGCTCGATGAGCGCAAATTCATCGATCTGCGCCTGGACGAGGTCGCGCCGGATGGCACTTTCACCGGCTATGCGAGCCTGTTCGGGGTTGTCGATCTGGCGAAGGATGCGGTCGAGCGCGGCGCGTTCGCCAGATCGCTCAAGGCGCGCGGTGCGGCCGGCATCCGCATGCTCTACCAGCACGACCCGAACGAGCCGATCGGCACCTGGACCGAGATTTCCGAGGACGGCAAGGGCCTCTTCGTGCGCGGAAAGCTGGCGGCCGGGGTGAAGCGCGCCCGCGAGGTGCTCGACCTGATGCGCCACGGCGCGCTCGACGGGCTTTCCATCGGCTTTCGCGCCAGCCGCGCCCGCAGCGATCCGCGTACCGGCATCCGCCACATCCTGGAAGCGGATCTGTGGGAAATCTCCATCGTCACCTTCCCCATGCTGCCCGGCGCGCGCGTCGAACGTGTCAAAACGTGGCGTCCGGGCAACGACGGTGAGCGCCTAGCACAATTGAAGCTTGCCGGCGCGATCCGCCGTGCCACCAGAATGATCAACGCCCACAAAACAATCAACGAAAGGAAAAGGTGAAATGACGACAAGCGAACTATCCGGCATGCCGGAAACGAAGTCCGCGGGCACCGTGGCCGAAATCACGGGCGCCTTTGGCGAACTCATGACCTCCTTCGAGGCCTTCAAGAGCGCCAATGAGGAACGGCTCTCCGAGATCGAAGGGCGGCTCGGACCGGATGTGGTGACGACCGAGAAGGTCGACCGTATCTCTCGCGCCCTCGACGAGCAGAAGCGGGCGCTGGACGGGTTAATGGTCCGGAAAGCGCGGCCGGCGCTCGGCCGCGATCGCGGCTTGCAGCCGCTGCCCAGCGAGCACAAGCAGGCCTTCGACGCCTATGTTCGGTCGGGCGACGACCGGCTCCTGCGTTCACTCGACACCAAGGCGATGTCCTACGGCTCCGGCCAGGACGGCGGCTATCTGGTGCCGGACGAGACGGAAGCCGAAATCGGCGAGCGGCTTGCCGCGATCTCGCCGATCCGCTCGATCGCGTCGGTCATAAAAGTGTCCGGCGCGGTGCTGAAGAAGCCTTT
>JBQCEL010000037.1:0-7033 GCA_051960255.1 Rhizobiaceae bacterium
ATAGAGGAGTTGGCCGCCTTTGGCCACGCCGCCTCACTTCACCCCTGCTTTCCCGTCATATTTCTTCTCGAGGCTGTCCCAGCAGTCGATATAGTCGTCCTGCAGCGGGGCTTCCCTTGCCGCGAAAGCGGTGAGGTGCTGCGGGAAGCGCGTCTCGAACATGAACTGCATCGTGTTGTCCTGCTTCACCGGGGCGAGCGGCGCGTTGGACGCGGCCTCGAACGCATTGCGGTCGGGTCCGTGCGGCAGCATGCAATTGTGCAGGCTCATGCCGCCGGGCACAAAGCCCTTCGGCTTCGCGTCATAGATGCCGTAAATGTTGCCCATCAGCTCCGACATGACGTTCTTGTGGTACCAGGGCGGACGGAAGGTGTGCTCGGAGACGAGCCAGCGTTCGCGGAACAGGACAAAATCGATATTCGCCGTGCCCTCCCGCCCGGAAGGCGCGGTCAGCACGGTGAAGATCGACGGGTCGGGATGGTCGAAGAGGATCGCGCCGACCGGCGCATAGGTTCTGAGATCGTATTTATAGGCGCAGTAATTGCCGTGCCAGGCGACCACGTCGAGCGGTGAATGGTCGATCCATGTCTCGTGGAACTGGCCGCACCATTTGATGACGACGCGACTTTTCGTCTCGCGATCCTCGAAGGCGGCGACGGGGCACTTGAAATCGCGCGGATTGGCGAGGCAGTTGGCGCCGATCGGCCCCCGGTTCGGCAGATCGAATTTCTCGCCGTAATTCTCGCAGACGAAGCCGCGGCACGGCCCGTCCAGCACCTCGACGCGATAGACGAGCCCGCGCGGCAGCAGCGCGATCTCCTTCGGCTCAAGGTCGATGATCCCGAGCTCGGTACAAAACCGGAGGCGGCCTTCCTGCGGCACGACGAGAAGCTCGCTGTCCGCCGAGTAGAAATATTCGTCCTCCATCGAGGCGGTCACGAGATAGATGTGGCTCGCCATGCCGGTCTGCGTGTTGACGTCGCCGGCCGTGGTCATCGTGCGCATGCCGGTTATCCAGGTCAGGCGCTCGCTCGAATGAGGCACGGGATCCCAGCGATACTGGCCGAGCGAGACGAGATCGTCATCGATGGCGGGCGCGCTCTTCCAATAGGGCAGGTCGAACCGTTGGAAGCGGCCGACGTGCTTCACCGAGGGCCTGATGCGGTAGCACCACGTCCGCTCGTTCTTGCCGCGCGGGGCGGTGAAGGCGGTGCCCGACAATTGCTCGGCATAGAGGCCGTAATTGCACTTCTGCGGCGAGTTCTGTCCCTGCGGCAGCGCGCCGGCAAGCGCTTCGGTCTCGAAATCATTGCTGAACCCCGGCATGTAGCCTTCGCGGCCGCCGCTGGCGGCGGATGCGCGGACCATGCGGAGCGACGGGTTCTGCACGACCATTTCTTCCTCCATCCCAATTCGGGAGAACGGCTCGCCTTCATCATCGGCGCATTCGCAACGAAGTCAAGTTCATTGCATTTGCAACGATAGCGCCTTTCGTGGTTAGATGAAGCGAGCAGGAACGCATGAGATGGCCCGATCCGAGACCTTGCCGCAATTCGATCTCGAAGGGTTCACGCCCTACAGGCTTTCCGTCGCGGCGGAACGCGCCAGCCGGGAGCTGGCGCGCTATTATCGAGCGCGCTTTCAGCTGACCGTGCCGCAATGGCGCGTGCTCGTCCATCTCGCTTCCGGCGGCGACGTTTCGGTGCGCGAAATCGAGGCGCGCGTCGCGCTGGAGAAATCTAAAGTAAGCCGCGCGGCCGCGCGTCTTGAACAGACGGGCTACATAACGAAGCGCGCGAGCAACACCGACCGGCGGCTTGTCCGCCTCTCGCTGACGGCGAAGGGCGTCCGCCTGATGACGGAGCTTCTGCCTCTCGCGGCGTGCTACCAGGCGGAAATAGAGGCGAGGCTGGGCGCTTCCTTTGAAGGCTTCGAGCTCGGCCTGCAAAAATTCCTGGAGACGCAAGAATGATCCGTTTGTACGACTATTGGCGCTCCTCCGCGAGCTACCGCGTGCGCATCGCGCTCGGGCTCGCCGGACTGGAGTGGGAGACGGTTTCCGTCGATCTGGTGAAGGGCGACCAGAACGCGCCCGCGCATCTCGCGCTCAACCCGCAAGGGCTGGTTCCGGTTCTTGAGATAGACGGCCTGCGCTTCACCCAATCGCTAGCGATTGTCGAATATCTCGGCGAGACGCGCAGGCTCGGCCTTCTTCCGGAAGCCCCTGCGGACAGGGCGCATGTGCGGGCGCTGGCGTATGCGGTGGCGATGGACATTCATCCGGTCTGCAATACGCGCGTGGTGAAGCAGGCGGTCGAGAAGTCGCTCGGCAATCTCGCCACGGAAGAGTGGATGAAGGCCAACATCGCGCCGGGGCTCGCGGCGCTGGAGCGGCTGGTGGACGACGGCCGGTTCAGCTGGGGCGACAGGATTTCGCTGGCGGATATCTGCCTCGTGCCGCAGCTCTACAACGCCCGCAGATGGAATGTGGACCTCGCCCGCATGCCGAAGCTACGGCGGATCGATACGCATCTTTCGGCCTTGCCGGCCTTCGCCGCCGCCCACCCCGACAACCATCGTCCCTGACCGCTCCGACCAACGCTTTCACCGATCGGCGATAGGAGCGCCAAGCTTCCCCAATGGCGGCGCCCTTGCTCAAGATCTGGTGGAACTGGCCCGCCTTTCCATGCGTTAGGACGCCTGAAAGGGACGTTCATCTGGAAGGAACAGGTCATGCGCAAACTTCTTTATGCGACTGCTGCTCTCGCCCTCATCGCCGCTTCGGCCGCCCATGCGGATGAACGCGGCAAGACGACCGCCGGAGCAATGACAGGCGCCGCGGCGGGTGCAGCCACCGGCGCCGTCATCGGCGGCCCCGTGGGTGCGGCTGTCGGAGGCGTCGCAGGCGCCGCTATCGGCGCGGGCAGCGTCCCCCACCATGTCCGTACATATATCACCGAGCATCCCGTGGAATCGGTTCAGATCCACGAGCATATCGCAAGGGGAGACGAAATTCCCGACAGCGTCACGATCCACGAAATCCCCGACAGCCCGGATTATGGCTATGTCTATGTCGACCACCGCCCGGTCGTGGTGAAGATGAAGACCCGCAAGGTGGTCTATGAAGGCGAGGCGCGGGAGGAAACGGACAAGACCACGACGGCCGCCGTCTCCCGCGACGGTCCTCCGGACAAGGTCATCACCTATGTCGAAAAGCATCACTCCCACCCGGTGACGATCGATGAGGACGTCAAGGTGGGCGCGGTTCTTCCCGACACGGTCGAACTGACGCCGGTTCCGGACGATCCGGACTACGCCTATGTCTACACCGACGAGGGCCCGGTCCTGGTCAGGAAGGAATCCCGGAAGGTCGTCTGGGTGCATTGATGCGAGCGGGATCATGATGCGGTCCAATGCGATCGCATCATGACCGCACTCGGACGGCAATTTCGATCACCGCTCGATCGTGCCCGTGCGCCTTATCTTCTTCTGCAGGAGCAGGATGCCGTAGAGCAATGCCTCGGCTGTCGGGGGACAGCCCGGCACGTAGATATCGACCGGAATGATCCGGTCGCAGCCGCGGACGACCGAATAGGAATAGTGGTAGTAGCCGCCGCCATTGGCGCAGGAGCCCATCGAGATCACATAACGCGGCTCCGGCATCTGGTCGTAGATTTTCCTCAACGCCGGCGCCATCTTGTTGCAGACCGTTCCCGAAACGATGATGACGTCCGACTGACGCGGAGAAGCGCGCGGCGCGATGCCGAATCGCTCGCTGTCATAGCGCGGCATGGAGGTCTGGATCATTTCGACCGCGCAGCAGGCGAGACCGAATGTCATGAACATCAGCGATCCGCTGCGCGCCCAGGTAACGAGCGCCTGCGTCGAAGTCGTGAGGAAGCCGACATCGGCGAGCTCCGCCGAAAGCCGCGTCAGATTGCCATCGGTCTGCTCTCCGCGCTGAAAAGGCATGGCGAGGCTCCTTCGCGGCCCGAACCAGCAATTCGCCGGCGCGTTCCCCGAAAACAAGCCGGATGCGTAACGGGCTTGGCGCTTGCGTCTCCGAACCGGACCGGAACCGGGTCCGAAATTGCGGCGGCATGGAACTTTCAGGCGGATCGGCGGTTCAAGGCGGGTGTCGCGTTGAAACAAAGGGAGGTATTTCGTGAATAAGGCCGGGTTCAACCGGCGGAATTTCCTGACCGCAGGAGCATCCGCCGCCGCAGTGGCCGTTGCCGGCTCCACGACCGAGGCCGAAGCGCGCGAAATCAGGGGCGGCGAGCCCTGGATGCCGCATCAGGCCGACGCTCCCCACCCTCTCGTCTCCTCCACCTATGTCTATTTCACCAAGGCCGAAGCAGCTTTTGTCGAAGCGGCGACCGAAAGGCTCATTCCGCATGACGAGCTGGGGCCGGGCGCCAAGGACTGCAACGTCGCTCTCTTCATCGACCATCAGCTCGCCGGTCCCTATGGGCGCGGCAGCAGCTGGTACATGCAGGGGCCTTGGGCCAAGGGCGAAAAGACGCAGGGCTTCCAGTCGCGCTTGGCGCCGGCCGACCTCTATCGCGTCGCCATCAAGGCGGTCGAAATCCATGTCTCGAAGGCGAAGGGCGGCAAGCATTTCGCCGACCTCTCACCGGACGATCAGGATGCCGTCATCACCGATCTCGAAACCGGCGAGATCAAGCTCGAGGGCGCCGACGCCAAGACCTTCTTCGACATGCTTCTCCTGAACACCAAGGAGGGAATGTTCTCCGACCCGATCTATGGCGGCAACAAGGATATGGCCGGCTGGAAGATGCTCGGCTTTCCCGGCGCGCGTTACGACTACCTCGATTGGGTCGACCGGCATGGCCAGCGATACGATCAGCCTCCGGTAAGCATCCGCGGCCGGCCCGGCTGGGACCAGCAGCAGGGCTGAGAGATGGCGAAGAAACTCCCTTCCGTCGATGTTGTGCTTGTCGGGTTCGGCTGGACCGGCGCCATCATGGCGCAGGAACTGACCGACGCCGGCCTGGACGTTCTGGCGCTTGAGCGCGGAAGCTGGCGCGATACCGCCACGGATTTCGCGCCGACCTTCATCCAGGACGAGTTGCGCTACCGCTATCACGGCCATCTCTTCGAGCAGCCGGCGCAGGAAACGCTGACCTTCCGCAACTCGCCCGACCAGACGGCGCTGCCGATGCGGCAGCTCGGCTCGTTCCTGCCCGGCACCGGCGCCGGCGGCTCGATCATCCACTGGAACGGCCAAGCCTTCCGTTTCCTGCCCTACGATTTCCAGATCCGCAGCCAGACGGCGTCGCGCTACGGCCAGCAGATGATCCCGGCGGACATGCCGCTGCAGGATTGGGGCGTCACCTATGACGAACTGGAGCCCTATTACACGCGCTGGGAAGAGATCAGCGGCATCGCCGGCCAGGCCTCCAATGTCGGCGGCAAAAAGCAACCCGGCGGCAATCCCTTCGAGGGCCACCGGTCGAAGCCCTATCCGACCCCGCCGATGAAACAGACTTACGGCCCGACGCTCTTCGGCAAGGCGGCCGCCTCGATCGGGATGCATCCCTTTCCCTGCCCGTCAGCGAATATGTCGCAGGCCTACACCAATCCGCTCGGCGTGACGCTGGCGCCCTGCACCTATTGCGGCTTCTGCGAGAAATTCGGCTGCGGCAATTATTCGAAGGCAAGCGCGCAGACCACCATCCTGCCGGTCCTGATGAACAAGAAGAATTTCACGCTGCGCACCGGATCGGACGTGATCAACATCAATCTCGACAGCTCGCGCAAGCGCGCCACGGGCGTCACCTATGTCGATACGCAGGGCGAGGAATACGAGCAGCCGGCGGAGCTGGTCATCGTCTGCGCCTATATCACTCACAACGTGCATCTGCTGATGCTGTCCGGCATCGGCACGATCTACGATCCGGCGACCGGCAAGGGCACGCTCGGCAAGAATTACTGCTACCAGATCACGCCGTCGGTCGACGTCTTCTTCGACGACAAGATCCTCAACCCGTTCATCGGCGCCGGCGCGCTCGGCGTGATCGTGGACGATTGGAACGGCGACAATTTCGATCACACCGGCAAGGGCTTCATCCATGGCGGCTATATCGCCGGCTACGTGACCACCGGACGCCCGATCGAGACGGAGATCGTGCCCGAGGGCACGCCGAAATGGGGCGCGAAGTGGAAGAAGGCCTTCGTCAAGAACTATCTCACCTCGATGTCGATCGCGCTGATGGGCTCGGTCATGCCGAACCGGCAGAACCATCTCGATCTCGATCCGACCTATCGCGACATCCATGGCCGGCCGCTGATGCGGATGACCTTCGACTTCAAACAAAACGAGCTGAAGATGCAGGATTTCACGATGGGCAAAATGGAGGCCATCGCCAAGGCGATGAAGCCGCGCGAGATCAAGAAATCGCCGCGCGGGCCGCATTACGACATCCATCCCTATCAATCGACTCACAATACGGGCGGCGCCATCATGGGCGCGAACCCGCAGGAAAGCGTTGTCAACCGTTATCTGCAGCATTGGGACGTGCCCAACCTGTTCGTCACCGGCGCGAGCGCTTTTCCGCACAATAGCGGCTACAACCCGACCGGCACGGTCAGCGCGCTCGCGTTCTGGGCGGCGGACGCCATCCGCAACCAATATCTGAAGCATCCCGGACCGTTGGTGCAGGCATGATCCCGCGTTCGGCCAGATATGCAATTCTCGCCGGCGGCGCCGCACTGGCGACGTTCTCTCTGTGGCCGGTGGCGTTCGCGCAGGTCGGGCAATTCAACCAGGAGCAGCGCGGCCGCTATCTCGTCGATGCGGGCGACTGCGCTGCCTGCCATACCGCCGAGCGTGGCCAGCCTTTCGCCGGCGGCCGTCCGATCGAGACGCCGTTCGGCACGATTTATTCGCCCAACATCACGCCCGACCCGGAAACGGGGATCGGCGCATGGACCAGCGATCAGTTCTACCGGGCCATGCACAATGGCGTCGCCGCCGACGGCACGCATCTTTATCCAGCCTTTCCCTATC
>JBQCEL010000038.1:0-46688 GCA_051960255.1 Rhizobiaceae bacterium
AGAAGGGCCAGCCGAGCGTCGTCTCTGCGACGCGGAGTTCCCTGACGACGCCGCTTTTGTTCGATCCAGGAGAGAGATGGGAATATGGCAGCAACATCGACTGGTGCGGCCTGATTGTCGAACAGATCCGCGATCAGCGTCTCGGTGGGGTCATGAAAGAGCGGATCTTCCGGCCGCTCGGTATGGAAGAGACGGCGTTCAAGCTGACGCCGGCGATGCGGCGAAGGCTTGCGCGCATCCACAAGAGGCGGCCCGACGGCAGCCTCAATCCACTGCTCGATTTCGAGCTGAAGCAGGATGGCGAAGTCGAAATGGGTGGTCATGGCCTTTACGCGACCGTTGGCGACTACATGAAATTCATCCGCATGTGGCTGAACGAAGGCGCCGGGCCGAACGGCCGCGTCCTCAAGCCCGAAACGGTCGAATGGGCTGTAAAGAACGGTTTGGGCGAAGGGCAGAAAGTGACCGGGCTGCCTGGGGTCATCCCCTCCCTTTCGAATGACGTGGACTTCTTCCCCGGCCTCGCCAAATCCTGGTCCTATACTTTCATGGTCAATGACGAGGATGCGCCGACCGGACGGCCTGCGGGGTCGCTGGGCTGGGCCGGTCTGGCGAATCTCTACTACTGGATCGACCGCCTGAACGGGGTAGGCGGCTTCTGGGCAACTCAGATTTTTCCCTTTGCGGACAAAGCGGCGCTTCAGGGGTTCACCGATTTCGAAACAACGGTCTATCACCACGCCGTCGCCCGCGACGCCGCCTGACGATAATATCGTGATTTGGGGAGATTGCGGCGCCTGCCGGAGGAGCAGGCTGAAATACGTTTAAGTTGACGGACTTTAGAGCATTTCCGCTTTCTCCGAATCGCGAAAATGCTCTATCTCATTGTTTTTACGCAATTCCGAACGCAAAACCGCTGTGCACTTTTGCTGGAATTGCTCTAGAAGAGTGATTTCTTCCGTCCCTTCACTGCCATTGCATGTTCCGCCGCCGAGGCGATTGGCCTTGGATTAAATCTTTGTAATGTATGTATCTTTCATTTTTTCGCCGATGATTTCGCATATTTTTGAGGCTAAAAGGGGCGTTTACGCGTTTCAGCCGTGATCGGCCGGACGACGGGGAAGCCGCGGAATCGCACCGACCGGATGGTGATTCCGCACTCTTGCAGCATATAAGCCTGGGCCCGCATATGCGGGTGCTTTTTGGACGAGGTGGCAATGCGCCGTGTTGTGTCTCTGTCGATCGTGGCGATCGTCCTCGCCGCAGCGGGCGCTTGGTATTTTTCGCCGCAAGCCCGGGGCTGGGTGGAGAAAATCACCCGCTCCAACACCGGACTTGCAGAAACCGCCAGCGCCAGGGAAGACGCGCCAGCCGGGAAAAAAGCGGCGCGCGGCGTGGCCGTAACCACCGCCATCGCCAGAACAACCGATTTCCCGATCCGCCGCTACGCCATCGGCTTCGTTTCCTCGCCGGCCGTGGTCGACGTGAGCGCACGCATATCGAGCCAGGTCGAGGAGGTCCATGTCCGCAACGGACAGATGGTCCATGCCGGCGACATCCTTTTCTCGCTCGACGACCGGGCGCTCAAGGCCGCGCTTGCCAAGGACCAGGCGACCTTGGCGAAGGACCAGGCGCTTCTGGTGAACGCCCAGGCAGACCTCAGCCGCGCCAAGGACCTCATGGCGCGGGGCACCGGCACCAAACAGGCCTACGATCTGGCCGATGCGTCGGCGAAGGCTGCGACAGCGACGGTCAATGCGGATAAGGCGGCGATCGAGGCGGACCAGGTGCAGTTGAGCTATGCGACCATCAAGGCGCCGATCACCGGCCGCCTTGGCGCCATCAAGATCACCAAGGGCAATGTGGTTTCCACCGGCAACAACAATGGAAACTCCTCCCCTCTGGTGACGATAACCCAGATGAATCCTCTGGAAGCGACGTTCAGTCTTCCCGAAAGCGATCTGGCTTTGCTGAAGAAAGCGCTCGGCACCAATCCGCCCGCGGAAGTACGTCTCTACCGTAATGATGGGCGCAAGCTGCTGGCGACGGGCCATCTCGATTTCGTCGATTCCACCGTCGATACCGCATCCGGCACCGTTCAGGTCAAGGCCAGCATGCCGAATGACGATCTGACGCTGTGGCCTGGCCAGTTCGTCGATGTCGTGCTGGAAGCCGGGACGATGCCGGCGATGACGTCCATTCCGACCGTCGCCGTTCAGCCTGGCCAGAAGGGCTCGTTCGTCTATGTGGTCAAGCCCGACAATACGGTCGAGGAACGACCGGTGACGGTGGCGATGACCGTCGGAGACAATAGCGCCGTCAGCAAGGGTCTGAAGGGCGGCGAACAGGTGGTCACGGAAGGGCAGAAAAGCCTCAAGCGAGGAACGCATGTGCGGATCATGAACGAGACCGCGTCGATCCGCCCGGCACAGAAAGTGGCCGTGCAAGAGCCAGACGACGGGGCCGGCAAATGATACCCGAATTCTGTATCAGGCGGCCCGTCGCCACTCTCCTGATGTCGCTCGCCCTGATCATGGGCGGGCTTTTTGCATACCGGTTTCTGCCGGTGGCGGCGTTGCCCGAAGCCGAATTCCCGGTCATCAACGTATCGGCGCAACTTACCGGCGCATCGCCGGAAACGATGGCGACCTCGGTCGCGATCCCGCTCATCAAGCAGTTCGCCACCATTGCCGGCATCGATTCCATTTCGACCACGAATTCGCTCGGCAGCACCGCCATCGCCATCCAGTTCGACCTGAATCGCAATATCGATGCCGCCGCCGCCGACGTTCAGTCGGCGATCGCACGGGTGCAGAAATCCCTGCCTCCCGAAATGACCAGTCCGCCAAGCTACAGGAAAGTCAATCCGGCAGACGCGCCCGTTCTCATCCTTTCCCTCGTCAGCGACACCATTCCGCTCACCGATCTCGACGCCTTCGCCGAAAACGTCATGTCGCCGTCGCTCTCGACCATCAACGGCGTGGCGCAGGTGCTGATCTTCGGCCAGCAGAAATATGCGGTCCGTATCCAGATCGATCCGACGGCGCTCGCCGCGCGCGGCATTTCGATCGACCAGCTACAGCAGGCGGTGGCCTCGGCCAACAGCACGACGCCACTTGGCGTCATCCAAAACCAGAAGCAGCAACTGACGATCACGTCCAATACGCCGCTGACCGATGCTGCGGGTTTCTCCAACATCATTATCGCCACCAGGAACGGACACCCCGTACGCTTGGGCGAGGTGACGCGCGTCGTCGATTCAGTCGAGACCACGACGACGGGAAGCTGGTATGACGGCAGCCGTGCGGTGCTCCTCGCGGTTCAGCGCCAGCCCGGCGCCAACACCGTCGATGTCGTGGACCGGGTAAAGGCAATGCTGCCGTCCTTCGACAGCCAGTTGCCGGCCGCCGCCAGCATCAAGCTTTTGAACGACCGCTCGACCTCGATCCGCGAAGCCGTATCGGACGTGCAGTTCACTCTTCTTCTCACCATTGCTCTCGTGGTGATGGTCATTTTCCTTTTCCTGCGGCGCGTGACAGCGACGATCATTCCCGCCGTGGCGGTGCCGATCTCGCTGATCGCGACGCTGGGGGCGATGTATCTTTTCGGCTTCTCAATCGACAATATCTCGCTGATGGGCCTGACGCTCGCCGTCGGTCTCGTCGTCGATGACGCCATTGTCATGCTGGAGAATATTTTCCGGCATATGGAGGAGGACGGACTTCCGGCCTTCCAGGCCGCCCTCAAAGGTTCGAGGGAAATCGGCTTCACCATCATCTCGATTTCTATCTCGCTCGTCGCCGTCTTCATTCCCGTCCTTTTGATGGGAGGCGTCATCGGCCGCATCTTCAACGAGTTTGCGGTTGTCGTCACGGTGGCGATCATCGCTTCAATGTTCGTCTCGCTGACGCTGACGCCGATGCTGTGTTCGCGCCTGCTGACGCTGCCGCGCGCAAAGCGAGGGGCCGAGGCGCATCACGAGCATAAACGCGGCATCTCCGTTCGCGCCTATGATTGGCTGCTGACGCTCTGTCTGAAGTACCACTTCGTTGTCTTTCTGATCTTCCTTGCCACCGCCGCCACCTCTGTCTGGCTGCTCAAGACTTCGCCCAAGGGCTTTTTCCCCGAAGAGGATATCGGCCAGGTTTCGGTAACGACGATCGCGCGGCAGGACATCTCCTATGATGCGATGGTCAAGCTGCAGGAGAAGGTCTCGGAGGTCTTTGAACAATCGCCCTATGTGGCGCATGTCGCCTGGTCCGTCGGCGGCAATCCCTATAGGGGCACGCCGCTCAACCAGGGGCGCATGTTCGTGGAGCTGAAACCCAAGGACCAACGCCCCGACCTCGAAACCGTGCTCTCCGGGCTGAGACGTAAGCTTGCCGACATTCCGGGCATGAGCACCTATATGCAGCCGGTGCAGAATTTGCGGCTCGGCGCCCATTCGTCGGCCAGCCAATATCAGCTTGTCGTCCAAGGATTGGACAATGGCGAGACGGATAAATGGGCGGAAAAGCTGGAGGCCGCGATGGCCGCCGACCGCGCGAACTTCACGGACGTGAACTCGGATCTGCAGAACAACGCCCTGCAGGCGACCCTCGTCGTCGATCGCGACAAAGCGGCGACGCTGGGCGTCGATACCGATACCCTGCGCTCCAGCCTGTATGGCGGGTTCGGTACGGAGCAAATCTCGACCATCTTCGGCTCGGCCGACAGCTATGAAGTCATCATGGAGCTCGATCCCCGGATCAATTGGTCGCCCGAAAGGATGCTGGCGATCCAGGTTCGCACATCGAGCGGAAGCCTGGTGCCTCTGGGCTCGTTCGCACGCGTCGAACGCACCACCGGCGCGCTGACCGTGAACCAACTCGGCCAGCTTCCCGCCGTCACGATTTCCTATAATCTGCCGAAGGGCGTCGCTCTCGGGCAGAGCGTTCAGAGGATCGAGGCTCTCAAGCAACAGATCGGCATGCCGAAGACGATCTCGACGGCGTTCGCTGGCAACGCCAAGACGTTCGAAGAATCGCTTGCCAATCAGGGATATTTGATCGGCGGAGCGATCCTGACGATCTATATCGTGCTCGGAATGCTCTATGAGAGCTTCATCCATCCGCTGACGATCCTGACCGGCCTGCCGTCGGCCGTTCTCGGCGCGTTGGTGGCGCTCAAATTCGCGGGCATGGATCTGTCGGTGATCGCCGTCATCGGCATCCTGATGCTGATCGGCATTGTCAAGAAGAACGGCATCATGATGATCGATGTGGCGCTGGTCCTGCGGCGCGAGGGGCGCTCGCCATTGCAGGCGATCCACGATGCCAGCGTCATGCGTTTCCGTCCGATCATGATGACGACGCTCGCCGCTCTCATGGGAACGCTGCCGATCGCGCTCGGAACCGGCGCCAGCGCCGAACTGCGCCAGCCACTCGGCGTCGCGGTAGTGGGCGGCCTCGTCGTCTCACAGGCCCTCACGCTTTTCGTGACGCCGGTGATCTATCTCTATTTCGAATGGCTTTCTGGCTTCTTGCTCAAGCATTTGCCGTCGCACGGCAAGCAGCATGAGCCGCAAGCGATCAAAGGCGAAAGAGGCGACAAATCCGTGCACGAGGAATTGCGGCCGGCGGCGGAATAAGGCCGGCTTTGCGCGATCCGCGGAGGAATCAGGCGCGCTCGCGGTTTTGAGGCAGCATGAGAGGGGAAGCGTCGGGCGTCCAGAGCGCCATATCGACGGCGGCGGCGAGCGTCGCCTCGGTCGTCAGCAACTCGCGCCGCTTGCCGATGCGCTCGAGCACGAAGATATCCTCCTCGACCTGCCGGCGCGGCCTGTCGAGGCTGTCATAGGAATGGCCGGGCAGGCCCGCCGATATTCCGGCCAGAACAATGCGCGGTATGCCGAGGAAGAGGCCGTAGCAGACCGCGGCGATGCCGTTCGTAGCCTTGCCATAGTTACCTATCCCTTCCATGGGCTCACCGACGACATATTCCACGATCGCGTCGCGCTCGTTGCGGCGCCAACTCCGCAAATGATCGACATGCGCCCGTTTCTGGCGCGACAGTTGCCAGCGCATCCAGAATGTCGGATAGGGGCTCACCCAGAGCAGCCCCTTGCTGTCGAGGGCGGGATGCTCCGCCCAGGATTTCCGATGCGCCCTGATCGTGAGATCGGCTCGGCCGAGGCCGAGAGCGGCGGCGGTACGCCCGACATTGTTGATGTCGACACGCGCGGATTCCGCGACCAGTTCCGCGGGAAGGGTAGGGCCGGGGGCCGAGCCCAGTACAAGCCACGGCCGGTCAAGGATGCCAAGCGGGCCAAGCCACTCGCGGTGCTTCGCGCGGAGTTTTTCCGCGGAGGACTGTCTCATCTTCAAAATCGTCGCACCGTTCTCCGTTTCGAGCGGAAACTACGTCAATTTTGCCTTGAGACAAGTCAGGGACGATCGCACTTGCCTTGTCACTCCGAATCCTGTCTCTCGAAGGCATGGAATTTTCGCCGCAGCAGGATGAGGCTCTGAAGGCGGTCGCACGCTGGTTGAAGGTCGGGCGGCCGCAAATCTTTCGTCTTTTCGGCTATGCCGGGACAGGCAAGACGACGCTTGCGCGCCATTTCGCCGAACACGTGGATGGGCAGGTGCAGTTTGCTGCTTTCACCGGCAAGGCGGCTCAGGTGCTCCGTTCCAAAGGAGCCGTCAATGCGAGGACGATCCATTCCCTCATCTATCGGCCGCGCGGCGAGGAGAGGGTGGAGGACGACGTCACCGGCAAGACCAGCATCTCGCCGACATTTTCCATCAACCGCCAGAGCCCGATCGCCAAGGCGAAACTGGTGGTTGTCGACGAATGCTCGATGGTGGACGAGGAACTCGGCCGCGATCTCCTGTCGTTCGGGACACCGGTGCTGGTGCTCGGCGATCCGGCACAGCTGCCGCCCATCTCGGGCGGCGGTTTCTTCACCGAACACGAGCCCGATTTCCTCCTGACAGAGATCCACCGCCAGGCGCGCGACAACCCGATCATCCGGCTTGCGCTCGACGTGCGTGAAGGAAGGGAGTTCATGCGCGGCGATTACGGCGCCGCCCAGGTCATCGGCCGCGAGGACGTCACGCAGGATCTGGTTCTGTCGGCCGACCAGGTTCTCCTCGGCATAAACCGCACGAGGAGGCGCTACAATCAGAGGCTTCGGGAGTTGAAGGGCTTCGGCGCCGCCTATCCGCAGGCCGGCGACAAGCTCGTCTGCCTGCGCAATGACCCGGCCAAGGGCCTGCTCAACGGCTCGCTCTGGAAGGTCATGACCTCGTCACGCGAAACGGTGAAGCCCGGCATCAACCTGCTCGTCTCGCCGGAGGAGGACGATCCCGATCGGGGCGTCGCCAAGATCAAGCTCCTGAAAGCCGTCTTCGAGGACCAGGAAGCCGAGATACCCTGGTCGACGAAGAAGCGTTACGATGATTTCGACTATGGCTACGCGCTCACCGTCCACAAGGCGCAGGGCTCACAATGGAACAATGTCGTCCTCTTCGACGAGAGTTACGCCTTCAAGGAGACGCGCCAGCGCTGGCTCTATACCGCGATCACGCGCGCGGCGGAAAAGCTCACCATTGTCAGGTGAGCGCCGGCCGCGCCGCCGGACTGGCGGCTTCGGCGCGCTTGGTCGCGAAGACGTAGAGCATCAGCAAGACGCCGGCGAGGATGACGAGTGATCCCACTATCACCAGCGCCGGGCCGCCGCCCGCATCGACGGTGATCTTGCCAGCAACCAACAAAACAGCGCCAAGCTGGTAAATCCACAGCTGCCATGTCGCCAGCCTCGACTGCTTCATCGTCGGATAGAAGCGGTACATCATGCCGAAGATCGCCGAGACGACGAAGCCGACAAGAGCCATATGCGCGTGCGATTCAGCGAAGCCGAAATGGGCCGAGGCGCCGAGCCAGATGCCGAACACCATCCCTGCGATCAACCACAGAAGAGACAACATCAGGTAAGTTTCGTCGATCTTTTTCATGACCGTTCCCCCGAAATGACCATCCCCCGAAGGCGGGCAATCTACAGCAAAAGAGCCTCCCCCGCCAGATATCCATCCTGTGGATAACCGCATCCCTTATGACCAAGCGGCCGGCCGTCAGATGCGCTCGGGAATTTCTTTCGCCCCGATCCACTTCCATGCCTCGGCTTCCTCGGCTTCATCGAAATGCCTCATCTCGATCGACAGGAACGGCCGGGAGAGCGCCAGCGTGGCCGACATCCAGGCCGGACCGCCCACGATGGCATAGCGTCTTATATGCTCCATGGCGTGGGTTTTGCCGAGCAGCCCCCAGTCGCGCATTGCCGCATTCCAGTCGATTCCCTCGTAATCGCGTATGCGCAGAAGCGCGTCTATCTTCGGATGAACCTGGACGGCGCCCTCCATCAATCCGTAGATGTTTTCGATGTCGCTGACGTCGAGATGCCCCTTTACCTCAAAAGCGAACGCATCCGGCCGGTTCGTGTCGAGGCGGCGAACCGTGACGGGCGGATCGGTGATGTTCATCCTGCTCTCTCCTGTGTTGCAGGTTGGCTTCATCGATAGCTTCATCTGCAACACCAGAAGAGAGTGTCAGTTCCATTGAAAGCTTATATAGAGATGCAACCCGGCAAGGACGCAGGTCCGGTCATCCCTGCCGATCGTCCATAGGTCAGCCATGCCCGCCAAGCTTTCCGTCAATCTCAACGCAATTGCCATGCTGAGGAACCGGCGCGACCTGCCATGGCCGAGCGTCACAGGGCTTGGCCGCATCGCCCTTGCCGCCGGGGCGCATGGGCTGACGGTGCATCCACGTCCGGACCAGCGTCATGTCCGCTTTTCCGACCTGCCGGAGATCCGGGCGCTGGTCGATGACGAATTCCCGGCGGCCGAGTTCAACATCGAGGGCTATCCGAGCGAGGAATTCCTCGCCCTGGTCGATAAGACCGAGCCTGAACAGGTGACGCTGGTTCCCGACGACCCTTTCCAGCCAACATCGGACCATGGCTGGAATTTCGCGGCCGAACAGGATTTTCTCTCGGGCGTCGTCCGGCGGCTGAAACGGCGCGGCATGCGCGTTTCCTTGTTTTCCGATCCCGACCCTGCCGGCGTTGCGGCTGCGCGGGACACCGGCGCCGATCGGATCGAACTCTACACCGGCCCTTACGGCGCCGCGTATGACAATGCAGGAAATGCGGAAAAGGCTTTGGATTTGCTGGGCAAAACGGCGGACGCCGCCGCAGCCGCCGGGTTGGACGTCAATGCCGGCCACGATCTGACCGTCCGTAACCTTCCGGCCCTCGCGCGACGAATTCCGCGCCTCGCCGAAGTCTCGATCGGTCACGGCCTGACGGCGGACGCGCTCGAATATGGCATGGCAGAGTCGGTCCGTCGCTTCCTTGCCGCGTGCGGCTGGTAACTCTTTGTGGCCGACGCCGATGAAATCGGCTCTTTGATTCCTATATCTTGTCGAAACCCGGCAAGCGCCACGGAGCCCGCTTCGCCCGAAATCAACGCTTTGGGCGAAATTGTGACTTTCGGGTTGATATTGCAGTGCAACATCGACTAAAGAGGCCCGGCGCCAAACCGGGGCCGAAGCACATTCAATGAGTTCTACCCAAAACGGCTCCTTCTCGCCGGACGTGGTCGAGCAGGAACACAAACCGGAAAGCGGCTCGCTGCCACTGCTTGTCATGGGCGCGCTCGGTGTCGTCTATGGCGATATCGGGACCAGCCCAATCTATGCGTTCCGGGAGGCGCTGCGCGTCGCCGCGTCCGACGGGAGCATCGTCAGGGAAGATGTGCTCGGCGTGCTTTCCCTAATCGTCTGGGCGCTGACGCTTATCGTCACGGTCAAATATGTCAGCTTCGTCCTGAGGGCCGACAACAATGGCGAGGGCGGCACGCTTTCGCTGATGACACTGGCCCGCAACAGCTTTCCGAGCAAGCCTCTGCTGATACTTGGGATCGGGATATTGGGCGCCTCGCTTTTCATGGGCGATTCGGTGATTACGCCTGCGATTTCCGTCCTTTCGGCGGTAGAAGGCCTCGAAACCGTCACACCCGCTTTCCAACCCTATGTCGTGCCGATCACGCTCGTCATCCTGCTTGTGCTCTTTTCCGTACAGCGTTTCGGGTCGGGCACGGTCGGGACGGTTTTCGGGCCGATCATGTTGATCTGGTTCATCGTTCTCGGATTGGCGGGACTGCGCCATATCGCCGACGACATGGGCGTGCTTTGGGCGGTCAATCCCTATCATGCCGTTCGGTTTCTCCTCTCCAATCCGGGCCTGTCCTTCGCCACCATCGGCTCCGTTTTCCTGGCCGTGACCGGCGCCGAGGCCCTTTATGTCGATCTCGGCCATTTCGGCCGCAAGCCGATCGTCACCGCGTGGCTGTCGCTTGTTTTTCCCTGCCTGCTTCTCAACTATTTCGGACAGGGCGCCTTCGTGCTGGCTAACACCAGCCTGCCGCAAAACGTCTTCTTCGACATGCAACCGAAATGGGCAGTCCTGCCGATGGTCCTGCTTGCAACGGTCGCGACCGTCATCGCCAGCCAGGCCGTCATTTCAGGGGCCTATTCGATGGTGCGCCAGGCCGTACAGATGAATATCCTGCCCCGCTTTGGCATTTTGCACACATCCGAGACGCAGCTCGGCCAGATCTATATTCCGCGCGTCACCTGGATCCTCGGCATCGCCGTCATGCTGCTGGTCGTCGGCTTCGAAAAATCCGGTAATTTGGCCTCCGCCTACGGTATCTCGGTTACAGGCGAGATGGTCGTCACCAACATTCTCCTCTTCATCGTCATGCTGCGCATCTGGCGCTGGCGGCTCGCGCTGGTGATCGGCGTGGTGTTCTTCTTTCTCGTGGTTGACGTCACCTTCCTCAGCGCCAATGCGATCAAGGTGGTGGAAGGCGGCTGGGTGTCGCTTTGCATCGCCTTCACCATGTGCGTGATCATGTGGACCTGGGTGCGTGGCAGCCGCTATCTTTTCGACAAGACGCGGAAATCCGAGGTGCCGCTCGATGTCATCGTGAAAGAGATGGAGCGCAAGCCGCCGGTGATCGTCTCCGGCACGGCGGTTTTCCTCACCGGTGATCCCGATTCGACCCCGACGGCGCTGATGCACAGCCTGAAGCACTACAAGGTGCTGCACGAGACCAACGCCATCCTCACCATCGTCACGGCGCCGACCCCGCGTGTTCCCGATGGCGAGCGCGTCGAGATCGAGAAGATCAACGATCTCTTCAAGCGCGTGAAGATCACCTTCGGCTATATGGAGCAGCCGAACCTGCCGCGGGCGCTGGCGCAGTGCCGTAAGCAGGGATGGAAGTTCGACATCATGACCACGTCCTTCTTCCTGTCCCGCCGATCGCTAAAGGCATCGAAACGCTCCGGCATGCCACTCTGGCAGGACCATCTTTTCATCGCGCTCGCCCGAAATGCAGCCGACGCCACGGCCTATTTCCAGATCCCGAGCGGTCGGGTGGTCGAGATCGGCACGCAAGTGGTGATCTGACCGATACCCGACTGGCAGGCGGAGTTCTCATTTTTTCCCGTTATATTTTCTTTCCTCCGCTACGAAGAGGCGGTTGCGCAGTGGAGCGTTCTGAGTCATA
The DNA here is from genome assembly GCA_051960255.1 of Rhizobiaceae bacterium. Lineage (GTDB taxonomy): Bacteria > Pseudomonadota > Alphaproteobacteria > Rhizobiales > Rhizobiaceae > Mesorhizobium_L. The sequence continues at coordinate 11,619 of JBQCEL010000038.1, forward strand.
GACCGAACCGTAACGTACGGTACGGCTTTGATCTCCCTTGTGGCATGGCCGATTCGTGAAGACGGGAGCGCTTTCTTGGACGCGCGGCTGAAGGCTGGCCAGGCGGATCTGACGGAACGGCAAAAAGCCGTTCTCGACGCCGCGCTTGCACTTCTGGTCGAGTCCGGTGAAAGCCTGACGATGACCAATGTGGCGCGGCGCGCCAGTTGCTCGAAGGAAACGCTCTATAAATGGTTCAGTGATCGTGACGGCCTGCTGACTGCGACCGTACAGTGGCAGGCATCGAAGGTCCGCGCCGTCGCATTCGATAGGGCCCATCTCGACATTTCCAAGCTTTCCGCCGGGCTGAAGCAATTCGCGGCGGATTGGCTGACGGTCATTTCAGGCCAGACATCCATCGCGCTCAATCGCATCGCCATAAGCCATGCCGGCTCGGAGAAGGCCCGTCTCGGCGCCATCGTGCTCGCCAATGGTCGCTTCGCCATGGGAGAGAGGCTGAAGCCGCTTCTGGAAGCGGCGCGTGACGCGGGTCTCCTTGCCTTCGACGATACGGAGGAGGCGTTCCGCACCTTTTTCGGGCTGGTCGGGCGGGACGTGCAGATCAGGCTGCTTCTCGGCGACCGCCTGGCCATGACGTCGGCCTCTATAGACCGGGAAGCCGGCGAGGCGGCGCGGCAATTCCTCGCCCTTTTCGGGACGGGGGGAGGATGCACCAACAGATTTGAAGTTCAACGAAAGGAAGGAAACTGAAATGCGTGTCTATTATGATCGTGACGCCGATCTTAATCTCATCAAGGGCAAGAAGGTCGTCGTCATCGGCTATGGCAGCCAAGGCAGGGCGCATGCGCTGAACCTGAAGGATTCCGGCGTCAAGGAAATCGCCGTGGCGCTCCGTCCGGGTTCCGCCACCGCAAAGAAGGCCGAGGCCGATGGCTTCAAAGTCATGTCGGTCGCCGACGCCGCGAAATGGGCCGATCTGATGATGATGGCGACCCCCGACGAGCTTCAGGCCGACATCTATAAGAACGAGATCGCCCCGAATATCCGCGACGGCGCCGCGATCGCCTTCGCTCACGGCCTTAACGTCCATTTCGGCCTGATCGAGCCAAAATCAACCGTGGACGTACTGATGGTGGCCCCGAAAGGCCCCGGTCATACGGTGCGCTCGGAATATCAGCGCGGCGGCGGCGTGCCGTGCCTCGTGGCAGTCGCTCAGGATGCATCAGGCAACGCACTCGACCTCGGCCTCTCCTATGCCTCGGCGATCGGCGGCGGCCGTTCCGGCGTTATCGAGACGACGTTCCAGGAAGAGTGCGAGACCGACCTCTTCGGCGAGCAAGTGGTGCTCTGCGGCGGGCTGGTCGAACTGATCCGCGCCGGTTTCGAGACGCTGGTCGAGGCGGGCTACGCGCCGGAAATGGCTTATTTCGAGTGCCTGCACGAGGTGAAGCTAATCGTCGACCTGATCTATGAAGGCGGCATAGCCAACATGAATTACTCGATCTCCAACACCGCTGAATGGGGCGAATATGTCTCCGGCCCGCGCATCATCACCGCCGATACCAAGGCGGAGATGAAGCGCGTGCTGAAGGACATCCAGAGCGGCAGGTTCACGTCGGAATGGATGCAGGAATATCGCTCCGGCCTCGCCCGTTTCAAGGCGACCAGACGTCTGAACGACGGCCACCAGATCGAGCAGGTCGGCGAGAAGCTGCGCGCCATGATGCCGTGGATTTCGCAGAACAAGCTAGTCGACAAGGCAAGGAACTAAGTCGATCCACGGTTTCCTGATTGCGCGTCCTCGGGCAGACCCTGTGGGCGCGCGGAGGAATCTCCAAGTCTTCGGCCAAGTCAGAACCCGGGGCCTTGGGTCAGTCTCGCCCGCCGCGTATCCTAGCGTGGTGGGCGCTATTTTGCTGTTCGTCACCCGTAGGGCGAGTAGCATTGCTCCCGCGGGCCATTATAGGGTTGGAACGTATTGTCCCACGCCCTGTAGGAGCGATAACGGTTATAGCACCAGCGCACATGCGCGGTGCTGAGGCCGCGTGTCCTGTAGACGACACGCGGGCGCCTGTAGATAACGGTGGGGCTATAATAGCGCGGACCGTAGTAGGGGCCGTAATAATAGGGATCGCAGCCATAGTAGCCGCAGCCATAATAGCTCGGAGAGGCTAGCGCGCTGCCGACGATGAGGCCGCCAAGGATGCCGGCGCCGACGCCGCCATAATAGCCGCCGCCATGCCAGCCGTGGCGCCAGCCACCACCATGCCAGCCTCCGCCGCCGTGATGCCAGCCCCCGCCATGCCAGCCACCGCCGCCGTGATGCCAGTGTTGGGCCGAAGCCGGCACTGTCGCAATGCCGACCGTTCCGAATGCCATGAGTGCCGCGGAAGCAAGAGCCAATACGCGCTTCATGACTGTCTCCTTTTGCAAAATCCCTTCTGAAGAGATTTTCCTCCATGCCGGCATTTCGTGCAATGCAATGGATCGAAGAGCCACGCCACGGGGCAACAATCTCGGCCTTATAACGCAAAGCCTCTGCCCCGGTTGCATCACGATGGCATGCAACGGACTATGACGATCGGACATTTCCGGCTATCGCATCCAATTGGATCGGCGATACCGGTGCCCTTTGGCCGGCCGCTGGTTGCCGCACCTGCACCTGTGCATGCACGAAAGGATCATTCCTTGGCATTCGATCTTCCGCGAGATGCGGTCGTTCCCGTCCTTTCGGCCGAAATCGGTCTCGATCCGGCGCCTCATCCGTTCGAGGCGGTCAATGGCGCGGCTATCGCGGAAAACTGGGCGCGGGAAAAAGCCGCCAAGCCGGCGCTGTTCAATGGCGAGGTCATGCTCCTCTCCAAGCTTAGCTACCGCGGGACGAGGCTCGAAGGAGTATGCCACATGGTTCGTTACGCCACCTTCCTGCTGTGGCGAAAATCCCAGCCGATCGGCTCTGCGGAGCATGCCTACACGCATGCGATGCCGGTGACGAGCGACAATGCCCTCATCCTCGTGCGCATGGGTCTGCATACGGCCAATGCCGGTCGGGTGTATTTCGCGGCCGGCTCCTTCGACCCGCAGGACTTCCCGGCGGGCAAGGCCGATATCGATTTCAATATGATGCGCGAGGTGCGGGAGGAGACCGGTATCGATCTCAAGGGTCTGAGGCGCGATGCCCACTATCATCTGCGCTCGACCGCCGGAGCGACCGTGATCTTTCGCCGCTATTTCCTCACCGAACCGGCGGAACAGGTGGCCGAACGCATAAGAAAGTTCATCGCGGCGGAAGAGGAGCCGGAAATCGTCGAGCCCGTGGTCGTGCGCAGTCCCGCCGATCTCCCCGACAATCTGGCGCTTCACATTCCGGCGATCGTCGATTGGCATTTCGCCAATCCGGTATGATGGAATGGCCCGCGCTTGACTTCGGGGTCGGAGGCTGCGTCACAATCGACAAGAGCCGGCGGAAAGCCCGTCCGCCGCATGAACTCTCATCACGCCGAGGGGAGAACCGGAATGCCGGAACACGACTATGCCATCTATGACGTGTTCACCGATGAACGGTTGACGGGCAATCCGTTGGCCGTGGTTTTCGATGCGTCGGACCTCGACAAGAAGGCGATGCAACGCATTGCCGGCGAGTTCAACCTCTCTGAAACGGCTTTCATTTCGCCGCCGAATGCGCCGCATCATACGGCGCGCGTCAATATCTTCACGCCAAAACTCGAACTTCCGTTCGCCGGCCATCCGACGGTCGGGAGCGCGGTGGCGCTTGTCGAGCGGGGAGGGCTGACGCGCGCCTCCGGCGAGGGCGCCATTCTGGCGATCGAGGAAGAAATCGGCATGGTCCGATGTGTCGTTTCACAGGAAGAGGACATCGCCGCTTTTGCCGAATTCGACCTGCCGCGCTTGCCTGGACCGGTCGGCCTCACCATCACGCAGGAGATTGCCGCGGCGTGCCTCGGCCTCGGGCCGCACGAGGTCGGCTTCGAGAATCACCTCGTGTCGGCATGGTCGGCGGGAGTGCCCTACGTCTGCATCCCGGTCGCGGGATTAGGAGCCGCTGCCAAGGCAAGGCTCGATGCCGGCCTGTGGCTGGAAAACGCGCCGCGTCACGGCGGTCTGATCGCCTCTCCCTATGTTTACTGCCGCGATACGGTGGGTCGGGATTGCGCTTTCCATGCGCGCATGTTCGCGCCCTATGACGGCATTGCCGAGGATCCTGCCACCGGATCGGCAGCCGCGGCCTTCGCCGCAGCGGTGATGCGATTCGACCAGCCGGTCGATGGACCGTCTGAGCTATGGATTGAGCAGGGCGTCGAGATGGGCCGGCCCTCGCGCATCCGGGTGGCGCTCGATGTGGAAAACGGAAGGCTGACCGGCGCTCGCATCGGAGGGCACGCCGTGAAAGTCGACAGCGGCAAGCTGGTGGCATAGACCGGCCAACATTCCGTCCGCCTTTGCGATCGCGTCGATATGGCTCTCCCGCGCGAGAAAGCCGTGTCATTTATGCCACTGCCTCAGTGAAAATGGAGGAAGCCTCCGTTTCACCCCCGGGGGCCGTATTGGAGCGGCGGCGGAGCGCACATAAATTGCCTTCATGAAGGGGACGCGACAGCGCTTCTTTCTTTTCTTTTCTTTTCGGGGTGAGGCGGGAACGCTGTCCTTTTAACGAATAGGCCCAAACCCGTTTGCTTTACTCATTTTGACTGGAGATCAAAAATGAAATTAAAGAGCCTTATGCTCGGCTCAGCCGCAGCCCTTCTGGCTGTCTCCGGCGCTCGCGCCGCGGATGCGATCGTCGCTCCCGAGCCGGAGCCGGCGAACTACGTCAAGGTTTGCGACGCCTATGGGTCGGGTTTCTACTACATCCCAGGCACACAGACCTGCTTCTCGATCAACGGTTATGTCTGGTACGATTTCCGTGCCACCAGCAACCAGGACGACGGCACGGACACGCCAAGCTATTACGGAGGCCTGGACCACCGCGGCTGGAAGTCAGACTCTCGCGTCCGCATCAATCTCGATGCGCGTTCGGAGACGGAACTCGGCACACTGCGCGCCTGGGCTCGCTTCCAGGCCGATTGGAACGGCTCGAAAGCCGGCGACGGCCCGGTCGGGATCGACCAGGCTTGGGTGCAACTCGGCGGCTTTATCGCCGGTTATGGCGAAAGTTCCTGGTACTACCAGTTCAACAACCAGACGCTGAATTATGGCACTTTTTCCTGGGGCGGCCTCTACTATGCCGACTATCAGCGCTCGAGCGTCAAATACGAGTTCGGCGGCAAGCAGGGGATCTTCGGCGTGATCTCGCTTGAAGATCCTCGCGACGAGGTCAGCTATGTTCCCGATGTCGTTGGCCGCATCGGTTACGGCGCGCCCTGGGGCGCGGTTGCGATCACGGCCGCCTACGATCATAATTATGGCGGCGATTTCCCCGGCGCCAGCGGCGCTGGTGCAGTTGTGGTAAAGGGCGAAGCTCTCTTCGACTTGCCCGGCCATCCCGGCACGATGCTGAAAATCGGCGGCGGCTACGCCAGCGCCGACAGTATTTACGGCATGGACAATCCGATGGTAGGCCAGACGCTGGTCGGCCCGGGCGGTGGCGCCACGACCTTCGGCCGCGCCCAATGGTACGGCATGGCGTCGCTGCAGTATCAGGTCAATCCGAACCTCGCCCTTATCGCGTCAGGCGAATATATGGGCAATCTCTACCGCGAATTCACCGATGATTCGACGAATGAGAATGCCTGGGCGGCGGAAGTTTCCGCCGTTTGGCTGCCGGTCAAGGATTTCGAGGTCCGCCCCGAAATTGTTTATACCAAGGCCGATCATCTCGACGGCACGGTGTCAGGCTTCCTGCGCTTCACGCGCTATTTCTAAAGCCGGCTTTGATTTGAGGCTGGAGGCGGATTATCCGCCTCCAGCCTTTTCATCACGGCGGATTCGGATAGGCAAGCGGTCCGTAAGCGCGACGACCACGGAAAGCTGTCGGGGGGGAGAGAATGGTGGGTGATACAGGGATCGAACCTGTGACCCGCTGATTAAGAGTCAGCTGCTCTACCAACTGAGCTAATCACCCACCGCCGCCAAGGGCGCGAGCGCCATATAGCCAGCATGCTCTTTTCTGTCCAGCCCCGGAAGACAATCATTTTGCCCCGGAGGGGACAAATCCGCTTCCCTCGGCGGGTCCGGCTACGCGCCAGCGAAGCTGCGTGCCTGGCGGCTGGAGGGGGGCGACCCTCCAAGGGTTTGGGGGGGCCGCCAGGACACGGCCGCGAAAGCGGCATCGAAAGCTACGATAGCCCGGCATCGCGCGCGCTTCGTATTTTAGGGGTAAGAATCGGATGGCTGAAGCATCCCTAAGGGGAGGCGGGAGTATCGTCCCTGTCCGGTTGGGCGGGATGGCGGATCGAACGAATCGGAGCCCCGGCATCAAGAAGTTGACGGCGGCATCTGGACAATCCGCTTCACGCGAGACGATCTGGACTGCCTCGACGACGAGACATGCAGACGGAAACCACGAGAGAACCCTTTCGGGCCAAAAGTGTTACCCATGTCTACGGTATAAACCGTAACCTATGTGTCCGGAATGGACCTTGGAAAAATGGCTCCCCGGGCCGGATTCGAACCAGCGACCAACCGGTTAACAGCCGGTTGCTCTACCGCTGAGCTACCGGGGAACGATCTGCTCGCGTGAACGGCGCTGGCTATAGCAACCCATTCCCGCTTTGCAAAGACGCATTTTGCCGAATTTCGCCGTCTTTTCGCAAGAGGGCTGGCAAAGGCGCTCCTGCCTGCTCATATGTGGCCCGCAAACGACCGGTCAACGGACCGAAAAGGAAGACACCTTGGCTGCCGATACCTCGGACGACCGCGTAGCGCAGAAAAATGGCGACGGCGAGCCGCGCCGGACCATAACGCTTTTCGGCCGCTCCTTCACCATGCCGCGATCGCGAAACCGTCGCATCGCGATCGGCGGCGCTTTGGTCGTGCTCGGCTGTTTCGGCTTCCTTCCGATTCTCGGTTTCTGGATGATTCCCCTCGGGCTCGTGGTGCTGTCCTATGAGTTTGCCTCGATTCGGCGCTGGCGCCGCAACATGATCGTCTGGTGGGGAAGGCGACGGGCCGCACGAAAGCGCAAAAGAGCGTGACAGTCGGTCTCGACGTTCAAGAGATGTCGATCCGCCAGGGCGGCGATTGGAGGCCTCGCCCGGAATCGAACCGGGGTGCAAGGATTTGCAGTCCTCTGCGTAACCACTCCGCCACGAGGCCTCGCCGGGCGTTTATAGCCGCTCTGTTAACAGAGCCTTTTCCTGCCGACAAGCACTGTAGCGCAATTGGAAATGTCCTTTTCGCAGCCGTCAATCAAGCCCGACATGCTGGCGAACGAGAATTTGCGCCGCGCGACGCCGAACCACGGGTTTGAAAGTGGTCCATATTTGCAACAACCCACACATCACGGTGGATGGGCGGCCTACTGGCTGATTGACGATGAAGGCTATTTTTGTCACATCCTTGCATAAATGCCTGTTCCGATTTGGCTTGAGATACGCGCTCGAGCTGAATCGCTTGAGGTATTTCCCGCGGATCGCATTTCCGCCCGTGGCAGAATCGCCATTGCGGACCGCAGACCAGCGGGGGTGTATTTTGAGGTAGCCGGGGCGGGCCGAAAGAAGATGAGCGCTGATTTCGCCAAACAGCGGGCCATGATGGTCGATGGGCAGTTGCGTACGACGGATGTGACCGACAACGTGCTGCTGTCGGTGATGGGGATCGTCCCGCGCGAGCTTTTTGTGGCCGAAGTGCATCGGCCGCTGGCCTATATAGACGAGGATCTCGAAATCACCCCGGCGGACGATCGCGGTCAGGCCCGCTATCTGATGGAGCCCTCGCCATTCGCGCGTCTGGTGCAATTGGCGAATGTCCGCGGCACGGATCGTATTCTCGATGTCGGCTGCGGCACGGGCTATTCAGCGGCGGTGTTCTCCAGGCTCGGCAGCGCTGTCGTCGCTCTCGAAAGCGATGCGGAACTTGCAGGCCGGGCGCGCAGCAATCTCTCGATCCTCGGCGTTGCCAATGTCTCCGTCGTCGAAGGCCCGTTGCGCGAGGGTTGCGCGAAGGACGCGCCCTATGACGTTATTTTCCTCGGCGGCGCAGTGGAAGACGTTCCGGACACTCTTTGCGCGCAACTCGCCGAGGGCGGCCGCCTGGTCGCCGTGGTCGGGCAGGGAAACGCCGCCGCGGCGCGTCTTTATGTCAAGGAACAAGGGGACGTTACGGGCCGTCGTGTCTTCAATGCGGCGATCAAGCCGCTGCCCGGTTTTGAAAAGGAAGCTGTTTTCGAGTTTTAGTGTGTCTGCGTTTTGAGCACCTGTCTCTTTGCCGGGAATGAACGACGCGGTTTTCGCGGGTGAGGACGGGACTATTCTGAGCCGTGTCGGGCGGCTTTTTCACGATCGGGGAGGGGAAACCCGCCGCGAAATGGATGTGAGGTAGGACGTGTCGCTTGTCAAAACGCGAATCTTCGCTGCCGCCCTGGTTTCCGCCAGCATGGTTACGCTGGCGGGCGGGGCGTCCGCCGAGACCATTTCCGGGGCGCTGGCCAAGGCGTACAAATTCAACTCGTCCCTGAATTCCTCGCGCGCCGGCGTGCGCGTCACGGATGAGGGCGTGGCCATCGCCAAATCGGGCTGGCGACCGACGATCGCCGGAACGAGCACCATCAACTATGCCACCCAGGCGGGAACGCGCCTGACCACGGGTGGGTTCGGGGTTTCGATCAACCAGACGCTTTTCGACGGCTTCCAGACCCTCAACAATGTCAGGGGATCGGAATCGCAGGTCCGCGCGGCGGACGAACAATTGCGCAACACCGAGCAGAATATCCTGTTCGACGCCGCCAGCGCCTACATGGGTGTGATCCTCAATCGCCAGATCGCCGCCTTCCGCGAGAAGAACCTGGCGTTCCTCAACGAGCAGGTGCGGGCGGCTCAGTCGCGCCTCGATGTCGGCGAGGGCACGCGCACCGACGTCGCCCAGGCTGAGGCGCAACGCTCTCTCGCCATCTCGACTCTGAGCGCCGCCCGCGCAGCCGTTCTCACCGCCGAGGCGACCTATCATCAGGTGGTGGGGGACGAGCCAGGCAAGCTGGCGCCGGCGCATTCCGTGGGGAAATTGCTGCCTTCCGGCCTCAGCGCGGCTTTCGCGATCGCCGCGGCCGAGCATCCTGCCATCTTGGGCACCCAGCAGCTGGTCGATGCCTCCGAATTTGCCGTCAAGTCGGCGGAGGGCGCGCTCCTGCCCAATCTGACGGCTTCCGCCAGCGTCACGCGGGACTACAGAAACCAGTCGCCGGCTTCAACCGCGTTCGGAACCCAGAACGGCTGGTCGAACTCGGCCAATGTCGGGCTGACCTTCTCCGTGCCGATCTACCAGGGCGGCCGTGTTTCCGCCCAGGTCCGGCAGGCGAAGGAATCGCTCGGCCAAGCCCGCATCCAGGTCGATGTGACCCGTGATCAGGTCCGGCAGGCGGTCGCTTCCGCCTGGAGCCAGTACCAAGCGGCCAAGGAGGCGGTGCAGGCGGATGCGCAAGCCGTTTCCGCGGCGCAACTGGCCTTGCAGGGCGAGGTCGAGCAACGCAATGTCGGGCAGGCCACGACCCTCGACGTGTTGACGTCGCAGTCGAACCTCATCACCGCGCAGATCAACCAGGTGACGGCGCAGCACGATCTCGTCGTTGCAAGCTACGCCATTCTGCAGTCCATTGGTCATCTGTCTCCCGGCCGTCTCGGCCTGCGGGTTGCCCAGTACAACCCGAAGGAGCACTACAACGAGGTCAAGGACAAGTGGTACGGCCTCCGTACGCCGGACGGGCGCTGAAGCCGGTCAGGGCCGCCGGGCGGCGATAAAAGTCGCGATCAGATACAGCGGCTGGGCAATCGCCCGGCCGTTTTTGTCACCAGGTTTCGCGGCTACCCAGCGCTTTTCCGCGGCAGCCGGCTGGCTGGTGGCGGATGCTGTCCAATCCTGTGAGAAATCGGCTCCGCGAGGAGGGCGGGGATTCTCATCCGGCGCGCAGTCGGATACCGTCTGAACAGCTGATTCGTTCGTGAGGCTCCTGTTTGCGGGCTTCCGGCTGGCGAAAAGGGGCGGCGAGTGACGATGGCACAGACGAATACCATACAGCGCGAACCTTCGATGGAGGAAATCCTCGCCTCGATCCGCAAGATCATCGAGGAGAGCGATGGGGTCCGTAGCGTGCCGGCGCAGCCGGAACCATTGGCGGAACTCACCCCGGCGGAGGCCGTCCGTGCGGATCTGAGCGAGGTCGACGCCTTCCGTGCCGATCTTGCCCGGCGGCGCGAACCGGAAATCGTTCCGGCGACCGAGCGACCGGCGTTGGCGTTGGCGCCTCTCAGGATGGAAGAAGAGGCTCCTTCCGCTCCGGCGCGCGAGGCCGCCGAGCCGGCAACCTATATCGATGATACTGAACTGGCGGCGGAACTCTCGAAGCCGGCGGAGGACAAAGTATCCGCGGGCCAGGTTTTGAGCGAAACGAAGCAAGGCATCCTTTCCCGTCACACCCAGCAGCAGGTGGCGCATTCTTTCGGCGAACTGTCGGAAGCGTTTCTGGCGAGCCGACGCAAGAGCTTCGACGAAATGGCCGAGGAGATGCTGAGGCCAATGCTGCAGGACTGGCTCGACAACAACCTGCCGGTGCTTGTCGAGCGTCTGGTCCGCGAGGAAATCGAGCGCGTTGCGCGCGGCGTGACCGGCTGACCCTGTCGGTGACGCGAACGGTTCCCCGGTTGCGCTGGAATGGGTAACTGGAAACACCGCCTCATTGGCCTAGATTCCCGCAAGGCGCGTGACTTTGAACCGTGCCGATGCGGGTGCGAAGTGATCGTGAATTTCGGAAAAACGGCTGCGCTTGCCGCCGCATTGATTCTTGCTCCCGGCTTTGCCTCAGCGATGGGGCTCAGCTTTCAGTGGGGCCCGACGAAGAAATGCTTCGATCCCAAATCGCCGCCGATTTCGGTTTCCGACGTGCCCAAGGGGACGAAGAAGCTCCGTTTCGAGATGCACGATTTGCAGGTGCCGACCTATCATCATGGCGGCGGCGCCGTGGCCTATCGGGGGAAGGACAACTTCCCCTATGGCGCGTTCGCCTACAAGGGGCCGTGCCCGCCGAAACCGCATGTCTATCGTTTCACGGCAAAGGCGCTGGACGGCGGCGGCAAGGTGCTTGCCACCGCAAGCGCGGAGCGGCGCTTTCCCTGAAGCCTTTCCTTCGACCAAAGGAAGACGGTTCGCGATAGCCGGAGCGGGGGCGCAGTTGACTTGCCGCGGCGCATCCGGTTTACACCTCGCGATGAATTCCCCGGAAATCTGGATATCTTTCGATGCTTGAGAAGACCTATGACGCCAAAGACGTCGAGCCGAAGATCGCCGCCCGCTGGGAACAGGCAGACGCTTTCCGCGCTGGCGCGGGCGCTGAGAAAGGCGCGGAGCCTTTCGCAATCGTCATTCCGCCGCCCAACGTCACCGGCTCGCTGCATATGGGCCATGCGCTCAATAATACGCTGCAGGATATCATGGTCCGCTTCGAGCGCATGCGTGGCAGGAACGTTTTGTGGCAGCCGGGCATGGATCATGCCGGCATCGCGACGCAGATGGTGGTCGAGCGCCGACTGATGGAAAAGCAGGTCCATCGCCGCGATATCGGCCGCGAGGCCTTCGTCGAGAAGGTCTGGGAGTGGAAAGCCGAATCTGGCGGCCAGATCGTCACCCAGTTGAAGCGGCTCGGCGCCTCCTGTGACTGGGGCAGAGAGCGCTTCACCATGGATGAGGGGCTTTCCGAAGCCGTTGTCGAGGTCTTTGTCAAGCTTTATCGCGATGGCCTGATCTACAAGGACAAGCGCCTCGTCAACTGGGACCCGAAACTGCTGACGGCGATTTCCGATCTCGAAGTCGAACAGCAGGAGGTCGATGGGCATCTTTGGCATTTCCGCTATCCTATCGAGGGTGAAACCTACGATCCGGAAGACCCCGCGACCTTCATCACCGTCGCGACGACGCGGCCCGAGACAATGCTCGGCGACACCGGCGTCGCGGTGCATCCCGATGACGAACGCTACCGTAGCCTGGTCGGCAGGAACGCCGTCCTGCCGATCGTCGGCCGGAAAATCCCGATCGTCGCGGACGAATATTCCGATCCGGAGAAAGGCACCGGCGCGGTCAAAATCACGCCGGCGCATGATTTCAATGATTTCGAGGTTGGCAAACGCCATCGGCTCCCCGCCGTCAATGTGCTGACGATAGAGGCGGCGATTACGCTGAAAGACAATGAAGACTTCCTGCGCGGCGTCGAGGTTACGCCCGAACGCCAGGCGGTCTGGGACAGTCTCGGCGGGCAGGATCGCTTCGCCGCCCGCAAGAAAATTGTCGAACTGATGGAAGTGGGCGGCTTCCTCGCCAAGATCGAGCCGCACCGGCATGCCGTGCCGCATGGCGACCGCTCCGGCGTGCCGATCGAACCGTTCCTGACGGACCAATGGTATGTCAACGCGGCCGAACTCGCCAAGCCGGCGATCCGTTCGGTACGTGAGGGCCGCACGAAATTCGTGCCGAAGAACTGGGAAAAAACCTATTTCGACTGGATGGAGAACATCCAGCCCTGGTGCATCTCGCGCCAGCTCTGGTGGGGCCATCAGATTCCGGCCTGGTACGGACCGGACGGCCAGCCTTTTGTCGCCAAAACCGAAGAGGAGGCGCTGGACGCGGCGGTCGAGCACTATCTCGCCCATGAAGGCCCGTGGAAAGCCTGGGTGCAGGAGAAGCTGGAGAATTTCGAGCCGGGCGCGATCCTGACGCGTGACGAGGATGTGCTCGACACCTGGTTCTCTTCGGCGCTCTGGCCGTTTTCCACGCTCGGCTGGCCGGACAACACTGAAGCGCTCAAGACCTATTATCCGACCAGCGTACTCGTCACCGGCTTCGATATCATCTTCTTCTGGGTCGCCCGCATGATGATGATGGGCCTGCATTTCATGGACGAGGAGCCGTTCCACACCGTCTATGTCCATGCGCTGGTGCGCGACAAGAACGGCGCCAAGATGTCGAAGTCGAAGGGCAACGTCATCGATCCGCTCGGCCTGATCGACGAGTACGGGGCAGATGCGCTGCGCTTCACGCTCGCCATCATGGCGGCGCAGGGCAGGGACGTGAAACTCGATCCGGCGCGCGTCGCGGGCTATCGCAATTTCGGCACCAAGCTCTGGAACGCGACGCGCTTCGCCGAGATGAACGGCGTGACGCGGAACGACGACCTCTGGTTGGGCGACGCCAAGCTGACGGTCAATCGCTGGATATTGACGGAACTGACCCGCGCGGCGCGCGAGATCACCGACGCCATCACCTCATACCGTTTCAATGACGCGGCGGGCGCGGCCTACCGTTTCGTCTGGAACCTCTTCTGCGACTGGTATCTGGAACTCCTGAAGCCGGTCTTTTCGGGTGAGGACGAAGACGCGAAGACGGAGAGCCAGGAGATCGCCGCCTTCGTTCTCGACGAGATCTACAAGCTTCTCCATCCCTTCATGCCTTTCATGACGGAAGAGCTTTGGGCGCGTACCGCGCCGGATGGCGGCGAGCGCCAGACGCTTCTCTGCCACGCCGCCTGGCCCAATCCGGATTTCGAGGACAGGGAAGCGGCGGCCGAGATCAACTGGCTGGTCGATCTCGTCTCGGGCATCCGCTCTGTCCGCACTGAGATGAACGTGCCGCCCGCGGCGACAGCGCCGCTGGTGCTGGTCGGGGCGAATGACGAAACACGTCAGCGTGTCGCCCGCCACGAGGCGGCCCTTGCGAGGCTCGCTCGAGTCTCGGGCGTTTCCCTTGCAGATATCGCGCCGAAGGGCGCGGCCCAGATCATCATCTGGGAGGCGACGGCCTGTCTGCCGCTTGGGGATATTGTCGATCTCAAGGCTGAAGCCGCGCGGCTGAAGAAGGAGGTCGCGCGGACGGCCGACGAGATCGAGCGCATCGAACGCAAACTCGCCAACGAGAAATTCGTCGCCAACGCGCCGGAGGAGATCGTCGCCGCCGAACGCGAAAAGGCGGAAGACTACAGGCTGGCGCTGACCAGGCTGGAAACGGCGCTCCACCGCATCGAGGAGGCGGGCTAAGAACAATCCCCCTCACCGGTTCGCTTCGCGCCAGCCACATTCGTGAGACGAGGACAACCGGCCGCGAGTCAGGCGCCCATCCGCCACCCGCGAAGCGGGCGGAGGTGTCGAGGCGAAGCTGAGACGGAGGGGATGTCATTCCGTCACTGAGTTCGATCTCGACGCCATTGCTTGAGATCGTCCCGCTATTCCTGTCACATTCGGTTTCTACAAGAAACTATTTGATAGGCAGGGAGCGATTCGATGAAGATTGCGGTTCTCGGCGGCGACGGCTTCGTCGGCTGGCCAACGTCGCTTCACCTTTCCGCCCGCGGCCACGAGGTGCATATCCTCGACAACCTTTCGCGCCGCTGGATCGATACCGAGCTCGGCGTGCAATCGCTGACGCCGATGGATTCCATCCAGGAGCGCACCCGCGTCTGGCATCTGGAAACAGGGCGGCGCATCCATTTCCACCTGATCGACCTTGCGCGCGATTATGAGGTGCTGAAAGGCTGGCTGGCGGAGAACCGGCCCGACGCGATCATCCATTTCGCAGAGCAGCGCGCCGCGCCCTATTCGATGAAAAGCGACCGGCACAAGAACTACACGGTCAATAACAATGTCAATGCGACGCACAATCTGCTGAACGCGATGGTGGAACTCGACCTCGACGCGCATCTCCTCCATCTCGGAACGATGGGCGTCTATGGCTATTCGACCGTCGGCGCGGCCATTCCCGAGGGCTATCTGCCCGTCGGCATAGAGCGGCTCGACGGCGAAACCGCCAGCCAGGAAATTCTCTATCCCGCCAATCCCGGCTCCATCTATCACATGACGAAGTGCTTGGATCAGCTTCTCTTTCAGTTCTATGCGAAAAATGATGGATTGCGCATCACCGACCTGCATCAGGGCATCGTCTGGGGCACGCATACGGATGAGACCAGGCTGCATGTGCAGCTTATCAACCGCTTCGATTATGACGGCGACTATGGCACGGTGCTGAACCGTTTTCTCATCCAGGCGGCGATCGGCCATCCACTCACCGTCCACGGCACCGGCGGCCAGACCCGCGCCTTCGTGCATCTCCAGGATTCGGTCCGCTGTATTGAGATCGCGCTGAAGAACCCGCCGAAGCGCGGCGATCGCGTCCGCATATTCAACCAGATGACCGAAACGCACCGCGTCCGTGATCTGGCGGCGCTGGTGTCGAAACTGACGGGCGCGAAAATCGCCTGGTTGCCGAACCCGCGCAAGGAAGCGGCGGAAAACGACCTGGTGGTGAGGAACGACCAGTTCCTCGCCCTCGGCCTTGACCCGGTCACGCTGCGGGAGGGCCTTCTTTCGGAGGTGATCGATGTCGCAAGAAAATACGCCTATCGTGTCGATCGCAGCCGTGTTCCGGCCCTTTCCGCCTGGACCAAGGCGATCGCGCCGACGCTCGAGCGCGACCCGGAAGGGAAGCGGTTGAAGAGTGTTGGGTAGTGCTAACGTCTGCCTATGCGTTCCTTCGCGCCCCCCTCTGTCCTGCCGGACATCTCCCCCACAAGGGGGGAGATTGGGCTGGCCACTTGTCCGACGCCTTTTTTGCGACCTAAGAGATTTGCCGAGGCGAATGTGACGGCTGATCTCCCCACTTGTGGGGGAGATGTCCGGCAGGACAGAGGGGGGCAACATAGAGCTCTGCTCTGCCTGGGTGGCACTTGACCCAACCTTGCCACGCCTATGTCACGCTCGTCACGAATGCCGATTATATCCGCGGCGCGAAGGCGCTTGTCCGATCGCTGCGGCTGACCGGCACGGATGCCGACATTATTGTCATGCACACCGGCGGCGTGCCCTCCGAGGCGTTATCGCCGCTTGCCGCTCTTGGCGCGCGACTCCGGCCGGTCGAGCTTATACCGACATCGGACGCCTTCAACGAGCGCCATGCCCGCGCCCGGCTACATGACGCCGCGCCTTTCACCAAGGGTGGAAAGCCGGCTTTCCACACGCCGCTCGACAATTTCGCCAAGCTCAGGCTCTGGCAGCTTGCGGGCTATGACAGGATCGTCTTCATCGACGCCGATGCGATCGTCCTGAAAAACATCGACAGGCTGTTCGCCTATCCCGAGTTTTCCGCCGCGCCGAATGTCTATGAAGGCCTTGCCGATTTCCATCGCTTGAATTCGGGCGTTTTCGTCGCAAAGCCGTCGGAAGTGACCTTCGCCACCATGCTGGAAAAGCTCGACCAGCCGGACGCCTTCTGGAGACGGACTGACCAGACCTTTCTCGAAAGCTTCTTTCCCGATTGGCAGGGGCTGCCGGTCTTCTTCAACATGCTGAAATATGTCTGGTTCAAACTGCCCGAAATCTTGGACTGGAAGCGGATTTCGGTGCTGCACTATCAGTATGAGAAGCCGTGGGAGAGAAATCATCCGAATGCGGGTCGCGTGAAGCCGCTGATCGAGCTGTGGCGCGCCTATGAGACGGGCGAGGGGATACCGAACGTCGCGGCCCTTCCCAACCCGGCGGCAGGCGGCTGAATGTCGAGAGTCCTCGTTTCCGGCGGCAGCGGCTTCGTCGGCCGGTTCATCGTCGAGGACCTGCTGCGGCAGGGTCATGAGGTGAGGGTTTCAGGACGGACACAACCTTCGGAAACCTTCTTCACGCGACCTGTTCGTTTCATCCGCCATGAACTCGATCCGGAAACGGATTTCGATGAGCTCTTCAGTGGCGTGGATTGCTTCGTCCACGCCGCCTTCGATCATCTTTCCGGCCATTATCGTGGCGGCGAGGGAGACGATCCGGGAAATTTCCGTCTGCGAAACCAATGCGCCTCGGTCAGACTGTTCGAGGCCGCGCGGCGGGCAGGCGTCAGGCGCGCCGTCTTCCTGTCGAGCCGCGCCGTTTATGGAACGCAGCCCACCGGGATGGCGCTTGACGAAGAGACGTCATGTCGGCCCGATACGCTCTATGGCGAGGTCAAGCTCGCTGTGGAGGAAGAGCTTCGGAAGCTCTCGCGTCCCGGATTCGAGACAGTATCCCTCCGCGTCACCGGTGTTTATGGCCCATCCGGCGGGCGCAAACCGCATAAATGGTCCGCCCTGATCGAGGGTTATCTGGCGGGCAGGCCGGTTATGCCGCGCGTCGGGACAGAAGTGCATGGCGAGGATGTCGCGACGGCGGTCGTGCTCCTCTTGGACGCGCCGATCTGGCGCGAGCCGATCCTCAATGTCTCGGATATTGTCCTCGACCGCCGGGACATGCTTGAGATCGTGAAGCGGGAAACCGGATCGCCGCACCCGCTGCCGGATCGCGCCGACGCTGGTGCTCTCAACGTCATGGCGACGAACCGCCTCCGAGCAATGGCCTGGCGCCCCCGTGGCATGGAAGCGGTGCGGGAGTTCTTGCACACCGAATTTCGCCGGCTTCGGGCCGGCGGATACTGAACAGCAGCTGTCACGCGCCGGCGGGAGCGGAATGCGCCGTCTTTCCGCGATGCGGGGTGCGACCGTTCGCCTCTGTCGCCGCAGAGGGGCGGGCTGAGTTGCGGCGCTTCGCCTTTTCGGCCCGGTACAGTCGTTCATAGGGCGCGAGTTTCTTGATTTCGGCGGCAAGCTTCGAAATCTCGGCGCGAAGCTCGTCGCTTTCCTGCCTTTGCATTTCAGTCACCGCCTCGTCGAGCGCGCCGCTGGTTCCGGAGAGATCGCCGTTTGCGGCCAATGAAGCGCGTCTTTGGTCATCCTGTTCGCTCTTCAGGAACGCAAGCTGTTTTTCGGCGATCTGCTTCTCCGATTGCGCGTCGTTGAGCGCCTCTTTCAACCTGGCGATCTCGTCCGTCGCCTCGACGATCTCGGCGGCGGCCGCTTCCAAGCGCGAATTCAGGTTCTGGATTTCGCTTCTGAGGCCACGCGTTTCGGCGAGATTCCGTTTTGTCTCGGCATCGCTATCCGCCTCGAGCGAGCGCATGGCCTCGGCCGTTTCCTCCTGCTTGGCCTGTGCGTTCTCCAGGCTCTTTTGCAGACGGAAGACTTCCTTTTCGCTTTTCGCGAGGGCGGCAAGCGTCTCGGTGTAGCGGGCGGTCTCGCTCGCATGGATAGCCGAGATTTCCTCGTATTTGCGCCGCGCCTCCGCCTCGCGCTTGTGCGCCTTGTCGAGATCGATCGACAGGTTCACATGCTTTTCGCGCAGTATCTCGTTTTCCCGCAGGCGCTTTTCCGCTTCGACAGTGCGCGTTGCGAGCGATTTCGCCACTTCTCCACGTTCAGCCTCGCTGCGGGCGAGCGCGTTCGAGGCTTCGACGGTCTGAAGCTTGGCGGCGGAAAGCGCGATACGCAGCGTCTCCTTGTCCTGCTGCAGCGTCAGTTCGCGGCGCTGCAAGGTGGCGACGGCGCTTTCCTGTTCCTGCAATTTCTTCGTTGCCTCGTGCAACTGCTCGGCCAGCTTGCGGTTTTCCGCGGCGAGCGTCGTGTTCGCCAGTTCCAGTTCGTTGGCGCGATGAATCTCGGGATGGATTCCGTTCAGGAACTCGCGCGTAAGATGATGTGAGGTGATCACTTCGGCGAGCATGCTGCCGATCGTCTGCAACTGATCATTCGCTCCCTGGTGCAGGTCCTCGAAGGAAGCGAGCGCGGCCAGACGGTTCTGGGCGTGCGCCGTGAGACGCTTGATGCTCTCCGCTTCAGGCGTCTCTTCGAGGTAGATGCGCTCTTCCTCGCCGTCTTCCGTCACCACCGAGGCATTTCCGTCTTGCGATTTGGCGGCGACCGCTTCCTCGACAGGGTCAAAGGGCAGTCTGTCCAAATCCTCCTGCAAAGCATCCATCATGCCGCTTTGAAGATCTTCGAAGGCCTTGTCGAGCTTGTCCGTCCGTTTCAGGAAACCAAAGTTCATGACCGTTGCACCCCGCGCGCTCAAATTATCAGGCATGGAAATTCATATTTCGCTAACCTTATGTATAGCGTCAGGCAAAGCTGGAAAAGTGACCAAACCGGACAATGCAAAAATATAGTAAATTTATAAGCGAATTCAGTCTTGTTCAGTCAGTGGGCAACCAACATAGATAAAATTTATGCCAAATTTTATCAAATTACGATCTTTCGATTATAGTGAGATATTCTGCAAGCAGCGTCATGTGTATATTTGGCTACTACCATCGGTGGGTGTGCCATCTTCCTTCTGTCCTTTGCAGGACAGTGGTCGGATAGCCATGGGCGAACCTCATCCTCCATCAGGGGAAGAGCGGGTAGGGCGCCATTTCCAGATGCAGCGGTTTCCCATCATAGGGATGAGCCTCGCAGACAGCTTCGTTCAACTCGACGCCAAGGCCAGGTTCCTTAGAGGGAATGACCCAGCCATCCTGCCACTCGATCTTCTTCTTCAGGAGCTTTTCGTGGAAGCCGTCCCATTGCCTGAGCGATTCCAGGATGAGGAAATTCGGCAGCGTCGTTGCAAGCTGGATGTTGGCGGCGCCGACGATCGGCCCGCAATAGCAGTGCGGCGCGACCTGAATATGGTAAGCCTCGGCCATGGCCGCGATCTTCTTCGTCTCCAATATGCCGCCCGAACGGCCAAGGTCGGGCTGGAGGATGGTTGCCGCGCGGTTCTCGATGACGCGGGCGAATTCAAATTTCGTCGTCAGCCGCTCGCCCGTAGCGATCGGAATGGAAGTGCCGCGCGCCACCTCGGCCATGATCTCGGGCATGTCCGGCGGCACCGGTTCCTCGAACCAGAGCGGATCATAAGGCTCAATGGCGCGCGCCATCCTTAGCGCGCCGGATGCGGTGAACTGCCCGTGCGTTCCGAACAGGATGTCCGCTTTCGTCCCGACCGCCTCGCGGATTGCCTTCAGCATGCGCGCGGACAGATCGATATCGGCGAGCCGCGGCTGATGGCCGTCAAAAGCGGTGTAGGGTCCGGCGGGATCGAGCTTCACGGCGTTGAAGCCCTGCTTGACATAGAGGGCGGCGCATTCGGCCGCCAGATCCGGGTCGTTATAGACGTTCCGGCCCGAGACATCCTCGGTGTGAACGCTGCCGGAATGCGGATAGAGATAGGTATAGGAGCGCAGTTTCTCATGCACCTGACCGCCAAGCAGCTTGTAGACCGGCTTGCCCGCCTCCTTGCCAATAATGTCCCAGCAGGCCGTTTCCAACGCCGAGAAGCAGCCCATGGCGGCGGTGTCGGGACGCTGGCTGAAGCCGGAGGAATAGCAGCGACGGAAGAAAAGCTCGATGTCGTGCGGGTCCTGACCGAGGAAATAGCGCTCCGCCATATCCTCGATCATCCGCGCCGTAACCTGGGCGGAGAAGGTGGCGTTATAGGCTTCGCCATAGCCGACGACGTTGGAATCGGTCGTCAGCCTGACGAAGATAAAATATTTGCCCCCGATGCCCGGAGGCGGATTACCCACGACCCAGGTCTTCACGTCGGTGATTTTCATGGATGGTCCTCCAGCACCATTTCCGCGCCCTTCCAGCCGGTCATGATCGCTGCGGCATTGGTGTTGCCGCTGACGACGCTCGGGAAAATGGAAGCGTCGATGACGCGCAGGCCCTCGACACCATGCACCTTCAGACGCGGATCGACCACAGCGCCAGCCGCATCCGGCCCCATTCGGCAGGTCGAAACCGGATGATATACCGTTCCTGAACGCTTGCGGAAATCCTCGATCAGTTCGTCGTCCGATTGAAGGGATGGGCCTGGCAGGACTTCCTCTTCGATGATGCTCTGCAAGGCCGGCTGGCTGGCGATGACGCGCAGGAACTTCACCGCTTCCAGCATCTCCGTCACGTCGTGGTTGGTGGAAAATGCGTTCGCCACGATCTTGGGATAGTCCGAAGGATCGGCCGAGCGGATCATGATCGAGCCGCGGCTGGTCGGACGGCAATTGGAAAGGCCGATGGAGAAGCCGGGCCATGGATCGGGTGTCAGGATCGGCCGCTCGCCTGGTTTGGGAAGAACGGTTGAAAAGGCCTGGAAATAAAGCTGCATATTGGGACGCGACAGCGCCGGATCGGTTCTGAAGAAACCGCCGCCCTGGTTCATGCTCATCGAGAGCGGCCCCGATCGCAGGCAGAGATATTGCGCACCGACAAGAAGCTTGCCCCACCATGGCCGCAGGATCTGGTTGAGCGTCGCCGTCCTACCTTTCCAGGTGTAGTTGATGCCAAGATGATCCTGAAGGTTCGCGCCGACATTGGGATTGTCGAGACGGACATCGATGCCGAGTTTCTTCAGATGCTCTGCCGGTCCGATGCCCGAAAGTTGCAGGATCTGCGGCGAACCGACCGACCCGGCCGAGAGGATCACTTCACGTCCCGCGCGCGCCATTCGGAGGTGGCCATGCTGGCTGTATTCGATGCCGACCGCCCGGCGGCCCTCGATTACGATCGTCGTCACATGCGCGCCGGTTTCGACGCGCAGATTGGCGCGCTTTGTCGCCGGCCGCAGAAACGCGCGCGCCGCCGACATGCGCCTTCCGTCCCTGGTCGTGATCTGGTAGATGCCTGCGCCTTCCTGTTTGGCGCCGTTGAAATCCTCGTTGAGCGGCAAGCCGGCTTCGCGGCAGGCTTCGAGGTAGAGCTTCGTCAGCGGATGAACGCGGCGCCGATTGTCGGTGACATGGACGGGGCCGCCGCGGCCGCGCCATTCATCAGCGCCGGCCTGATTGTCCTCGATCCCCTTGAAGATCGGCAGGAGATCATCGTAGCCCCAACCGGGGTTGCCGGCGTCGCGCCATTCGTCGAAATCCTCGCGCTGGCCGCGTATCCAGACCATGGCATTGATCGAACTCGATCCGCCGATGATCTTGCCGCGTGGCCAGTGGTCGGCATTGCCGGCGAGGCCCGGATCTGGCTCGGCCTTGTAGTTCCAGTTCACGGCAGGGTCGAAAAACGTCTTGCCATAGCCGAGGGGCATCTGGACGAAAAAGCGGCGGTCGGTGCCGCCTGCCTCGATGAGGAGGACCGAATAGCGGCCATTGGCAGACAGGCGCTCGGCAAGGACACAACCGGCCGACCCCGCTCCAACAATGATGAAATCGAAGGTCCGCATCGCTCCCTGCCGCTAGCCTTACCATTTCCGGCGCGCGGCAGCCTAGCAGCGCACAACGAAAAGCCCTCCGGTCATCCGGCATGGCCTATGAAAAAAGCGACGGGGGTGACTTGCACCTTTATCAGGGGGCGCGTCATTTCGAGATTCGTCGCCATTCCTTGGGTGAAGCGCCTACATTGACGCTCTCAGGCGCCGGCGCTACGGAAACCCCGGTGAACGCAGCGAGGGAAAGCATGGCCGAAAACGGAAAGCCGCAGGGCGAACTGACATTGCGCACCCTTGCCATGCCGGCCGACGCCAACGCCGCCGGCGACATTTTCGGCGGGTGGGTGATGGCGCAGATGGATCTTGCCTGCGGCATCCGCGCCGCCGAACGCGCCAAAGGCCGCGTGGTGACGGCTGCGGTCAAGGAAATGTCCTTCGCCAAGCCGATGAAGGTCGGCGATACGCTTTGCATCTATACCCATGTCACGCGCGTCGGCCGCACCTCCATGACGCTCGAGGTGGAGGCCTGGGCGCAGCGTTATCTCACCGATTTGATGGAAAAGGTGACCGACGCCGATTTCATCATGGTAGCGCTCGATGGCGAGGGCCACCCGACCCCGGTGCCCCCGGAGGGCTGAGCCGGCCAATCACCGGCACGCGACATAGCCGCTGCGGCGCTGCATCAGGTCGAAATGGAAGTGGTTGCGGTGCGCCCAATTGTAGCCTGGGCCTAGAACCGTGGTGAAATAGCCGCATGCCTCACCGCGCACCTTGTTGAGGAAACCGCGCTCGCGGAAGGAAAACCAGCCGGGTTTCTCGACATCGATCACCCGGCCGCTGTCGAGTGTGATTCCCAGGACGTCAATGGCGTTGCCCTTGGCGTGCTCCGACAGATGGTGAGACGATTCGCCGATCATATTGCGGCACGAATAGCTGCCGTCGCGGATCGACCTGATGCCGGAGAAATAGCGCCAACGCACGGCCGGGGCGAAATCGCTCCTGATATATTTGGCGAAAGTGACAGCCATTTTCGCGTTGAGAACGGCGGGTGGCCGCATCTGGATACCGCCCGACAGCGCCATGACCTTGACGGGATAATCGATGCCGCAGGCGCCGCCCGGATGGATCGGCGGCATATCGGCGTAGATGACGCCCAGGCGCTTTAGCTCATGCCTGAGTTCGATCTCGGAGGACGGCATCAGGCCCGGAACCCGGGGCGCGGCCGGCGGTGTGACGATGCCGGGCAGAGCGGAGGGCAGGCCGGCGTAGCGCTTTTCAGGCGCCTTCGGCTCGGCTGGGTGGAGCGGCGCGACCGGCGGTACGGCGGCGGTGCGCGGCAGGGGCGCTTTCAGATGACTGGAAGACTGCTCGTCGTCTTCGTTCGGGGCGGGGGCGGGGGCGATATCGTCGCGCGGATCTGGAAGCGCGAGCGCGACTTCTTCCTCCGTCATTCCGCTGTAGTCGGTTTCTGACGGTTCTCGCGACGGCCGCGGGCGTGGAAGAGCGGAACTGTCCGGCGCTATCTCAGGCAGATGTGTCGCCGGCCGCCGCCGCGACCTCGGCGCTTCTTCCGGCGCGTCCACAAACATTTCGCGGCTCGGAACGGTGATGGCCGCCGTGCTCGTCCCGACATCGACCATAGGTGTCGGGTTCATGACCGAACTGACGGTGCATGCGGACAGAAGGGCGCTGGCGGCGAGAGCAAACATGGTTGCCCTCCGGCGCGAGCAGGTGTGAAGAAGCGCGTGCAAAGCGCGATTTGACGGTGCCATTGGCCGTCCCCGGAACTGTCCCTGGGCCGACCCTAGGCTGGAAACGTAAAGGAAAGCTCAGCGGGCCGCTTTACGCATCGGGCGAAATGGCGGCGCGCAGCTTACGTAACGGAATCTTCCGCCCATCTACTGGCAAAACGGATGCAGGCTGTGGCGCGGCTCGAGGTCGAAATGGAAATGCAGCGAGTGGTCCGCATCCGCCCCCGGCCCGAGTACGGTGCGGAATGGACCGCACGCGGCCATGCGGACGTCTCCCAGGAATTGCGACCGCTTCGGATCGGTTTCGCCATAGTCCTTCACATCGATTGTGGTCCCGTCCTTGAGAATGAAGCGAGCGATATCGATGGCATTGCCGAAAGCGTGTTCGGAAATCTTCTCCGCTCCGTGTCGATCCCGGCAGACATAGGCGGACGCCTGGTCTATCGCCGCCAAAGGCGATCCGAAAATCTTCTGCGCTTCGGGCGAAACGACGTCGGTCAGAAAGCGCGAAAGCGCGTCGGTGAGCGCGCAGTTCATCATTGCGCCGGGCTTTAGCGCGATCGTGTCGGAAAGCCGCGTAATCTCGAGCGGATTTTCGACGGCGCAGCCGAGCGGGTCGGATATGGGCGGCTTCTCCTCGAAATGGACGCCCAGTTTCTTCAGGTCCGCTTGGCAAGCCAGTTGAGCCGGAGCAGGCAGTGGCGATGGACGCTCAAGCTGGGGCTTTTGCTCCAGCCTTCCCGCTGCCTTCTTTGCCGAAGGGGTCGGCTTTTCAGGCGGTTTCGGCGCTTCGGCAGGCGGCTCCTGTTTTTTCGGGCTTTCCGGGGGATGCGGGGCCACCCTGTCGGCCTCTTCGGCCGTTTGCGGACGCCGCGACGGGATTGGCGCGACGGCGGGCGGGGTGCTCTGCTCATGCGCCCCGTCTTCGAGACTAGCGCGGGGCGGTCGAGGTGCTTTGTCGGGCAGAACGGGATTACCGGCGATTGCCGGGAGAACGGCTGTTACTGTGTAAACTGGCAGAAGAAAGAAAACCCTTCGAAAATGTCCCATGATCGGGAAATGAGCGTTTCCGAAGCCGGTTCCCCGGAAGAAAGTCACGAAAGGCAACGATTCGTGACGTGAGGCCACGCTGCCGGTCCAATCAGCTTACAATCGCGCCGAGGACGTAACGCGGCGGCCCGCCATGATCGCCGGCAGGATTTCAACGCCAAGAATAGCCACGAAGATCAGGACGCAACCGACGAACCCCCGGGCGCCGACGCGCTCGCCAAGAAAAATCGCCCCGAACAGCGCCGCGAAAACCGATTCGGAGGACAGGAAGATCGCCGCCTGCGGCGCGGTCGTGTAACGTTGGCCAACCGCCTGAAGGGTAAAGGCGATGCCGCCGGAGAAAATGCCGGCATAGAGGATTTCGGGCATCGCGGCGCGAATGGCGCCAAGATCGATCCGTTCCAGCGGAATGGCGCAGGCGAACGCCAGCGCCGCGCAAATGGCGAATTGCATGACCGCGAGCGTGACCGGCCTGCCGGCTTCCGATGCTCCCCGTCCGATATAGATCACCTGCAATGCCCAGAAGAAGGCGCAAAGCATCGTCAGCCAGTCCCCGGTCCTCAAAGTCTCGAACGAGCCGCCCGACAGCAGCCAAATGCCCGTGAGCGCGAGCAGCGCGGCAGGCCAGACCACCGCGTGTGGCCATTGGCGGAAGAGAAGGACGCTGATAAAGGGCACCATGACCACGTAAAGGCCGGTCAGGAAACCCGAATTCGTTACGGTTGTCGTTTCGAGGCCGATCTGCTGGGCCGTCATTCCGGCAAAGAGGAGAACACCGATAAAAGCGAAGTTCATCCAGTCGGAGGCAGAAAGCCGTCGTTTCGCGCAGCGCCCTTCGATGATAGCCGCCGGCAGCATCGACAAGGTCGCCACGAGGAATCGGAGCGCGATGAAGACCATCGGACCAATTGCTTCCATGGCGCTCGATTGCGCGACGAACCCCATGCCCCACATGGCGCCGGCAAGAAGAAGCACGAGATTGGCGCGGGCGCGCGTCATGAAATGGCCTTTTGTTGCTGAGCCTAAGGATTTGGAACGGGTCATAGCATTGCCAAGTCTCGCTGCAAGTGATGTGATCGCCATGCTTTCCGGGACGAGCCGAAACATGCTGAACAGACTTGCCTTGATGACGCTCTTTCTTTGCGCCGCGACCGCCGCCATGGCCGGTCCGCGCAAGGAGGTGCGCAACATGGTGGTTACCTGCACCAACGGTTTGACATGCACCTTGAGGGCGCCCGTGGGGAGCGGCGATATCGACAGCTTTTCGTTGCAGAGGAAGGCGGGGCCGAACACGCCGACCGATCTCATCCTCAGCACTTCAAAGCCCTTTCAGACCGGATCGACGATTCATTTCTCCGTGGACGGCAAGGCCGTCGTCCAGATGCCGCTCTCGGGCTTCGCCTTCGACAGTGAACAGGGGCAATACAGGCTTTCGGGCGGCCCAGAGATGAAAAAGCTTCTCGATGCCATGCGTAAAGGCCACGTGATGACCATCGACTACGCAGGCGCGACAGGGCCGGGAAGTGCGAATATCTCGCTCGCTGGCCTCATCGACGGCTTCCTTTTCATGGATGAAGTCCAGGATCGGGTAAGTTCGCTCGACGCCTTGCAGGCAAGGGGGCCGAAGCAGAGCATCGCAACGCACGCGCAGGATATTCTTTCGATCGATGAGATTCCGCCGCAGATCCGTTCGGAAT
The DNA here is from genome assembly GCA_051960255.1 of Rhizobiaceae bacterium. Classification (GTDB taxonomy): domain Bacteria; phylum Pseudomonadota; class Alphaproteobacteria; order Rhizobiales; family Rhizobiaceae; genus Mesorhizobium_L. The sequence goes on from JBQCEL010000038.1 coordinate 38,307, forward strand.
TTGTGGCGCAGGACGGGGTCTGCCGCATCACCAAGCCCGAATCCTTCAAATATATGGGTGGATTCCAGGTGGCTGTGGCGAACGGAACCAATCTCGTCGGGCTGCCCTGCGGCGATGGCGGGGCCTACAACCAGCCCTTCGCATTCTATTTGTCGTCGCAGGGCCATATCAGCCGTCTCGGTCTTCCGGTCATGGTCCAGCAGGGGCCGACCGTGACCACGAAAGCGTGGAACGTCGATTGGGATCCACGCGGCTCCTTTTTGACCGGCTTCTTCAAGGGTCGGGGGCTCGGCGATTGCGGCACCTGGCGCAAATGGGTGCTGAAGGACAGCGGCGAGGGGCCAGCCTTCATTTTGCTCGAGGCTCGCTCCAAGGACAATTGCGACGGCAATTTCGCCGGCGGTCCCGAGCATTGGCAGGCGCAGTGGCCGCTTAGCGTGAAATAGAGGTCGTTTACGCGATCATCTTCAATCGGCGCGTGAAAGACGGATGATCGCGCCGTTCTCCTCATCGGTCAGAAGCCAGACCGATCCGTCCGGCGCTTGGCGCACGTCGCGGATGCGGCCGAACGCGCCTTTGAACATTCGCTCCTCATGCACGATCTTGCCGCTCGCGTTGCGACGAAGCCGGGCGACGAGTTCGAATTTCAGCGCGCCGACGAGGAAGTCGCCGCGCCATTCCGGGAACATCGAGCCGCTGTAGATGGCAAGACCGGAAGGCGCGATCGACGGGTCCCAGTAATAGACCGGCTGCTCGTATCCCGGCGCATGCGTGCCGATGCCGATCTTGGTGCCGTCATAGTTGGTGCCATAGCTGATCACAGGCCAACCATAATTCTTTCCCGCTTCGGGATGGTTCAACTCGTCGCCGCCTTTCGGACCATGTTCGACCGTCCAGAGCCTGCCGGTCGCCGGGTCGATCGCAGCGCCTTCGATGTTGCGGTGGCCTTTTGACCATATCTGCGGCAGTCCCTTTTTCCCGTCGCGGAAAGGATTGTCGGGGGGGATGCCGCCATCGGGATTGATGTGAAGGACAGCGCCCGCGGCGTCGAAGAAATCCTGCGCCCGCCTTTCCTGTCCACCGTCGCCCGTTGTGACGAAAAGACTGCCGTCACGATCCACGACGATTCGCGACCCGTATTGGCTGTCGCCGGTCTTCCGTTTTGTCGAGAAGATGATTTTCATGTCTTCAAGGCGCGCTCTCCCGCCATCGCGCACCAGCTTGGCGCGCGCGACGGCGGTCCCCGCGCCGTGACGCCCAGCCTGGGCGAACGAGAGAAAGATTGTTCCGCTTGTGGCGAAGTCCTTGGCGAGCGCGACATCGAGCAGGCCGCCCTGCCCATGAGCATAGACCTTTGGAACGCCCGGGATAGAAGCGGAAAGCCTTCCTCCGGCGAACATGCGCAGCCTGCCCGGCCGTTCGGTGACGAGCACGGCGCCGTCGGGCAGGAAGGCCATGCCCCAGGGATGGACAAGGCCGTCCATTAGGATTTGGGCTCTCACTTTGACGCGTTCTGTCGAGAACACCCGCTTTTCCGCCGCATCGGAAACGGGCGAGGCGAGAACGGCGAGGGAGGCGGCGAGCGCAAGGAGCCCTGCTCGGAATGCTCGATTCATCAGCATGGAATATCCAGACAGGCAGATGAGAGAATTTAGATAGAACTCCACCGAGACCAGGCAAGCGCGCTCCAAGGCCTGGCGTGGGTCGCGTTCCGCACGCAAACCATCCGCGAAAGCGTACGCTTCATATCGTCGAAAATTGGACGTGAAAAAACGCCGGCTTGTTGCTATATAAGGGGTGAACACAGGTGAAGCGGCTCCGTTGGCCTCGGCTCTCGGACCGTTTTCTTTTTTGCCTGTCGAGCAGACGGCGCAAGACCATCACGAGGTGAGGAAGGTCGATGACGATGAACAAAGTCCCGATGACCGCTGGCGGACACGAGGCTCTGAAGGACGAATTGCGCTGGCGCCAGCAGGAAGAACGCCCGAGGATCATCGAGGCGATTTCCGAGGCGCGCGCGCATGGCGATCTTTCCGAAAACGCCGAATATCACGCCGCCAAGGAGGCGCAGAGCCTGAATGAGGGCCGCATCGGCGAATTGGAGGATCTGATCGCCCGCGCCGAGGTCATCGACGTCTCGAAGCTTTCCGGCGACAAGATCAAGTTCGGCGCAACCGTCAAGCTGGTCGACGAGGATACTGAAGAGGAAAAAACCTATCAGATCGTCGGCGACCAGGAAGCCGACGTGAAGTCCGGCCGCATTTCGATTTCCTCCCCGATCGCGCGGGCGCTGATCGGCAAGGCCGTTGGCGACGCTGTCGAGGTCAATGCGCCCGGCGGCGCGCGCGGCTATGAGATCGTCGAGGTCAATTACCTCTGAGAACATGCCTTGATGGGTGCGAAGCCGGATGTGCCGGATATGTCCAGGATCGAGGTTGTCGCGCCCAACTTCAAGCGACGCCTGTCGGGGGTGACGAGTACGATCATCCAGCTCGTGCCGGTTCAAGCGCGGACGCTGGGGATCGTCACCCTCGGACCAGGCCTGCCTCACAATTTGCCGAAGATGCGGTGGTGGCAACTGCCGGCGCTCTTCAGGCGGCCGGCATCCGGCCGTCGCCGCATCTGGCATGCGCGCCGCAACGTCGAAATGCTCGCGGGCGTTTTCTTTCGCGATGTCCTTCGCGCGCCGCTCCGGCTCGTCTTCACGTCGGCCGCGCAACGTCACCACAAGCCCTTCACCAAATGGCTTATCCGCCGCATGGATGGCGTCATCGCAACGAGTGAGCGCTCGGCGCGCTATCTGGAGGTGCCGAACGCTGTCGTCATGCATGGCGTCGATCTGGAAGCCTTCCACCCGCCATGCGCTTCCGATGACTATTTTTCCGCTTCGGGACTTCCCGGTCGCTATGCCGTCGGCTGCTGTGGCCGCATCCGGCACCAGAAAGGCACGGATCTCTTCGTCGAGGCGATGATCGCGCTCCTGCCGCGATTTCCCGATTGGACGGCCATCATCACCGGGCGCGTGACGGCGGAACATCAGGCATTCGGTGAAAAATTGAAGAGGCGCGTGGCCGAAGCCGGATTGTCCGATCGCATATTCTTTCTGGGCGAGGTGCCGGACATCAAGGTCTGGTATCGCCGGCTGTCGCTCTATGTCGCGCCTTCCCGCAACGAGGGTTTCGGCCTGACGCCGCTCGAAGCCATGGCGTCCGCCACGGCCGTCGTCGCCAGCGACGCAGGCGCCTATGGCGAGATGATCGTCGAGGGCGAAACCGGAGCGGTCGTGCCGGCGGGCGACGGCAAGGGCCTCATGCAGGCGATCGGTTGCTATCTCGCTGATCCTTTGCTCGCCGCCGCTCATGGCGAGAACGGGCTTCAGGTGGTGCGTTCGAAATTCCCCCTGGAACGTGAGGCCGCGGGCATAGAACGCGTTTATGACGCGGCGTGGGCCAAGTCATGAAGGCGGCGGAAGCGTTCGTCATCCATCTCCGGCGCGCGAGGCAGCGCCGGCCGCAGGTCGAGAAACTGCTGACGGAGCTTCATCTGCCCGCCGGCATAATCGATGCGGTTGACGGCAATGCGCTGTCGCGCGAGGAGATCGCTGCCGTCTATCGGCGAAATCTCCACCGGCCGCGCTATCCGTTCGAGCTGCGAGCGACCGAAATCGGCTGTTTCCTCTCGCATCGGAAGGCGTGGCAGGCCATTCTCGACCGCAAGCTCGATGGGGGGCTGATCGTCGAAGACGATGTGACCGTGGACGGGAGCCTTTATCCGCGCCTCCTTGCCTTCGCGCTTGCCAATCTGGGCAGGAATGACGTCATTCGCTTCCCCTATCGTGACTACACGGACAAGGGCCGGGTGGTCGCGCGGGAAGGGGACATGACGTTGGCCGAACCCGCAATTATCGGGCTTGGCATGCAGATGCAGCTTGTCAGCGCCGGCGCTGCGGCCGCGCTTCTTGAGGCGACGGAGACCTTCGACCGCCCGGTGGACACGACCATCCAGATGCCGGGCGTGAAACGCGTGCGTGTGCTTGTCGCCCGGCCGACGGCAATCCGGCAGATCGGCCATCTGCTCGGCGGCACTGTAGTCCAGAAGACGCGCAAATCGGCCGCGGAGATCGTTTCGAGGGAAATCCGCCGGGCGCTTTACAGGAGCGCGGTACGTCTCAACGCGCTCAAAAGGCGGTAGGCGTCGAGGATGCGCAGGGGGCATGCATGAAACGCATGGTGATCGTCGGCAACGGCCCCTTGTCGCGTGATCTCTCGGCGGAAGTCGATGCCGCCGATTTCGTCCTCCGTTTCAACGAGCCGAAGGAAGCGATCGGCATGAGCGGCGTCAGGACGGACCGGCTGATGATGGCCAATTCCGGCAAGCCCCAGCAGAGACGACTGGAGGATCCTGCCTTCACGCAATCGCCGATCTTCCTCGCGGCGAAGGAACTGATGTTCACTTATCATCCGGAGATCATCGAGCGTTATTTCCGCAAGCCCAATCCCCTTTCCTGGTTAAAGGGAAGGCGCGCCGACTGGACGCGTGCCGGCATCCGAAAATTCGGCGGCGCAGGCAAGGAAATCCGCATCATGCCGCCGCAATTCTATCTGCGCGGCTGCAAGGAACTTGGCGTTCCCGCGGACAAGATGCATGAGATTTTCCCGAGCACCGGCTATTTCGGCATCTGGCACGCGCTCGAGACCGTGGCGGCGGAGGAATGGCGGATCGAGATTTGCGGCTTCACCTGGGCGGGTTGGCGCCGGCATGCCTGGGCGGATGAAAGGACATGGGTGGAGAGGCGCGTCGCTGATGAGCGCGTTTTCCTGTTGGACCAGATAGAAAGGTGAGTGTTTGGCGTGCCCGGCAGAACGGCTGTGGCGATTTGCGGTTGGGAGAGGATTTCCGATAATAGGAAAGAATCTCTTTCACCATGGAACCGCCAAAATGGCGGGATTGTTGCGATCTTATTGGAAGCAGAGAGGGTATGATGGCGCAACCGCTCAGGATTTTCATCGGCTGGGATTCGCGTGAGCCGATCGCATATGAGGTCGCGAAGGCGACCGCGCTGAAACATGCGTCCATTCCGCTCGATATCAGGCCGATCAGGCTCGACGCCCTGGTAAAGGAGAGGGTCTACACGCGCGAGGTCGATCCGCTGGCATCGACCGAGTTCACCTATTCGCGCTTCTTCACGCCCTATCTCGCGGGCTTCAAGGACTGGGCGCTCTTCTGCGACTGCGATTTCCTGTTCTTCGGCGACCTGGCTGGGCTGGAGCAATATCAGGACGCGTCGAAGGCGGTCATGTGCGTGCAGCACGACTACACGCCGAAGGAAGGCGTCAAGATGGATGGCAAGGTGCAGACCGCCTATCCGCGCAAGAACTGGTCGTCCTTCATGTTCTTCAACTGCGGGCATCCCTCGACGCGGAAACTGACGCCCGACCTCATCAACCGCGAAAGCGGCGCTTACCTCCACCGCATGCAATGGGCCGCCGACGAAGAGATCGGCTCCGTTCCGGTCGAGTGGAACTGGCTGGAGGGTTGGAACGAGAAGCCGGCCGCCGGCCTTCCCAAGGCGGTGCACTACACGAGCGGCGGTCCGTGGTTCAAGAACTGGCAAGATGTCGCCTACGCCGATCTCTGGAAGAAGGAGGCTCTGGCGATCGATCCGGACTTCAAGCCGATCTGATTCTTACCCGCTTTCGGCTGCTCAAAATGAGTAGCCGAAGCGCTCGATGTCGCGCTTCCAAAGCTCCTCGACCAGCGCACGCTCCGTATCGGTGTAGTAACTGCGATAATCCGCATGGCTGCTGGCGTTCTTGCGGGCCAGCGGCGGCGCGTCTTTCAGATCGAGTCGCTGAACGATGTCATTATAGGCCTCTTCCATCTCTTCGAAGCGATAGACCTTATCGACCAGGAGCCGGCCGTCCGTATCGCAGAGCATCGCGGTCTGGTCTTTTTGGCCCCAGCGGGCGCGGCTCTTCTGTGCAAGCAGGAAATCGGCAAAACTCTGCTTCTGCGCGTCTTCGTGACGATGGTGGCCAGTGTGCGAGCGCACGAAGAAATAGCGTGAAACGGCAAGATCATAGGGATTGCGGACAAGGCCGAACTTGAAGGCGTGGTCGAAGAAATCGCGCGGCAATTTCCGCTTCGCCCAGCGCGCCGACGTATGCGGGCCAAGCTGCGCGTCGAGCGCTTCCCGCACCGGCAGGTGCGACAACAGCCGCCGCCACTGCCCGCCGGCCTTCTGGATGGCGTAGGGGCGCAACACGTTCTTCATCGCTTGCCCGCCTGTCTTGGCGACATGGACGAAAATGAAATTCTTCTCGACCGAAATCATCATTGCGGGAAGCATCTCCGCCGACTTTTTGGAGCTTCCGCTTTCTACCGCGTCGCAACGGAGAAACAAGCCGCGCCTATTTCGCCTCGTCCACCGGCGCGAGTCCTTCATCCTTCACCTGGCGGATCGTCAGCGCGGTGCGCACCGTGTCGACATTGGGCGCCGATGTCAGTTCCTCGATGACGAAGCTCTGGAATCCCCCGAGATCGCGGGCGACGCAATGCAACAGGAAATCCGATTCCCCCGAGACCATCCACGCCTCACGCACCATCGGCCACTGGCGGGCACGTTCGGCGAAGGCCTTGATTTCGGAATCGGACTGATGCTTGAGGCCGACAAGGCAGAAAGCGACAACGTGGAAGCCGAGAGCCGGGCCGTTGAGCAGCGCGCGGTAACGGCGGATGACCCCCGTCTCCTCGAGCCGCTTCATGCGCCTCAGGCAGGGCGGAGCGGAGATGCCGACACGCTTGGCCAGTTCGACATTCGTCATCCTGCCGTCGTCCTGGAGTTCTCGAAGGATTTTCCAGTCGATAGCGTCGAGATCGGCTTTAAGCGGCATCGGCAATCCTGGGGATGGGAAACAAATTTTTTCAAGACCGCGAAAATCAATAGGAATGCGCTCTTAGACCATCCCGATTCCGCCGACAACCGGCCGGATGTACCCTTGTGCGGCAGCTTTCGGGGGACGGATGATCCCCGGTCTTGCACGCCGGCAGGGCGAACACCTAAATTGTAGCGGTCCGGAAAGGGTTTCCGGCGCGGCCGAATCTGCCGCTTTCACGGGGAAAGAGCATCATCCATGTCCGTCAAGCACGCTCCCGTCCTGATCATCGGTTCCGGTCCGGCGGGCTATACCGCGGCGATCTACGCGGCGCGCGCCATGCTGAAGCCGGTTCTCGTCGCGGGGCTGCAGCAGGGCGGTCAGCTGATGATCACGACCGATGTGGAGAATTATCCCGGCTTCGCCGACCCTATCCAGGGGCCGTGGCTCATGGGCGAGATGCTGCGCCAGGCGGAGCATGTCGGCACAGAGATCGTCAATGATTTGATCGTCGAAGCGGATATCGCGCGGCGGCCTTTCCGGCTGAAGGGCGATTCCGGTCAGGAATACACGGCCGACGCGCTGATCATCGCCACCGGCGCGCAGGCGAAATGGCTCGGCATTCCGAGCGAACAGACCTTCATGGGCTTCGGCGTTTCCGCCTGCGCGACCTGCGACGGTTTCTTTTATCGCGGCAAGGATGTCGTGGTGGTCGGCGGCGGCAACACGGCGGTGGAAGAGGCGCTTTACCTCGCCAACATCGCGCGCCATGTCACGGTCGTCCATCGCCGCGGTGAGTTCAGGGCCGAGCGCATATTGCGGGAACGTCTTTTGAAGAAGGACAACATCACGGTGCTATGGGACACCGTTGTCGACGAGATCACCGGCAATCCGGGAAAGCTTCCCCTGCCGCCCTCGGTCACGGGCCTCCGGCTGAAGAACACGAAGACCGGCATTGTCAGCCAGATGCCGATCGACGGCGTTTTCGTCGCCATCGGCCATGCGCCGGCGGTTGAACTTTTTGCAGGAAAGTTGAAACAGAAGCCGAATGGCTACATCTGGACGGAAGCCGATTCGACCAGGACCAGCGTTCCGGGCGTCTTCGCGGCGGGAGACGTGACCGACGATATCTACAGGCAGGCGGTGACGGCGGCCGGAATGGGCTGCATGGCGGCACTCGAGGCGGAGCGTTATCTCGCCGAGACCGAATTGCACGAGGAGACGGCGGCGGCGGAATAGCCGCGCCAGCCTGGAAAGAGGGGAAAGATGTCACTCGATTGGGACAAGCTGCGTGTGTTTCACGCCGCGGCGGAGGCAGGGTCGTTCACCCATGCCGCCGAGACGCTGAAGCTGTCGCAATCGGCCATCTCGCGACAAGTAAGCGCGCTCGAGCACGATGTCGGCGTGCCGCTCTTCCACCGCCATGCGCGCGGTCTCGTCCTGACGGAACAGGGCGAGCTGCTTTATCGCACGGCGCATGACGTACTGATGCGGCTGGAAAACGTCC
>JBQCEL010000039.1:0-3375 GCA_051960255.1 Rhizobiaceae bacterium
TGGCGTCATCGCCATCGATTGGCGCCTTCATGGCGGCACATTGTCCCTCCGCGCCAATCTTTCGCAGGAACAGCAGGCCGTCCCGCCACCAGCAGGCACCATCATCTATGCCTATCCGGCCGAGGCCGAACAGGCGCAGGACGGCCTGCCGCCCCGCGCCATGCTGGCCGGCATCGACCTGAAGCCATCCATCGAGGCCTGACCATGCCGACGCTCGATGAACTCGCCTTCCGCTACGGCGTCGCGCTTTATCTCGACAGGCCGAATAGCAGAGCCGCCGTGCCGGACGATACCAAACGGCATATCCTCGAGGCGCTCGGAGTCGATCCCGATGCCGAGCAGGCGCTTCCCGACGAAAACTCGCCTGCACCGATCGCCCGCTGCTTCCTGCCGGACTGGCTCGACGCCAACCCTGCCTGGGGCGTCGCCGCACAGCTCTACGAACTGCGCTCGGCGCGCAATTGGGGCATCGGCGACTTCGCCGATCTCGCCGAGCTCTGCGGAATTTTGGGTGCGGCCGGCGCCGACTTTCTCGGCCTCAATCCGCTGCACGCGCTCTTTCTCGCCGAGCCGGCGCGATGCAGCCCTTTCTCGCCATCGAACCGCCTCTTCCTCAACCCGCTTTATATCGCCGTCGATCGCATCCCCGGCTTTCGCGAGACGCCGGAGCTGAGCGCCGCTATTGCCCGGCTGAGGGCCGCGCCGCTTGTCGATTATGAAGCCGTATCGGCTCTGAAGCTTTCCGCGTTGCGCGCGATTTGGCGGGAAAACGCCAGCGCATCCGATGATGACGATTTTTCCGCCTTCTGCGTCGAGGGCGGGGAATCACTTAGGCTACATGCGCTTTTCGAGGCGCTGTCATTGCATTTCACCGCCGCCGGATATGCCGCCGGCTGGACCGCGTGGCCGGCGGTATTTCAGGATTCGCGGGGGGAAGCCGTTGCCGCCTTCGCGCGCGAGAATGACGATCAGGTACGCTTTCAGCTCTGGCTGCAATATCTGGCGCATAGCCAATTGCAAACCGCTGCCCAGGCGGCGCGACAAGCGGGCATGCGCATCGGGCTGTTCCTCGACCTTGCCGTGGGCGATGCGCCGGACGGCTCCGCTACCTGGAGCGATCCCGATCTTTTCGCGCGGGGGATCAGCATTGGCGCGCCACCCGACATGTTCTCCGCCATCGGTCAGGATTGGGCGCTGGCCCCGCTGTCGCCTACCGCTCTCGCGGCGCGCGATCTCCTGCCTTATCGCGAGATGCTGACCGCCAATATGCGTTTCGCCGGCGCGTTGCGCATGGACCATGTCATGGCGCTGCGTCAGCTCTTTTGGGTGCCGCGCGAAGGGACGCCGGCCGAAGGCGCACACGTCCTCTACCCGCTCGAAAAGATGATCGGCACGCTCGCCGAGACGTCGCATCGCTACCGCTCGCTGCTGGTCGGCGAGGACCTTGGCTATGTGCCGTCCGGCTTCCGCGAGATCATGGCCGAAGCCGGCATCCTCGCCTATCGGCCGCTCTATTTCGAGAAGCGCGGCGACGCTTTCGCGCCGGCGCAAGACTATCCGCCCCTGGCGCTCGCCTGCCTTTCCACGCACGATCTGCCGACGCTCGCCGGCTGGTGGGAGGGCAAGGACATCGCGCTTCGCGAGGAGAATGGATTGATCGCGCCGGAGACGGCCGCCGAGCAGACCATCGCGCGGGAGCGTGAGCGGCACGCGCTGGTCGAGGCCTGCCGGAATGCCGGCGTTCTCACAGCCGATATCACCGTAGACGGTCCCCTCCCCGAGGCGCTGGTTGTCGCCGCGCATCGTTTTATCGCGAAAACTCCTTCCAAGCTGGCTGCGGCGAGGCTGGCCGATCTTGTCGGCGGCGGCGAGGCTACCAACGTGCCGGGCACCATCGACACCTATCCGAACTGGCGTCCGAAACTGCCGGTCGCGATCGAAGAGCTGCAGGCCTCGCCGCTTTTCCTGGCGGCGACGCGCGCCATGGCGGAGGAGCGGCCACGATGAGCGCGCTGACCGCAACCTATCGCCTGCAATTTCGCAACGGCATGACCTTCGCCCGAGCTGTCCAACTTGTGCCCTATCTCAAGCGGCTCGGCGTCAGCCATCTGTATGCGTCGCCGATCTTCGCCGCCGCGTCCGGCTCGACGCATGGCTATGACGTCATCAACCACAATGCGATCGAGCCGGCGATCGGCGGCCGAGAGGGTTTCGAGCGGCTTGTCGCCACTCTCGCGGGCGCCGGGCTGGGACTGATCCTCGACATCGTGCCGAACCACATGGCCGCGTCGCTCGAAAATCCCTGGTGGCGGAGCGTCGCGGAATGGGGAGAGAGAAGCCCCTATGCGCATCATTTCGATATCGACTGGCGCGAGCCGCTGACCCTCCCGGTGCTGGGCAAAACGTTTGCGGAAGCGGCCGACGCCGGCGAGATCAGCCTTGCGGCGGATGAAAATTCGGGCGCGCTAGCACTGCGCTATTTCGACCAGCTTTTCCCGCTTTTGCCAGACACTTACGCGGTGGCGCTCGATCGCGTCGATCACCCTCTGGCGGGCCGGATCATCGCCACCGCTCAAGCCGTCGCTCGCGAGAATCCTGACGAATTCGACGCGAGGCTGAAAACTCTGCTGAGGAGCGATGAGGCGGCGGGCCTGGACGCGGCGTTGCAGATCCTTTCCGGTGACGCGAGCGCCCTCGCCGCGATCCACGACGCCCAGCCATGGCGGCTGATGTTCTGGCAGGACGCACGCAAGCATCTGAGCTATCGCCGCTTCTTCGAGGTGACGGGGCTGGTCGGTGTTCGCGTCGAAGACGAGCCTGTCTTCCGAGACGTGCATCGCCTCATCCTGGAACTGGTTCGCTCGGGAAAGGTGCAAGGCCTGCGCATCGATCATGTCGATGGCCTTGCCGATCCGACGGGCTATCTCAGACGTCTGCGCGACGCGGTTGGACCTAATGTCATTCTCCACGTCGAGAAGATCGTCGAGGAAGGCGAGCACCTGCCGGCCTGGCCGATCCAAGGCACCACCGGCTACGAGTTCATCGGTTCGATGGCGGATGTCTTTTCCAGACCTGAGGGAAAGGCGGCGCTCGATGCGGCGCTGGGCCGTATAAGAGGCGAGCCGGTCGATATCGAGGCGGAACGGCGGGCCGCCAAGCGCGGCATGGTCGAGAAGAATTTCGCAACCGAGGTGAACGGGCTGGTGCGCCTCGCACACGCCGCGCTTGCCACGGCGGGCACGCCCTTTGACGAGGAAGCGGTTCGGAGCGCGATCGCGGCGATCGCCACCGCCTTTCCCGTTTATCGCACCTATGGCAATGCCAACGGTCTTTCGGCCGAGGACCACGCCATCATCGAAGAAGCGGCCGCCAGGG
>JBQCEL010000040.1:0-2330 GCA_051960255.1 Rhizobiaceae bacterium
CCGAAGGGTCATGACGCGACGGCGGGCCGCCTGCACAACGAAACCGCCTACGGCCTGACCGGCGAAAAGGACGAGAAGGGCAATGACCTCGTCGTCCATCGCATTCCGCTTAGCGCACTGAAGAAGACGGCCGACATCGACAATGTGCGCGATCCCGACCTGCGAGCGGCGCTGCACGAATGGACCTTCGGGCTCGACGGCAAGGATTTCGAGGCCCGGCTGCGGCAATTCCCTGAACTCGGGCCGCTGCACTTCCGCAATATCCGCCGCCTGCGCGTCGTCGAGCCGCTTTCGGTCATCCCGATTCATGATCGAAACGGCCGCGCCTATAAGGGCTACAAGGGCGATTCCAACTTCCGCTACGACGTCTGGGAAATGAAGGACGGCAAGTGGCTGGCGGAGGTCGTGTCGATGTTCGACGCGCATCAGCCGGGCTGGGTATCCAAGATCAGGCAGGAGAATCCGACCGCGAGGAAGGTGCTGAGTCTGCATCGCGACGACATGCTCGCCATCGAACTGCACGGAACGAGGGAACTCGTCCGCGTCGTCAAGTTCTCGGAGAAGCAGCTTGCCCTTGCTCCACCGCATGAGGCCGGCGCGTTGAAGGCGCGGGCCGCCGACAAGGACGATCCCTTCAACTATTTCTATCCGTCGCCCAATACCCTGAAATCGTGGCAGACGAGACAGGTGCGGCTCGATGAGCTGGGCCACGTTTTCGATCCAGGCTTCCCTGCCCGCAAGACGGTGCGGCGTGGGCCGGCAAAGCGTGCGGCCGAATAAAAGGCCGGCCGGGAATGGATCGGATTGTCGATATCGCAACGGACGGCCGCCATCTTTCCGCCTGTCGGGGCTTTCTGATCGTCAGCGAGAAACGCGAGGAAGTCGGTCGCGTTCCTCTCGACGATGTCGCCGCCGTCATCATTCATGCCCATGGCATCACCTGGACGACGAACCTCGTTGCCGCGCTGGCCGAGCGCGGAGCCCTGTTGGTTCTGTGCGGCGCCAACCATGCGCCGGTGGCGGTCTGCATGCCGCTCGACGGGCATCATGGGCAGAATGCCCGCATCCGCGCGCAATGGGAGGCCGGCAAGCCCCTCGCCAAGCAGCTTTGGCGCGAAATCGTCGTGGCGAAGATCCGCTGGCAGGCGGCGGCCCTTGAGGCACGGGGGATCGAAGCCGGCGCCTTCGATATGCTCGCGCGCCGTGTGCGCTCGGGCGATCCGGACAATATCGAGGCGCAGGCGGCGCGGCGCTACTGGCCCTTGCTGATGGGACAGGAGTTCCGCCGCGACCGCGCGGCGGAGGGTGTCAACGCGCTCCTGAACTATGGCTACACGGTTCTGCGTTCGCTGGTCGCGCGTTCGGTGGTCGCGGCCGGCCTGCACCCGTCCATCGGTATTCATCATGCCAATCGCGGCAATGCGTTTGCACTCGCCGACGATTTGATCGAGCCGTTCCGGCCGCTCGTCGATTCGTTGACCGCGCAATTGGTCTCCAGAGAACAAACCGAGGTGTCGCCCGAGGTGAAACGGGCATTTGCCGGGCTGATCGCGCTCGACCTGCCCGGCGAGGACGAGACCACCACCGTTTCGGGCGCGGCGGTGCGGCTTTGCCAATCGCTGGCACGCTGTTTCGAGACGGGCAATGCGGCGGGCCTGGCGCCGCCGCGCCCTCCCTCCGCGATTGAACTTGCGGGCCTCGGGGCCCTCGTGAAGTGAGCGTCACGCAGCTTAGCGGATATCGTCTCATGTGGATTTTCGTGATGTTCGACCTGCCGGTGATGACCAAGGCGCAGAGCAAGGCTGCGACCAAATTCCGCCAGTTCCTGCTCGACCAGGGCTTCGAAAAGAGCCAGTTTTCGGTCTACGCTCGATTTTGCAACGGCAAGGAGCAGTTCGAGACCTATATGCGGCGAATCGAAGCCAATTTGCCGGATCGCGGCGACATCCACATTCTCACCTTCACGGACAAGCAATATGAAAACATCATCCGATTTTCTGGCCAACGACGAAAGCGGCGAAAGAAAAATCCCGACCAACTCGCCCTTTTCTGAGACCCGTGACTATTTCCCTCTTCATAAAGAGACGGGTATCCTGTTGGTTTTCAACAAGATACCCGCTCAGGCATTGTAGCCGTTCAGAGATCGTGGTCCAGCGGCAACTTCTTGAGCGCCGACCCGGTGAGCAGCGTAATTGTAGCCGTTCAGAGATCGTGGTCCAGCGGCAACGAGGCCATCACGCGATTGTAGGTCTCCCGGATTGTAGCCGTTCAGAGATCGTGGTCCAGCGGCAACCTGATCTCCCAGGTGTGTATGAAGGAGTAAATTGTAG
>JBQCEL010000041.1:0-3666 GCA_051960255.1 Rhizobiaceae bacterium
CCCGTCGCGGCGCCCGGGCCGAAGGAATGGCCGGGTGTCACCGCCGCACGTGACGAATATCTTCATGTGCGGCTGAAGGGCCATCTGCTGAACGATAAGGAAACGCTCGTCTACACCGCTACCGATCTCGGGCCGGGTTATTGGGTCGTGACGCCGCTCAGCCAAGACGATGGCGCCATCGTTCTCATCAATCGCGGCTTCGTCCCCACCGACAAGCGCGATCCGGCCGCCCGCTCGCAGGGGCAAGTGCGGGGTGAAGTCACGATCACCGGTCTCCTGCGGATGAGCGAGCCGGGCGGAGCGTTCCTGCGGAGCAACGAGCCCGACCAGAACAGGTGGTATTCACGCGATGTCGCGGCGATCGCCAAGGCGCGGCATCTCTCTGATGTGGCGCCCTATTTCGTCGATGCCGATGCGAGGCCTAATCCTGGCGGTCTGCCGGTCGGCGGCCTGACGCGCATCCATTTCCGCAACGCCCATCTCCAATATGCGATCACCTGGTTCGCGATGGCGCTCCTGGTGATCGTCGGCGCCTTCGTCATAGTGAGGCAGGAGGGAAAGCCGGACGGGGATGGGTGAGGGCAGCGGCTCTCCTTAAAGACAGGGCTGTTTGCGTATGGCATTCGACCCCCACTCCGATCGGCTTCGCCGACCACCTCTCCCCCGCTCGACGGGGGAGAGGAAGCGCCGGCCGCAGCGCTTGGCTCCTTCCTCTCCCCCACGGGAGTGGGGGAGAGGTGGCCGCGAAGCGGACGGAGTGGGGGCAGCTTCGCCCGCCCTCCGCAAGAGAAGGACGCAGAGCAAAGCGAGGCGGGTGGGATGGACATGACGAAGGGTCGATGTCCGATGTCCCTGCTCTGCTGCCTCAGCCGAGCACTTCCTGCACGGCGTCCTTCGTCTTGCCGACGATCTCGTCCGCTTCGGCCCTGGTCAGGCAGAGCGGCGGCGCGAAGCCCAGAATATCGCCCTGCGGCATGGCGCGGCCGATAACGCCGCGCTTCAAGAGCGCTCCGGATACCGCATAGCCGATCTTCTTCGCCGGATCGAAGAACTTGCGGTCGTCCTTGTCTTCGACAAATTCAACGGCGTTGAGCAACCCTTCGCCACGCACCTCGCCGACATGGACATGGCCGCCGAGCGCGTCCTTCATCGCCTTGTTGAAGTAAGCGCCCGTTTCGCCGGCATTCTTGACCAACCCGAGGCTGTCGATCAGCTTCAGATTGGCGACGCCGGCCGCCGCGCCGATCGGGTGCGCCGAATAGGTCCAGCCATGGCCGATAGCGCCGTTCTCGTCCGTGCCCCGTTCCAGCACCTTCCAGAACTTCTCCGACACGATCGAGCCGGAAAGCGGCGCATAGGCCGAGGTCAGGCCCTTGGCGATGGTGATGATGTCGGCCTCGATACCGTAATGATCGGAACCGAACATGGTGCCCAGCCGACCGAAGCCGGTGACGACCTCGTCGGCGATCAGGAGCACGTCATGCTTCTTCAGCACCTTCTGGATCGCCGCCCAATAGCCCTTCGGCGGCGGCACGATGCCGCCCGTGCCGAGCGCCGGCTCGCCGATGAAGGCGGCGACGGTGTCCGGCCCTTCGCTCTGGATCAGCCTGTCCAGCTCGGCGGCGCAATGCTCGGAAAACTGCTCCTCACTCGTCGAGCGGTCATCGCGGCGATAGTAGTAGGGCGCCAGCGTGTGCTTCACCTGCGGGAAGGGCAGGTCGAATTTCTTATGATAGAGTTCGAGCCCCGTCAGCGAGCCGGTCATCAGGCCCGCGCCATGATAGCCGCGCCAGCGCGAGATGATCTTCTTCTTCTGAGGCCTGCCGAGGATGTTGTTGTAATACCAGACGAGCTTGACATTGGTCTCGTTGGCGTCGGATCCGCCAAGGCCGAAATAGACCTTCGACATGTTTTTCGGAGCGCGTTCGAGGACCATCCTGGCGAGCGTGATCGAGGCCTCGGTGCCGGTCCCGACATAGGCGTGGTAATAGGCGAGTTCCCTGGCCTGCTTGGCGATCGCCTCGGCGATCTCCTGGCGGCCATAGCCCACATTGACGCAGTAAAGGCCAGCAAAGGCGTCGAGCAGCCGGTTGCCGTCGCGATCCTCGATATGAACGCCCGAAGCGCCGGTGACGATCCGGCTCGGGCTTTCGCCGCGCGCATGCTGGGCAAGATGCGTCGAGGGATGGAAGAAATTCTCCCGGTCCCACTGATCCAGTTGATCGTTCTTCAACATTTTTCTATCCTTTCCGTATCGAAACCGATTGCTCATGCCCAATCGCGGCAGACATATTTGACGTCCATGAAGGCCTGCATGCCGAGGCGGGCGCCCTCGCGGCCGATACCCGACTGCTTGACGCCGCCGAAGGGGATCGGCGCGCCGGTGACTTTCGTGCGGTTGACCGCGACCATGCCGTATTGCAGCGCCCGGCTGGCGCGATAGATGCGGCATGGATCATTGGTGTGAAGATAGGCGACGAGGCCGTATTCGGTGTCGTTGGCGCGCTTCAGCGCCTCCTCCTCCGTATCGAAGGCGGCGATCGCCGCGACGGGGCCGAATGTCTCCTCCCGCATGATCAAGGCGTCGGGCGGCACGTCGGCGAGCACCGTCGGCTCGAAGAAGAGCGAGCCCGGAGTAAGGCGCTTGCCGCCGGCAAGGAGCCTCGCGCCCTTCGCCAGCGCGTCGGCGACATGCTCCTCCTGCTTGGCGACAGCCTTTTCATTCATCAGCGGCCCGATATCGGGATCGTCCAGACCGGGACCGACGCGAAGCGCCGCCGCTCGTTCAGCAAAGCCCTTGCAGAAGCGCTCATAGACGGAGCGCTCGATCAGGAAGCGGTTGGCGCCGAGGCAATCCTGGCCGGAGGTCGCGAATTTCGCCTTCACCGCCTCGTCAAGCGCGTGCGCCATATCGGCATCGGCGAAGAGCAGAAAGGGCGCGTGGCCGCCAAGTTCCATGACGATGCGCTTCACCGTATCGGCCGACTGGCGGTAGAGCAGCTTGCCCACTTCCGTCGAGCCGGTGAAGGAAACCGCGCGGACGCGGACATCGGCCATCCAGGGCGGGACGATCGTGGAGGCGCGGCCGGTGACGACATTGAAGACGCCCGCCGGGAAGCCGGCCCGCTCGCCAAGCTCGGCCAGCGCCAGCGCCGAATAGGGCGTTTCGTGCGAGGGATGCGCGATGATCGTGCAGCCCGCGGCGAGCGCCGCGGCGGCCTTGCGCGTCAGCATGGCGTTCGGGAAGTTCCAGGGTGTGATCAGCGCCGCGACGCCGACCGGTTCGAGCCAGACTTCGACCTCGGCATCGGGCAGATGCGAGGTGACGCCTTCGATATTCGGCCGCTTTGCTTCCTCGGCGAAGAATTCGATGAAAGAGGCGCCGTAGTCGATCTCGCCCAGCGATTCCGACAGAGGCTTGCCCTGCTCCAGCGTCATGATGAGCGCCAGATCCTGCTTGTGCTCGACGACAAGCTCGAACCAGCGGCGCAGGATCGCCGAGCGCTGCTGCGGCAGAAGCGCCGACCACGTCGGAAAAGCCTTTTCGGCGGCATCGACGGCGGCCTTGCTTTCCGCCGCCGAAAGCGACGTGACGCTGCCCAGATGATTGCCTGTCGCCGGATCGGTGACGGCGATCACCGCGCCGTCCGCCGCAGCGACCCAGGC
>JBQCEL010000042.1:0-3288 GCA_051960255.1 Rhizobiaceae bacterium
CGCCGACCGGTGGCCCGACGACGGGACCGATCAGCGCTGGAATGCTCAGCCAGGACATCGCCGCGACTAGGTCGTTCTTGGGTGTCGCGCGCACCAGAACCAGGCGGCCGACCGGCGTCATCATCGCGCCGCCTACGCCCTGGAGAAAGCGCGACACGACGAAGGCGGTGAGCGAACCCGAGGCCGCGCAGGCGAGCGACCCCACCATGAAAACCGCTATCGCCGTACGAAAAACCGTCTTCGCGCCGAACCGGTCGGCCATCCAGCCGCTGATCGGGATGAAGATCGCAAGCGACAGGAGATAGGAGGTGAGCGCGAGTTTGAGGGCGACCGGCGTGGTCCCGATGCCGTGGGCGATCGCCGGCAGCGACGTCGAGATGACCGTCGAATCCATCTGTTCCATGAACAAAGCGACGGCAAGCACCAGCGGCACGATCCGCCGCGGCCGCTCCTCTTCCGCCTCGGGCACCGGAGGCTCGCCCATCGGCTTGCCCGCGTCAGCCCCGATGTCTGTTTCCTTATCGGCGGCTCGAGGAGGATCAGTGTCGTTCTGCATCATGGATCAACGCCACAATCCGCAACGGGCAAACCCATCGCGCGAATCCATTCCGTTTTGCAGGAATTTATCGGATGCGTCGTTTAATCCTACTCCGCGACAATCACAATGCCGGCAAGTGCCGTCTTTCCATCGGCCTCGGGACATGTTACCAGCCGGTGCCATCCTGAAAGGAAACAGACGATTCCGTGCGGCCCGCGAGAGGAGCCGCGCCTTTCCATTCAATTCAAAGGACGGCCATGGCACGCATAATCGAATCCGCTACCGGCGCAGAGGCGCTCACCTTCGACGACGTGCTGCTGCAGCCCGGTCACTCCGAAGTGATGCCGGGCCAGACGGATATCCGCACCCGCATCGCCGGCGATATCGATCTCAACGTTCCGATCCTTTCCGCCGCCATGGACACGGTGACGGAGGCGCGTCTCGCCATCGCAATGGCGCAGGCGGGCGCGATCGGCGTCATCCACCGCAATTTCAGCCCGGCCGAGCAGGCCGAGCAGGTCCGACAGGTGAAGAAGTTCGAATCGGGCATGGTCGTCAACCCGGTGACGATCGGCCCCGACGCGACGCTGGCCGACGCGCACGCCCTGATGCACCTGCATGGCATTTCCGGCATTCCGGTGATCGAAAACGGCGGCATCGGCGGTCACAAGACAGGCCGGCTGGTCGGCATCCTGACCAATCGCGATGTGCGCTTTGCTTCCGATCCGGCGCAGAAAGTCTATGAACTGATGACGCGTGAGAACCTGATCACCGTCAAGGAAAACGTCGATCATGACGAGGCAAAGCGCCTGCTCCACAAGCACCGCATTGAAAAGCTGCTTGTGGTGGACGGCAAGGGCAATTGCGTCGGGCTGATTACCGTCAAGGACATCGAGAAATCGCAATTGAACCCGCATGCCACCAAGGATGCGCAAGGGCGCTTGCGCGTCGCCGCGGCCACCACCGTCGGCGAGGATGGGTTCGAGCGCGCCGAGAGGCTGATCGACGCCGGCGTCGATCTGCTCGTCATCGACACCGCGCATGGCCATTCCCAGCGTGTCCTCGACGCCGTGACCCGCGCCAAGAAGCTGTCGAACTCCTTGCGCATCATCGCCGGCAATGTCGCGACGGCGGAAGGCACCGAGGCGCTGATCGATGCCGGCGCCGATTGCATCAAGATCGGCATCGGGCCAGGCTCCATCTGCACGACGCGCATCGTCGCCGGCGTCGGCGTGCCGCAACTGTCCGCCGTGATGGCCGCGGCTGAAGCCGCCGACAAGGCCGGCGTCACCATCATCGCCGATGGCGGCATCAAATATTCCGGCGATCTCGCCAAGGCGCTCGCCGCCGGCGCTTCCGCCGCGATGATCGGCTCGCTTCTCGCCGGCACGGATGAGAGTCCCGGCGAGGTCTATTTGCACCAGGGCCGCTCCTTCAAAGCCTACAGGGGCATGGGCTCGGTCGGCGCGATGGCGCGCGGGTCCGCCGACCGCTATTTCCAGGCCGAAGTCAGGGATACGCTGAAGCTCGTCCCCGAAGGCATAGAGGGCCAGGTTCCCTATAAGGGGCCGGTCGCCGGCGTTCTCCACCAGCTTGCCGGCGGTCTGAAAGCCGCCATGGGCTATGTCGGCGCGCCCGATCTCGCCGCGTTCCGCGAACGTGCACGCTTCGTGCGGATTTCCGGCGCTGGCTTGAGGGAAAGCCATACCCATGACGTGACGATCACACGCGAAAGCCCGAACTATCCGGGAGCGATGTGACCTTCGCGCGGTCCTTGAGGGGAACCGCGCAATGTCCTGACGCATTGTCCGATGCAATCGCATGGGAATGGCGCAAAGCCTCGCCTGCAAGATCACGGGGGAATTGATCATGAATCAAACGGCGATCTTCTGGCCTCTTCTCGCCCAGGTGCTGCTCGTCTATCTGATTTATGTCCTGCTCGGCATCCGCCGTCGCAGCGCCCTTGTGTCCGGCAGAGCCAAACCCGACCAGTTCCGGGAAAACCGGAACGAGCCGCCGGACAGCATTTTCGTCAGCAACAATCTGCTGAACCAGTTCCAATTGCCGGTTCTGTTCTATGTCGTGGTCCTCTGCATCTATGTCACCCATGGCAACACGATCCTGACGCTGGCGCTCGCCTGGATTTTCGTCGTGCTGCGCTATCTGCACGCATTCGTCCACGTCACGTCCAATGATCTTCGACTGCGCAGTCCACTCTTCGGCTTGGGCTATGTCGTGCTGGGCATCCTCTGGATCATCTTCGCCCTGCACATCCTCAATCTGATGTGACGGGTTTGAGTAAAGCGCCAGGAGCCGCTATCACGCACTCGAGCCCACCATTCCGGTGGACGCGGGAACAGGCCTGGAGAACGGATGCGACTTGGCGGACGGCTGGCGGCGGCCATCGAAGTGCTCGACGATATGGAGAGGCGGCATCGCCCGGTAGCCGAGGCGCTGAAGGATTGGGGCCTGTCGCATCGCTTCGCCGGAGCTGGCGACCGGGCCGCGATCGGCAACATCGTCTATGACGCGCTCCGCCGCAAGCGCTCGGGCGAATGGCTGTTCGGCGCTGAAACGCCGCGCGCTCGTGCGTTTTCCGCCCTGATAAGGGAGGGAGAGCGGACGCCGCAAAGCCTCAACGCCGAACTGACCGGGGACCGCTTCGCGACCGAATTGCTGAGCGAGGAGGAAATCAGAGATCGGAAGAGCGTCGTGTAGGGAAAGAGTGTATGTCTTCGGGTGTAGATCTC
>JBQCEL010000043.1:0-7747 GCA_051960255.1 Rhizobiaceae bacterium
GGTATTCTCATCCTCATCATGCCGCGATTGCTCAACTACATCGTGGCGATCTATCTCATCATCGTCGGGCTGCTCGGCCTGTTTCCGCATCTTGCAGGCTAATTGGGCCGCTTCCATCATTTTCAGACGCTGGAATCGGCGGGCGCCGGTAATCCCGCGTCAAATCGCGCGCCCTCGAACACCTCCCATTGCTCTTAGATCAGCTTTTCGCTATGTCGGAACAATGATTTGAGAAGGGGTTCGATATGGCAGATCATTCGCCCGCCATGCCGGCAGAAGTGGGCGCCGAGATGGATTATCCGGAGCACGAGAAGAGCTACCGGCTTTTTGTCGGGCTGGCGAAATATGGCACGTTGCATGTTCTCGCTCTCCTGATCGCCATGGCTTTCGGGTTCTTCACGAGCGCCGGTTTCTTCTCCTCGCTCATCCTGTTCATTCTGATATCGGCTGTCGGTATCTATCTCTTGCGGTCGGCGCCGCAGCATATCGCCTGACGGCCGACTTACAGCAGAGCTTTCTTGCGCCCAACCGAGAGGGGACCAACGGTGGGACAAACGGTTTTCGTACCTAAGGAGCGTTCCGCGCTTGAACCGCGCGTCGCGGCTTCTCCGGAGACGGTGAAGCGGCTTTCGGCGCTCGGCTTCGATGTCGTGGTGGAGAGCGGGGCTGGCGCTTTGTCGCGCATTCCCGACGAGGAATTCGCCAAGGCGGGCGCCATGATCGGCAAGGCCGCGGACGCCGTAAGAGCGGATGTCGTGCTCAAGGTGCGGCGGCCGGACGATGACGAGATCGCCGGCTATAGAAAAGGTGCGATCGTCATCGCGACAATGGATCCCTACCAGGCGAGCGGGTCGCTCAACCGCATGGCGCAGGCCGGGCTGTCGGCTTTTGCGATGGAGTTCATGCCACGCATCACGCGCGCGCAGTCGATGGACGTGCTGTCCAGCCAAGCCAATCTCGCCGGCTACCAGGCGGTCATCGATGCGGCGGCCGAATATGACCGGGCGCTTCCCATGATGATGACGGCCGCGGGGACGGTGCCGGCGGCGAAAGTGTTCGTCATGGGAGCGGGCGTCGCCGGCCTTCAGGCGATTGCCACGGCGCGCCGGCTCGGCGCGGTCGTCACCGCGACGGATGTCAGGCCCGCCGCCAAGGAGCAGGTCGCCTCGCTTGGCGCGAAGTTCATCGCCGTCGAGGACGAGGAGTTCAAGGCGGCGGAGACTGCGGCCGGCTACGCCAAGGAAATGTCGAAGGAATACCAGGCCAAGCAGGCGGCGCTGACGGCGGAGCACATCGCCAAGCAGGATATCGTCATCACCACGGCGCTGATCCCGGGCCGGCCCGCGCCGCGGCTGATTTCCGCCGCGGTCGTGGCCTCGATGAAGCCGGGTTCGGTCATCGTCGATCTCGCTGTCGAGCGCGGCGGCAATGTCGAAGGGGCCGAGGCGGGGAGGGTTGTCTCCACCCCGAACGGCGTCAAGATTATCGGCCATCTCAATATGCCCGGCCGGATCGCCGCCTCCGCCTCGCTGCTCTATGCAAAGAACCTCTATACCTTCCTCGAAACGATGGTGGACAAGAGCGCCAAGGCGCTCGCCGTCAATTGGGACGACGAATTGGTGAAAGCCACGCTCCTGACGCGGGACGGCAAAATCGTGCATCCAAATTTCGCCGGCGCTGCCGCTGCCGAAGCAGCCGACGCGACACCGCCGGCCGAGGCGCAGAATTCAGCAGCGCAAACCACTGGTCCCGCGAAGCCGGCACGGACCAGACGGCCCGCCGCCTCCGCCAAGCCGCGCTCTACAAGCGCGGCAAAGTCCGCGGAAGCCAAAGCGCTTGCCCGGAAGGCAGCAAAGCCGAAGGGGGAGAAGTGATGGACAAATCGGCTCTGCAACAGGCGCTCGATCAACTGGACCATGCCGCCGCCGCAGTGCGCGCCGCAGCCGCCGGCGAGGGCGGGCACGCCGCTGATGTCGCCGGCGCCGCGGCGCATGCGGCGACGGGCGGCGCCATCGATCCGTTCATCTTCCGTTTCGCCATTTTCGTGTTGGCGATCTTCGTTGGCTACTACGTCGTCTGGTCGGTCACGCCCGCCTTGCACACGCCCCTGATGTCGGTCACGAACGCGATCTCCTCCGTCATCGTCGTCGGCGCGCTGCTTGCCGTCGGCATCTCCGCTTCCGGCCTGGCGACGGGCTTCGGCTTCGTCGCGCTTGTGCTCGCCTCGGTCAACATCTTCGGCGGCTTCCTCGTGACGCAGCGCATGCTCGCCATGTACAAGAAGAAAGAGAAGTGAGCCGATGTCCGTCAATCTCGCTTCCTTTCTCTATCTTGTCTCGGGCATCCTCTTCATCCTGGCGCTGAGGGGCCTGTCGCATCCGACGACCAGCCGGCAGGGCAATCTTTACGGCATCATCGGCATGGCGATCGCCATCCTGACGACACTGGCGCTGGCCGTCCCGTCTGGTGGGCGCTTCGCGCTGATCGTGGCCGGCATCGTGATCGGCGGCGGCGTCGGCGCGTTCATCGCGCGCAAGATCGCCATGACGGCGATGCCGCAACTTGTCGCGGCGTTTCACTCGCTTGTCGGTCTCGCGGCGGTGATGGTGGCGGCGGGCGCGCTCTATGCGCCCGAAAGCTTCGGCATCGGCACGCCGGAGGCCATCCGCACCGAGGCCCTGATCGAGATGTCGATCGGCGTCGCCATCGGCGCCATCACCTTCACCGGCTCGATCATCGCCTTCCTCAAGCTCGACGGGCGCATGTCGGGCAAGCCGATCATGCTGCCGGCGCGGCATCTCATCAATGTTGTCCTCGGCGCGGTGGTGATCCTGCTGATCGTCGCGCTGGTCACGACCCAAAGCCACGCCGCCTTCTGGCTGATCGTGCTTGTTGCGCTGGCGCTCGGCATCCTGCTGATCGTCCCGATCGGCGGCGCCGACATGCCGGTGGTCATCTCGATGCTGAACTCCTATTCGGGGTGGGCGGCGGCCGGTATCGGCTTCACGCTTGGCAATCTAGCGCTCATCATCACCGGGGCGCTGGTCGGCTCGTCGGGTGCGATCCTGTCCTATATTATGTGCAAGGGCATGAACCGCTCGTTTCTTTCCGTCATTCTCGGCGGTTTCGGCGGCGAGACTTCCATTGCAGCCGATGACGGCATCGAGCGCACGGTCAAGCAAGGCTCGGCCGACGACGCGGCCTATCTGATGAAGAACGCACAGAAGGTCATCATCGTACCGGGCTACGGCATGGCGGTGGCGCAGGCCCAGCACGCATTGCGCGAGATGGCGGACAAGCTGAAGGCCGAAGGAGTCGAGGTCAAATACGCCATCCACCCGGTGGCGGGCCGCATGCCCGGCCACATGAACGTGCTGCTCGCGGAAGCGAATGTTCCTTATGACGAGGTCTTCGAACTGGAGGACATCAATTCCGAATTCGCGCAGGCCGATGTCGCCTATGTCATCGGCGCCAACGACGTCACCAATCCGGCTGCGCGCGACGACAAGTCCTCTCCGATCTACGGCATGCCTATCCTTGAGGTCGACAAGGCGCGCACCTGTCTTTTCGTGAAACGTTCGCTCGGCTCCGGCTATGCCGGCATCGACAATACGCTGTTCTATAAAGACGGCACGATGATGCTTTTGGGCGACGCCAAGAAAATGACCGAGGATATCGTCAAGGCCCTCGATGAATGATCCGATACCGCCATTCCCATGCTGAACCGGCGGCGCTTTCAAGGCGTCGCCGGTTTTGCTTTGTTGTCAACCGCTATGACGAATGGCCACCGGTGCGGTCAACGTAGGGCGCGCAGCTTGAAGCTTGTGACACCGACGGCGAGGTTGATGCCGGTTTGCGCCTGAACGCTGACGGGTTGCAGGGTGAAGCTGTGGTGGGAGCCGCCGACCAGTACGTTCGCGCCGGCGCCGACCACCGCGGAGGCATTTGCGCTCGCACCCGTGTAGGTGCCCGCCAACGCGTGCGGGCCGGCCCACACCTTGGTCGGTGCAAGCACCAGCCATTGCATAACCGCCTTGCCGGTCACGCCCAGGTCGAGGCCGAACTTCGTCACGGTGCCGTAATATTCCTCGACGGGATGACGCGGATTGGCCGGCGTGAAAGTGCAGGTCATCCTCTTTCTGGAGCCGAGAATGGCGCCGATCCCGCCTGAAATGGTGCATTGCAGCCTACCCACCCGCTGAGCTTCATGCATGCCATGCGTCGTGGCGGCGAAGGCAGAAAAAGGCAAAAGCGAGAGCGCGGCGGCGCCGGCAATGACGATCTTCTTCATCAATCTGATCTCCTTGGGTTTCGCCGCGAAAAGGCAGGCGTCCGACCGCGGAAACGTACATGCCGGCAGCTTAATCGCGCTGCCCGGCTTGCTCGCGATCTGGCGCGGTAACAACGGGTTGAAGCCTGCATCGTTCCATCGGGGGGCGCGTGCAGCGTCCGGCGGGACAATGCCGGAACGGGAAAAGGAGATGGCACATTACCTTACCATCGGGTAAGGCGCTTCCAGGTCAGCTGGACGTCTGGGTTCGGGCGAGGCCGTCGCGGGCCGGCTTGTAGTTAGGATCGAGCTGCGCCGCATGGGCATAGGAGCGCGCCGCGCGCTTCTTATCGCCGCGCCGCTCAAAGATCAGCCCCTGGTTGGTCCAGCTTTCGGCGGAATTCGGATCGATCCTGATCGCGGTATTAAAGTCGGCGAAGGCATTATCGCTGTCGCCCATGGCGAGGTAGGAAAGCCCCCGCGCATCATATGGCTCCGCAGCATTCGGCGAGCGGGAGATGGCGCTCGAGAAATCGTTTATCGCCTGTGCGTGTTCGCCTCTCGCCTGGTGGACCATGCCGCGTCCGTAATAGGCGCGGCCGTCGGTGGTGTTGAGGTCGATCGCCTTCTGGAAATCATTGAAGGCTTGATCCAGATGGCCCGCCAGACGATAGACATCGCCACGGCCGATATAGGCCGCGTCGTAATTTGGGTTGACCTGGATGGCGCGGGTGTAGTCGGCGACCGACTGGGCATCGTTGCCCATATAGTGCTCGATCAAAGCCTTGTTGGCATAGGCCTGATAGAAATTCGGATTGAGCTTGATGGCCGTATTGAAATCGTCAAGCGCCTGGCTGTATTTGCCGGCCCGGCCATAGGCCGTCCCGCGAACATTATAGCCTTCGGGGTTCTGCGGCGCACGGTTGATGACGGCCGTCAGCGAGGCGATATTTTCGGACGAGCCTTGCGCCGGATCAATTGGGGCGAGGCCGTTGCCGGGTGTGGTTTCGCAGGCGGAGAGAAGCAACCCCATGCCGGCGGCAATGAGCATCATGCGCCATGGCCCATGGCCGCTTTTGCGTTCACCCATTTCGGAATTCCTTTGCCTGACGCCGGTCCCCATCACGTTCATGACGAACCACCGATAACGCGCAGGGAGCGATAGTGATCCCCAGCCCTGCGCGAACCCTCGAACAACTCCGCGCCTGTATGAACAGCGTTGCTGAAACAAAAAGGCGGCCGCGATTCTTCATCGCGCCACCTTCCGGTATTCCGGGAAAAAGACGAAAAATGGGCGCTCAACGCGCCGCTACGCGTCCGCCGGCGACCAGGCCTTCGCGCTGTGCGCGCTTGCGGGCCAGCTTGCGGGCACGACGCACAGCCTCTGCCTTTTCGCGTGCACGCTTTTCGGAAGGCTTCTCATAATGTCCGCGCATCTTCATTTCGCGGAAAATACCTTCGCGCTGCATCTTCTTCTTGAGAGCACGAAGCGCTTGATCAACATTGTTGTCGCGGACGAGTACCTGCACGGGCAATCCTGTTTGTATGGGCTCACGAAAAGGCTTGGCCCACGGCCAATGCCTCCGCAACACGCTGGATGCTGCGAATGGACGCGGCTGTTATCAGAATCAGGGCGAATTGTCCATAGATTTCGCAGAGGATTCGCCTGATTGAGCACCGGCAACGCCGCCGATGATTTTGTGGCACGGCGACAAGGAAGCAGGTTGGATTCCGAGCAGCGCCCTGTCAGGCGAGGGAAGCCGCACAGGCTGAAGCGGCAGCCGCCGTCGCAAACAGTGCAGCCCCTGCTTCCGATTTCGCTAGTGATGCTTTAAGTCGTAGTGCCGAACGGCTCCCGTACCGAGCGGGCTGGAGTTGATGGGCGGGTCGAAAGCGGTTTAGGACGGCCAATGCAGAAATATTCGGTCTTCGCACTCGCGCGCGAGGCGCTGAAAGGCAACAGGGGCTGGGAAGCGCAATGGACGTTTCCCGAACCCCGCAAGGAATATGAGGTCGTTATCGTCGGCGCCGGCGGGCATGGCCTCGCGACGGCCTATTACCTCGCAAAGGAGCATGGCATTACCGATGTCGCCGTGCTGGAAAAGGGCTGGCTTGGCGGCGGCAATACCGGCCGCAACACGACGATTATCCGCTCCAACTACCTCTATGATGAATCGGCCGGCATTTACGACCATGCGGTGAAGCTCTGGGACGGGCTGTCACAAGACCTCAATTACAACGTCATGTACTCGCCGCGCGGCGTGATGATGCTGGCGCACAATGTTCATGACGTGCAGGTGTTCAAGCGGCATATCCATGCCAACCGGCTGAACGGCGTCGACAATGAATGGCTGACGCCGGAAGAGGCGAAGGCCTATTGCCCGCCGCTCAACATTTCGAAGGATGCTCGCTATCCGGTGATGGGGGCGGCGCTGCAACGGCGCGGCGGCACGGCGCGGCACGACGCGGTTGCCTGGGGCTATGCGCGGGGCGCCAGCGCGCGCGGCGTCCATATCATCCAGAATTGTGAAGTGACGGCGATAAGGCGCTCCTCCAACGGCCATGTGACGGGCGTCGAGACGACGAAGGGGTTTATCGGCGCGAAAAAAATCGGCGTTGTCGCCGCCGGTCATTCCTCGGTGCTGATGGCGATGGCCGATGTCAGGATGCCGCTCGAAAGCTATCCGTTGCAGGCGCTGGTATCCGAACCGGTGAAGCCGTGCTTCCCGTGCGTCGTTATGTCGAACACGGTGCATGCCTATATCTCGCAATCCGACAAGGGCGAACTTGTCATCGGCGCCGGCACCGACCAGTACACCTCCTATTCGCAGACGGGCGGGCTCCACATCATTAACCACACGCTAGACGCCATCTGTGAGATGTTCCCGATGTTCACGCGCATGAAGATGCTGCGTTCCTGGGGCGGCATTGTCGATGTGACGCCCGACCGCTCGCCGATCCTGGCCAAGACGCCGGTGCCCGGCCTCTATGTCAATTGCGGTTGGGGGACCGGCGGCTTCAAGGCGACGCCTGGCTCCGGCCATGTCTTCGCCCACACCATCGCCAACGACAATCCGCACCCGATCAACGCGCCTTTCACTCTGGAGCGCTTCCGCACGGGGCGGCTGATCGACGAGGCGGCCGCCGCCGCCGTGGCGCACTGACCGCAGGGAAAACCATGCTCCTGATCCATTGCCCTTATTGCGAGGAAGACCGGCCGGAACTCGAATTCCGTCATGCCGGCGAGGCCCATCTCGTTCGGTCGCCGAATATGAGCGAGATAAGCGAGGAGGATTTCGAGGGCTATTTCTTCATCCGCTCCAACCCGAAGGGCATCGTCTATGAGCGCTGGCGGCATATCCATGGCTGCGCGCGCTTCTTCAACGCCGTGCGCGACACGGTGAGCGACAAGTTCCTCATGACCTACAAGGCCGGCGAGCCGAAGCCGAAGAAGCTGCCGGAGGCGCAGAAAGCATG
>JBQCEL010000044.1:0-20207 GCA_051960255.1 Rhizobiaceae bacterium
AGTTCCGAGCTTCCAGGCGAAGTGATAAAGGGCAGTTCGGCCGAGGAAATCCGGGCGCTATCGGAAAAACTCCGGGCGGTGCAGGAAACCGGCGGCTCCAACCAGCGCATGGCGGCGGCTATGGCCAATCTCGCCGACGGCATTTCCGGCCTGGTGAAGAACATGCGCAGCGAGCAGCAGATCATGCGCGACTGGGTCGAGGCGCAGTCGGACGAACAGAAGGAACTCAGGGCCACGCTCGACAGGATCGCCGAATCGCTGAAAAGCCGGGAGTCCCTGTAAATGGCGCTCGCACGCGGCCGTCGCACCGCCCATGGCGTCGATTACTGGCCCGGCTTCGTCGATGCGCTGTCGACGCTGCTTCTGGCGATAATGTTCCTGCTTTCGGTGTTCGTGCTCGTCCAGTTCGTGCTGAACCGTGAGATCAACGGCAAGGACGCCGTCCTCGACAAGCTGAATTCGCAGATCAACCAGCTGACGCAGCTCTTGGCGCTGGAAAAATCGAACAATCAGGACGCGCAGGACCAGCTTGCCAATCTGCAGGCGTCACTTTCCGCCGCGCAAGCGGAAAAGTCACGACTGCAGCAGCTTCTGGCGCAGGGCACGGGCGCCGGCAATGCGGCCAACGCGAAGATCACTACGCTCTCGGGCGAACTCGACAATCAGAAGCAGATCAGCCAGCGCGCCATGTCGCAGGTCGAGCTTCTCAACCAGCAGATCGCGGCGCTCAGGACGCAGATCGCGGCGCTCGAGGACGCGCTCGACGCCTCGGAGAAGAAGGACAAGGAATCGAACACCAAGATCGCCGATCTTGGCAGACGCCTGAACATCGCGCTCGCCCAGCGGGTGCAGGAACTCAACCGCTATCGTTCCGATTTCTTTGGCAGGCTGCGTGAAATCCTCGCGGACCGCAAGAATATCCGTATCGTAGGCGATCGTTTCGTCTTTCAGTCCGAGGTGCTGTTTCCTTCAGGCTCCGATCAGATCAACGCCGAGGGCCAGGCGGAGATGAAGAAACTCGCCGACGCGATCATCCAGCTCGAAAAGGAAATCCCACCGGAGATCAAATGGGTGCTGCGCGTGGACGGCCACACCGACAACATACCGCTCTCGGGAAATGGCCGCTTCCGCGACAATTGGGAGCTTTCAACGGCGCGGGCGATTGCCGTCGTGAAGTTCCTCATCGCCAATGGCGTTTCGCCGAATCGGCTTGTCGCCGCAGGCTTCGGCCAGTTCCAGCCGCTCGATCCGTCGGATACGCCCGAGGCGCGGGCCAAGAACCGCCGCATCGAATTGAAGCTGACGGAGCCGTAAGGCTCTCACATACCCCCCGTCCAGCCGCGTACGCAGCCATCTTCTCCCCCCTGGGGAGAAGATGGCGTCACGCCGGCTCGAAATTCATCGCCACCCCGTTGATGCAGTAGCGCAGGCCGGTGGGCGGCGGGCCGTCCTCGAAAACATGCCCGAGATGGCTGCCGCAGCGCGCGCAATGCACCTCCGTGCGCAGCATGCCGTGGGTCCGGTCCGTGGACGTCTCCACCGCGCCGTCGATGGGATCGTTGAAGCTTGGCCAGCCGGTCCCGCTCTCGAATTTCAGGGTCGATTGGAAAAGTTTCTGGCCGCAGCCGGCGCAAGCGAAGGCGCCGGCGCGCTTTTCGTGTAAGAGCGCGCAGCTTCCCGGCCTTTCGGTTCCGTGCTGGCGCATGACGGCATATTGCTCCGGCGTCAGGATCGCGCGCCACTCCGCATCCGTATGCGTGACTGGAAAACGATGCTCATCCATGGGCTCGATCCTTTCTCAACGTGGCTGTTCCCAGGTTGCCTAACCTAAACTCCAATCTAATGCCGCCGGCCATTGCTTGAAAGGGCAGGGCCGTTTTCAGTCGAAAAAGAGCCAGGTGATGAAGAGGAAGGTCGGTACGAGGATCGAAACCGACCACAGCATGTAGCCGAAGAAGCTCGGCATGGCGACGCCACGACGCCGCGCGATGGCATAGACCATAAAGTTCGGCGCATTGCCGATATAGGAGTTGGCCCCCATGAAGACCGCGCCGGACGAGATGGCGGCGAGCGTCGCCACTTCGCTCATCAGTCTGTGCGCGTCGCCACCGGCGAGATCGAAGAAGACGAGATAGGTCGGCGCATTGTCGAGGAATGAGGAGAGAGCGCCCGTCAGCCAGAAATAGGCGATGTTGTTGGGCGTCCCGTCCGCCGTCGTCACAAGCGAGACGAGCGGGGCAAGATGGCCGCTTTCACCGGCCTGTAGCATCGCCGTGACCGGGATCAGGCAGATGAAGATCGCGGCGAAGAGCTTCGCGACTTCCAGGATCGGTCCCCATTCGAAGCCGTTTGCCTGACGATATTCCTTCTTGGTGACGACAAGCGAGAGAAGCGCCATGACGAGGATCAGCACGTCGCGAACCACATTTTGCAGTTGCATTTCGACGCCGTGGACGTGAAAGGCGACATCTGGCCGCCATTCGGCGGAAAGAAGGATCGCGCCAATGACGCCGGCGAGAAGCAGGATGTTGGGCAGGCCACGGATGCTCACTTTCCTGTCCGGCGTCGGGTCCTTGATCTTCGGCAATCCCTCCTCGCGGAAATGGAAATAGAAATCGATGACGAGGAACACGGCGATGAGGATGGCGACGACGGTCAGCGTCTCCTCGCTCAGATGTCTGGCGGTCCAGAAGAAATCGACGCCGCGCAGGAAACCGACGAAGAGCGGTGGATCTCCAAGCGGCGTAAAGGCGCCGCCGATATTCGAGACGAGAAAGATGAAGAAGACGATCACATGCACATAGAAGGGACGGTTGTCGTTCGCACGAATCAGCGGCCGGATCATGATCATGGAAGCGCCGGTCGTGCCGACGAAGGAAGCGATTGCCGCGCCGATCAGCAGCAGAGCGGCGTTCATCAGCGGCGTGCCATGGATATTGCCGGCGACAAGAATGCCGCCCGCTATCGTGAACAGCGCGAAAAGCAGGATGATGAAAGGGATATATTCGAGCAGGATGGTGTGCAGGGCGATCCCGGCGGCCGGGGACAGGCCGTAGATGAATGCGAGCGGGACCAGAACGAGCGCCCCCCAAAAGGCGGCGAACTTGCCGTAATGGTGTTCCCAAAGATGCGGATAGAGGACCGGCCCGGTCGCGATGGAAAGCAGGACACCGAAAAAGGGAACGATCCAAACCCATGACAGCGTCGCGCCGTCTATGCCATCGACGCCATGCGCCTCCGCCGCAATGGCAGGACCCGCGGCCGCGAGGGCGGAGAAAAGCGTGGCGGCGGCGATGAGGCTGCTGCCGCGGCGCGATAGGTGCATCGATCGTCTCCCCTTGGTCCGCGCCTGCAGAAGAAAGGGTCCGGCGGCAGGACCGTTCCCCGCAAACTCAAAACCGACAGGGCGGCGTCCTGTCAATGGTTGCGCGACAATTCCCGTGTCGCGGCTTCCAGCCCGGCGAGCGTGAGCGGATACATCCTGTTGGAAAAGATCTCGCGGATCATGCCGATCGAGTGGGTATATTCCCAGTGCTTTTCTGTCGTCGGGTTGAGCCAGACCGCGTTCGGCCATTGCTGAAGGACGCGCCCGAGCCAGACATGCCCGGCTTCTGCGTTCCAGTGCTCGACAGATCCTCCGGGATAAGCGATCTCGTAGGGCGACATGGCGGCGTCGCCGACAAAGATCACCTTGCAATCCGGTCCGTATTTGCGGATGAGGCCGAAGGTCGGCGTCACCTCCGAATAGCGCCTCCGATTATCTTTCCAGACCCCTTCGTAGAGGCAGTTGTGGAAATAGAAATATTCGAGCTGCCGGAATTCCGCCCGTGCCGCCGAAAACAACTCCTCCACGACGCGGATGTGATCGTCCATCGAGCCGCCGACATCGAAGAACATCAGGAGTTTCACGGCGTTGCGCCGCTCCGGCCGGGTCTGTACGTCGAGGTAGCCATGCTCCGCCGTGGCATGAACGGTGCCTGCAAGGTCAAGTTCTTCCTCTGCGCCGTCCCTCACCCAGCGGCGCAGCCTTTTCAGCGCCACCTTGATGTTGCGCGTGCCAAGCTCAACGGAATCGTCGAAATTGCGAAAATCCCGTCTGTCCCAGACTTTCACCGCGCGGCGGCGCCGGTTTTCGTGCTGGCCGATGCGGATGCCTTCCGGGTTGTAGCCATAGCCGCCGAAGGGCGATGTGCCGGCGGTGCCGATCCATTTCGAGCCGCCCTGATGGCGCTCCTTCTGCTCCTCCAGCCGTTTTTTCAGCGTCTCCATCAGCTTGTCGAAACCGCCCAGCGCCTCAACGAGCTTCTTTTCTTCGTCGGAGAGATGCTTTTCGGCGAGCCGCCGCAGCCATTCTTCCGGAAGGTTGATGCTTTCTAGCCCGTTCTCGCCGAAAAGCGCCTGCAATCCTTTGAAGACATGCGAGAACACCTGATCGAACCTGTCGATATGGCGCTCATCCTTCACCAGCGCCGCCCGCGCCAGATAGTAAAAGCCCTCGACATCGTAATCGACCAGATGGGCGTCCATGCCTTCCAGCAATGAGAGATATTCTCTTAAAGAGACAGGGACATTCGCCGCCTTGAGTTCGAGAAAAAAGGGGAGGAACATCTCGGGACCATAGGAGGCCTGGCTCAGACCGTCAGCTGTTCTGCCGTCCGTTTCCGACCGATGTCCGAAACGTCGAAGGGCGTCGTTTGATAGACCTGGTTGATCCAGTTGCCGAAAAGCAGGAAGGCATGGCTGCGCCAGCGGTTGAGCGGCGGCTTCGACGGGTCGTCGCCGGGGAAATAATTGTGCGGCACCTTGGTGGGCAGCCCGGCCTTGGCGTCGCGGAGATATTCGTCGCGCAACGACGTCGAATCGTATTCGACATGATTGAAGATGTAGAGCCGGTTGCGCGCCCTCTCGGCGATGAGGCAAACGCCGGTATGGTCTGATTTCATCAAAAGTTCCAGGCCGCTTTCGGGCGCGATGTCTTCCTCGCGCACCTCCGTCCAGCGCGACACCGAAATCTGGAAATCGTCGGAGAAGCCCGCGAGATAGGGCGACGCCGGCTTGAGATTACGGTGGCGGTAGACGCCGAAAGCCTTTTCCGGCAGGGTGTATTTCGGCACCTTATGGAAGTGCCATATCGCCGCCATCGCGCCCCAGCAGATGAAGAAGCTCGAATGGACATGGGTTTCGGTCCAATCGAGGATTTTCTCCAGCTCGCGCCAATAGGTCACTTCCTCATAGGAAAGCGTTTCAATCGGCGCTCCTGTGATGATGAAACCGTCGAATTTCCGGTCCTTCACCTCTTCCCAGGTCTGATAGAACGAGATCAGATGCTCCTCCGGCGTGTTCTTGGCCTTGTGCTCGCCGATGCGAACGAGGGTGAGTTCGATCTGAAGCGGCGTCGATCCGATCAGCCGCGCGATCTGGGTCTCCGTCTGGATCTTGTTCGGCATCAGATTGAGAAGGCCGATCTGCAGCGGGCGGATATCCTGACGGAGCGCCGTCTTCTCGTCCATGATCATGACGCCTTCGCGCAGCAGGGTCTCACGGGCGGGGAGCTGATCGGGAATCTTGATCGGCATCGGTTCTCTTCCTCAACACATTTCGGACCGTGGCCCGAAAACAAAAAACCGGCTGCGAAATCGCAAACCGGCCTCTGGAAATCCCGTTTCCGCGGCCCCTTTAGCGATTTCTTTAACGTGGCTGCAAGCCGGCCGGCCAAATCACCACGGAATGAGGATATAGAGGAAACGGATGGTGGAATCAATCGCGCCGCCTAGCATCACTGCGGAGCCTCCATTCCGATCGTGGCTGCGGTTGCCTGGATCCCTGTTCGCGCCCAGGAAAGTCAAGCGGCGGTGCACAGTGCGCCGCCTTTCGCAGAAAGCAGATCGGCTGTAGACATTTCAGCGCCGATCCTGCATCGACCGGTCGTCGAGCGGCCCAGCTAGGGGTGAAGAGGACGCCGATGGATGCCCGGCGCGGTTTCATCACCGACAAGGGAACGGCCCGATATATTTTGGAACATGCCCATGACCGCTGACACACTGACCCCATCTGAAATATCCAGGCCCGCTGTTCGCGCCGGGGCCAACGACAACCGCAATCCCGGCATGCCGCTGCGGCCGGAAATGTTCCTTGCCCACGCTGTCAACCGCAGCGCGGCGGAGCGCCGCGCGGCGACGCTGACCACCCGCCGTTCGGTCAAGAAGGCCTGGCAGGCCGCCTGGCTTGTCAATGCGATAAGCTGCATCGATTTGACGACGCTTTCGGGCGACGACACTGCCGAGCGGGTCAGGCGGCTTTGCGCCAAGGCAAGGCACCCTCTTGCGCCTCATATCATCAAGGGGCTGGGCATCGCCGATATGGGGCTGACGACCGGCGCCGTCTGCGTCTATCCGACCATGGTGCCGCATGCGGTGCGGGCGCTGAGGGGAAGCCGTATTCCGGTCGCCTCCGTCGCCACCGGCTTTCCGGCCGGCCTGATGCCGCTGCCGCTCAGGCTCGAGGAAATCCGCTATGCGGTCGGCGAAGGCGCGGACGAGATCGATATCGTCATCACGCGCGAGCACGTGTTGAACGGCAATTGGAATGCGCTCTATGACGAGATCGCGGCGATGCGCGAGGCCTGCGGCGCGGCGCATCTGAAGACCATTCTGGCGACGGGCGATCTGAAGACGCTGCGCAACGTCTATTCCGCCTCTATGGTCGCCATGCAGGCCGGCGCTGATTTCATCAAGACCTCGACAGGCAAGGAAGGCGTCAACGCGACGTTGCCGGTCGGACTGGTGATGGTGCGGGCGCTGCGCGACTATGGCGAGGCGACCGGCTACCGCATCGGCTTCAAGCCGGCCGGCGGGATGCGCACGGCCAAGGATGCGCTCAATTGGCAATTCCTGATGAAGGAGGAGTTGGGCAATGACTGGCTGTCGCCGGATCTGTTCCGCCTCGGCGCTTCCTCCATGCTGGCCGACATCGAACGCCAGCTCGATCATTTCGTCACCGGGCGCTACGCCGCGTCCTCGCGCCACGCATTAGCTTGAGTCCGAAGAGATGAACGTTGTCACCGATATCCTGAAATCCATGGAATATGGTCCGGCGCCTGAGGATTCGGCGATCGTCAAGGACTGGCTCAAGAAGCACCGGAAAGGGCTCGGCCATTTCATCGATGGCGTCTTCACGCCGCCCTCGAATTTGTTCGACGTCGCCAATCCGGCTTCCGGCGAGATAATCGCGCGGGTCAGCCAGGGCACGGCAAAAGATATCGACCAGGCCGTCGCCGCCGCGCGCCGGGCGCAGCCGAAATGGGCGGCCCTTCCCGGCCATGAGCGGGCGAAATGTCTCTACGCGCTCGCCCGCCACGTCCAGCAGCACGCCCGCTTTCTCGCCGTTCTGGAGACGATCGACAATGGCAAGCCGATCCGTGAAAGCCGCGACATCGATATCCCGCTGGTCGCGCGGCATTTCTATCATCACGCCGGCTGGGCCGAGATCCTCGCCGACGAATTTCCCGGCGCCGCGCCGCACGGCGTCTGCGGCCAGATCATTCCGTGGAACTTTCCGCTCCTGATGCTCGCCTGGAAGGCCGCGCCGGCGCTCGCGGCGGGCAACACCGTCGTTCTCAAGCCTGCCGAATACACGCCGCTGACGGCGCTCGCCTTCGCGGAGATCGCCAATGAGGCCGGGCTTCCGAAAGGTGTTCTCAACATCGTCACCGGCGATGGGGCGACCGGCGCGGCGCTCGTCGATCACGGGAATATCGACAAGATCGCCTTCACCGGCTCGACCGAGGTCGGGCGGGTCATCCGCCAGCGCACCGCCGGCTCGGGCAAGGGGCTGACGCTGGAACTCGGCGGCAAGTCGCCCTTCATCGTCTTCGCCGACGCCGATCTCGACGCCGCCGTCGAGGGCGTTGTCGATTCGATCTGGTTCAATCAGGGCCAGGTCTGCTGCGCCGGGTCGCGCATCCTCGCCGCAGAGACAATCGCGCCCCAACTGGAAGACCTCCTGCGCCGGCGGCTGGGCAAACTCATCACCGGCGATCCGCTGGACAAATCGACCGATATCGGGCCGATTGTCCACCCGGTGCAGCTCGATCGCATCAGGAGGCTGGTCGAACAGGGCGTCGCCGAGGGTGTAAAACTCTTTCAGGGCACCGCGCCCAAGGGTTGCTTCTTCCCGCCGACGCTCGCGACGGAGGTCGAGCCGGCCTCGATCCTGGCCAGCGAGGAAATCTTCGGGCCGGTCGTGACGCTGACGCCGTTCCGCACGCCGGAAGACGCCGTCGATCTCGCCAATAATACGCGCTACGGCCTTGCCGCTTCCGTCTGGTCGGAAAACATCAATCTGGCGATCGACATCGCGGCGAAGGTGAAGGCCGGCGTGGTCTGGATCAACTCGGTCAATATTTTCGACGCCGGCGCGGGCTTCGGCGGCTATCGAGAAAGCGGTTTCGGACGTGAAGGCGGGCGCGAAGGCATGGCCGCCTATCTGCGCCATCCCGCGCCGAAGCCGCGCAAGTCGGAAGAAGTACCCGCCGCCCCTGTCGCGACACCGGCGGGCGCGATTGCCGCGATCGGCATCGACCGCACCGCGAAGCTCTATGTCGGCGGCAAGCAGGCGCGCCCCGACAGCGGCTATTCCTATGCTGTTCTCGGCGCGAAGGGCCAGCCGGTCGGCCTCGCCGGCCTTGGCAACCGCAAGGATATCCGCAACGCCGTTGAGGCGGCGCAAGAGGCCGGCAGCTGGGG
Source organism: Rhizobiaceae bacterium (assembly GCA_051960255.1). Classification (GTDB taxonomy): domain Bacteria; phylum Pseudomonadota; class Alphaproteobacteria; order Rhizobiales; family Rhizobiaceae; genus Mesorhizobium_L. The sequence continues at coordinate 8,745 of JBQCEL010000044.1, forward strand.
CGCGCAAACCGGCCACAACCGCGCCCAGGTGCTTTATTATCTCGCCGAGAACCTTTCCGCCCGCGTCGCCGATTTCGAGGACCGGCTGAAGAGCTTCGGCAAAGCGGGAGCTGCCGCGCGCGCGGAAGTCGAGACCGCGATCCGCCGTATCTTCTGGTATGCCGCGCAGGCCGACAAGTTCGACGGCGCGGTGCACCAGACGAAATCGGTCCATGTGACGCTGGCGATGAACGAGCCGCTCGGCCTCATCGGCATCGCCTGCCCGACCGCCTTTCCGCTGCTCGGCTTCGTCTCTCTGGTCCTGCCGGCGCTTGCCATGGGCAACCGCGTCGTTGCCGTGCCGTCGCAGACGCATCCGCTCGCCGCGACCGATTTCTACCAGCTTCTCGACACGTCGGACGTGCCGGGCGGGGTGGTCAACATCGTCACCGGCGAACGCGACGTTCTGATGAAGACGCTCGCCGAGCATGACGATGTCGAGGCGGTCTGGTATTTCGGTACAGCAGCCGGGGCGAAGATGGTCGAAGAAGCCTCCGCCGGCAATCTCAAGCAGAGCTGGACCGAGGACGGCGCGGCGCGCGACTGGGCGGGACCGGAAGGCCAGGGCCGGCACTTCCTTTCCCGCGCCACGCAGGTCAAGAACATCTGGGTGCCGTACGGCGAATGATCACTCGTGGGAGCGCCGTGCCGGCCGATAGCGCCGACGCCCGGTTTTACCGCTTCGGCAGCCATTTCTTTTCGATGCGGCAGACCATGGTGTAGGCCGGATCGAAGACGTTGGCCACGTCGTAACGGACGACCTGGCCCATGAGGTGGCTCGCTGCCGCGGGGCTCAGCCCGAAATCGGCGGTCAGCCAGTTGAACATGTCGGTCGTCGCATGTTGCAGCGCCTGGTCGAGAGGCCGCGCGTTGCCGACCGAGAAGATGTCGGTGGCGTTCTCGCCGCGCGGCCAGACGAGGTTGCGGTTCTTTTCCACCGTCAGCCGCAGTTCGACCTCGAAGCAGGTCTCGATCCCGGTGCCGACGATCTCGCCATCGCCTTGCTTGGCGTGGCAATCGCCGAGGAAGAACAGCGCGCCGGGAACCGCGACGGGAAACCAAGCGATCGCGCCGGGGCAAAAGCCGCGATAATCCATGTTGCCGCCATTCTCGGCGCTCGTCGCGGTGGAAAAAGCCTGCCCGATGGCGGGCGCCACGCCGAAGCAGCCGATCATCGGCTCAAGCGGCAGCACGAGATCCTCAAGGCCCGGAACGGCCGGATCCAGCGTTACCGTCAGTCCCTGCCGGTCGATCCGCCAGTTGATCTTGTCGCGCGGCGGCAGGCCGCGCACGAATTCCGGATCGACGACATTGCCGGCGAGTGCGCCACGCGTCCAGCCGGTTGCCCGGATCGGCGTCATGCGCAAGATCTCGACTCGGAGCGCGTCGCCGGGCTCCGCCCCGGTCACGAAGATCGGGCCGTTCATCGGGTTCGGCTCGGGAGCGCGCGCCACGCCATCCTTGTCGATGCCATGGGAATCAATCGTCTCGGTGATCACGACATCGCCCGAGGCAATGGCGATCGCGGGAGGGAGCGTGCCCAGCACATTGTGCCATTCGGTGGCGATAAAGCGATGCGTCGTCATGGATACGGGGTAGCCGAGCATCGCACTTTCCGCAAGTTCGGCCGGATATTTGGCGGCAAGTGGCCCATGCTTCCAGCGATATCGCCGCCATCCATTTTCGGCAGGACATCTCCGCGCTTGTCTTTTGCGACTGTTTGAACCACAAAGGGGCAAATGAGCGGAAACCGATCCCCAAGAAATCGTGGCCGCGCGAACTGGAAAACGGCAGCCGTCAAAGGCGTCGGCTGGAATATGGGATTTGAAAAGGGAGGACTACATATGAATTCTTGGTTGAAAAGCGTCGCTACCGTCGGGGCGGCGATCGCGTCGACGCTCGCGGTCGTATCGTTTGCCGGCGCCGCTACGATCGGCAATTGCGAAGTGACGGGAACGAAGGGTTCGGTGTCCATTAAGCCGGCCATTCCCGGCCAGTTGACGGTCGAGACCAACCTGCCGGCGCCCGGCTGGTGGAACGGCGATTCGCCGGATGCCATCAAGGACGGCTACGAATATTGCATGGCGGCCAACATTGCCTACCGGGCCGGCCTCGACAAGGTGAAGGTCGTCAACGTCTCCTTCGACGCTCTGGTCGCCGGCCAGACGAAGAATTTCGATCTCGCGCTTGCGGAAATCTCCATCACGCCGGCACGCAAGAAAGTGGTCAGCTTTTCCGTGCCCTATTTCGATTCCGACATCGGCGTCATGGTCAAGAAAAACGAGACCTTCAACAAGGACGCGCTCAAGAATATGCGGGTCGCGGTCATGCGCGGAACAACCGGAGCCGCGTTCGTCGCCGAGCATCTCCATCCGAAGGAAGTGAAGGTCTTCCCCGATATGGGCGGCATGGACACGGCGTTGATGGCGAACCAGGTCGATGCGATCATTCACGATACGTCGATCGTGCTCGGCGCCGCTTCGCAATCGCATGGCGCTCTGAAAGTGCCGGATCAGTATCATACCGGCGAATCCTATGGCGCGCTTTATCCCAAGGACTCCCCGAACAAGGAAGCCTTCGACAAGATCATCGAATCGCTAAAGAAAGACGGCACCCTGAACAAGCTGGCGCAGAAATATCTGGCCGATGCATGGGGCGCGGATCCGACCAAGATCCCCTATATCAAGCCCTGATCGCGTAAGAGGCATCGGCCTGATGGCATCAACCGATGACGGCCGAGAAGGTGTTTCCGGGGCCGGTCTTCTCGGCAGCGACCGGCAATGGGCGGCCGGAACGACCCCCAGGGACCCGACGGGATGGTCGGCCACGGCGCTCGGCATCGCCGTTCTTGTGATCCTTGCGACATGGTCGACGCTGAACGGCATCCATTCCGCGTTGGCGTCCGTCAAATCGGAAAGCGTTGCCACTACGGCGATCCTGGTGCTCTGCGGGGTCGCCGTGCTGATGCTGCTCCGTCCTGCCGTGCAATCCTGGCGGCAAGCGCAGAGCGCGAAAGGAGCGCTGGCAGGCAAGGATGTCGTCGGCGCGCGGGTGGCGAACGCTGCCTCGCGCGAAGACGCGTATGTCACGTTCGGATATGCCGCGGTCGTGGTGATCCTCCTGGGTATCGCCCAGTTCTTCATCGCCAACGATCTCGCCGTAAGCCGCACCTTCTTTCAAGTTTCGTTGATCGGCAGTTCGCTTGGGCTCACGCTCAAGGCCTTCTGGACCAACATCTACATCTTCGTTGTGGCGGAGATCCTCGTCCTCATCTGGGGGCTGATCGTGGCCATCGCCCGGCTTCTTCCGGGGGATGCCGCCCGCCCGGTCCGGCTGATTTCGACGATCTACACCGATATGTTCCGCGGCCTGCCGGCGATCATCAACATCTATCTGATCGGCTTCGGCATCCCGCTGACCGGCCTTCCGGTGTTGAAGGATTTGTCGCCGGAATCCTATGCCATCCTGGCCCTGACCCTAACCTACGGCGCCTATGTCGCCGAAGTCTACCGTTCCGGCATCGAAAGCATCCATTGGAGCCAGGTGGCGGCCGCCCGTTCGCTCGGCCTGTCCTATATGCAGACCTTGCGTTACGTCGTCGTTCCCCAGGCGGTGCGCCGAATCATCCCGCCGCTGCTTAACGATTTCATCGGCCTGCAGAAGGATACGGCGCTGGTCAATGTCATCGGCTCGATCGACGCCTTCAATCAGGCCAGGATCATCGCCTCCAACCATTTCAACCTTTCGCCTGTCACCACGGTCGCTCTCCTGTTCATCCTCATCACCATCCCGCAGACTCGCCTCGTCGACAGGTTGATCGAGCGTGATCAGCGCCGCATGCGCGCCGGCGGCACTTGAGAGGCTTTCCGCACCATGGCGATGATCGAAATCCGCAACATCACCAAGAGCTATGGGGAGTTCAAGGTCTTCAACGGCCTCAGCCTCGAAGTCGAGGAGCATCAGGTGGTCTGCCTGATCGGGCCTTCAGGCTGCGGGAAGTCGACGCTGCTGCGCTGCATGAACGGCCTCGAAACCATTCAGGGCGGCGAAATCCGCATCCATGGCGACCGAATGTCCGGACCGGGCGTCGATGTGAATGCGCTGCGCCGCGACGTCGGCATCGTGTTCCAAAGCTATAATCTGTTCCCGCACATGACGGTGCTGGAGAATGTGACGCTGGCGCCGGTCAAGGTGCTGAACGAAAGCCGGGCCGAGGCGGAGGCCAAGGCGCTCCGTCTGTTGAAAAGGATCGGGCTGGAGCACAAGGCCCAGGAATATCCCGATCGCCTGTCGGGCGGTCAGCAGCAGCGCGTCGCGATCGTGCGTGCCCTGGCGATGGGGCCTATGGTCCTGCTGCTCGACGAGATCACCTCGGCGCTTGACCCCGAATTGGTCTCTGAAGTGCTCAATATCGTGCGCGATCTGGCGGCCGAAGGCATGACCATGCTTCTCGCCACCCATGAGATGGGTTTCGCGCGCGAGGTGGCCAGCAAGATCTGCTTCCTCTATGGCGGCAAGGTGCATGAGGAGGGACCGCCCGCGCAAATCTTCAGCAACCCGAGCGAAGAGCGTACGCGCGCCTTCCTGCAGCGGATCATCGAAGCCGGTCGCTTGTAACTACAACGTTCCTTTTGGGTAGGAAACGACTGTCCTCGACCTGATCTCGATGCCGGGCATATCCCGGTCGAATATATTGGTCGCCCTCGCAAACCCGATGAAAGCCCGCCGTCCGTCGTCGACACGCAGCCGGCCGGCCTTGACTGCGGCGCAGGCGTTCACGGCGGTGCGATAAATCGGACCTCTGCGATCGAGGGGCCAGCGATGCAGAAAGTCCATGGCGTCCGCAACAGAGGATATCCGCTCCTGCTCGTCGTGAAATACGACGAAAACCGGAACATCGAATTGATGCCTGCTGGTCATGACGTCCTCCTCGGCCCTTCTTGTGGGGCAACACCACCAAACGTCGTTTTCGGGCGGGAGTTCCCCCGCCAATCGAAGATTGCAGCATATCCGCCAATGAATGGCGGAACGCCGAGCGGCGGACTTTCATATTCGTGAAGGCGAAGCCCGCAGCCTCGCGCAAATACAGGCCCGTGAGCGCAAAGAAAGAGAATCAGCCGCGCCTTTTGCGCTCTATCTGCTCTTTCTCTCTCCGGAGTTCCCCGACCTCGCGATCAATCCGATTCCTGGTTTCCGGATTGGTGTCCGTCTCCATCTCCTTGAGTCGACGAATATCGCTTTCGATTTCGGCTGGAGTCGGTTCAGGCGTGTTGTCCTTCGGCATGAGAGCACCTCCTGCCCCATCAATGATAGTCCTAGCGGATAAGTTCCGATAGCGCTAAATGGGGTGGCGGTTCCTATCCCGACCGCCTAAGGAACGTCATATGTCGTTACAACCGACATCGCGCCGTATTGCGCCCTGACGACGGCGTTTTGGAGAGCCTGGCGCCTCGCATCCATCGGCAGGTCTTTGGCCTGCTCGATAAAGGAGGCGGACGCCCTGAACTGACCGCATGCGGTACAGTCGAAGTGCAGGAAATCAGCGAAGACCGGCGCGGCGCGAGCAGGCTGGTTGCAGATCACGCATGCTATGGTGGCGCCTGGCATGGCTCCTCTCCATGCGCTGTTTGAAACAGATAATCAAACGTGCCGCGCGGTGGCAAGAAAAATGGTTTGCGCCAACTGGGCTGCCGTACCCCTTACAGGCTTATGGCGCGACGCGTGAAGGGATTCACACGTCACGCCATAGCTGTTGACCATATTCTGCCTTTCCCGAAGCCAGCATAGTTCGGGAGACGTTTTTCAGCCTTCGTTGGCCTCTTTCGTGACAGGAAAGAACAGGTCACTCGCATTGTCGGTCGTGTTCTTCACGAGACCGATCTGATGCATGAAATGCAGATAAGGCAACATGTTCTTCGGCTTGGCCGTCCATATGACGTCCTTACCCTTGATGATCGCGACGATCTCCTCCTTGGTGAGCGGCGTCTTCTCCTCGCTCATCCAGATATCGGCTGCCTTTTCCGGATTCGCCTTGATGAAGGCCAAGCTCTCGTTCAGCGCTTCCACGAAGGCCTTTGCGATTTTCGGGTTGCCCTCGACGAATTTCTTGGAAGCCCAGGTCAGATTGAAGGTGTGGGGTCCGCCAAGCACATCATAGCTGTTGACGACAACGTGCGCCCGCTTGTCCCTCAATTCTATGTTCTGGAAGGGCGGGGAGCCGAAATGCGCCGTGATGCCGGACTTGCCGCCGAGCATGGCAAGCAGCGCGTCGGGATGCCCCATCGAGACAGTGAGTTTATCGAGCTTCTGGGCGTTAGCAGCGCCGAAGGCCTTCTTCGCCGCCATCTGCAACGTCACGGCCTGGATCGAGGTCTTGACCGCCGGCAGTGCGATGCGGTCGCTGGACGTGAAGTCGGCCAGCTTCTTGACCTTCGGGTTCACCGATACGAGTTCGAGCGGCATGCAATCGAGCGTGCCGAGACTCTTGAAGCCGTAATTGCTCTGCGTGCGTGACCAGAGGGTCAGCATCGGCCCGACGCCGCCTGCCGCGATGTCGAGACTGCCGGAAAGCAGGGCGTCGTTCATAGCCGCGCCGCCTGTGAAGCGCAGCCATTTCGTCTCTATATCGAGCCCTTCCTTCTTGGCGTTTTTCACCAGGAGCTTCTGCTTCTGCATGACCGAGAGCGGCAGGTATCCAACGCCGAATTCCTTCGCCAGCCTCACCGTCGTCACATCCGCGAAAGACGCGCCTACCGATGCCGTGAGCATCGCCGCGGAAACCGCCGCAATCATCGCCATTCTTTTCTTCATGCTTTCAATCTCCTCCGGTTAGGTATTTTATGCGCGGAAAAGGCCTTTTCGTGCCTCTTCCATCATTGCTGGGCTCCCCAGCGATGAATCGTCCTGCGCTCGATGGTGCGGAACACGATATTCTCCACCGCAAGCCCGATCAGGATGACGGTCAAAAGGCCGGCAAAGACGTTCGGGATCGCCAGTTCGTTCTTGTTTTCGAAGATGTACCAGCCAAGGCCGCCGGAGCCGGAACTGACGCCAAAGACGAGTTCGGCCGCGATCAAGGTGCGCCAGGCGAAAGCCCAGCCGATCTTGAGACCGGTGAGGATGCTCGGGAAGGCGGCGGGAATCAGTATCTTGGTGATGAAGCCGAAGCCCCGCAGGCCGTAATTGCGTCCGACCATCTTGAGCGTGCGGCTGACCGAGAGGAAGCCGGAATGGGTGTTCAAGGCGATGGCCCATGTCACGGAATGGATGAGGACGAAGACGAGACTGCCTGTGCCAAGGCCGAACCAGATCAGCGCAAGCGGCAAAAGCGCGATGGCCGGCAAGGGGCTGAACATCGCCGTCAGCGTTTCGAGCAAATCGGTCCCGATACGCGAGGCCAAGGCGATCGCGGTCAGAAGGGCGGCGAACAGAATGCCCGCCGCATAGCCGATCAGAAGGACCTGAATGGACCCCCACGCGCGCGCCAGGAGTTCCCCCGTCAGTATCCCATGCGCGAACGCGGAAATGGTGGCGCTGAAGGTCGGGAACAGAAGATCGTTATGAAGGTAGCGCCCATAGGCTTCCCAGGCGACCGCGAGGAAGACGATGATAATGAGCTTGCGGACCGAGCCGTCATTGTAGAGCGTTTCCCAAATGGAAAGCGGCCTTTCCACGACGGTGATCTGTCCGGGCAGTTCCGAACCTTCGACAGGCCGGATTTCAGGCCGCAGCGCCTGCTGAGCACCGGAGGCTTCCTCCGGCGTCATGTTTGCCGGTCGTAACATGAGCGCGTCTTTAGGCATGGGCTTCCTCCTCTAGCGGCTCAAGGAAGAGAAGTTCGTGAATTTCCCGTTCGAGTTCCGCTGCCTCCGCAGGCGTGGAAGCGCTGTTCAGCTCGGCCCTGACGCGGCCGGGGTGGGGGGAGAGCAGAAGAATCCGGTTTCCGATCTTGATCGCCTCGGCGATGGAGTGCGTGACGAACAGTACCGTGAAGCGTGTCTCTTCCCAGAGCGCCAGAAGTTCATCCTGCATCTTCCGCCGCGTCAGCGCGTCGAGCGCCGCGAAAGGCTCGTCCATCAGCAGAATGTCGGGTTCCATCGCCATTCCGCGCGCGATCGCGACACGCTGCTTCATGCCCCCCGACAGCGTGTGTGGATGGCTATCGGCGAATTTGGAAAGGCCGACCTTCTCGACATAGTGCATGACGCGATCTTCGATTTCGCTTTTGGAAAGCTTGGTGGCGGTTTCGAGCGGAAAGGCGATGTTCTGCCTGACGGTTTTCCACGGCAGCAACTGGTCGAATTCCTGGAAGACCATCATGCGGTCGGGGCCGGGCTCTTTCACCGGCCGCCCCTTCAGCCTGATCTCGCCCTCGACAGGCTCCAGATAGCCGGCGACCGCCTTCTGCAATGTCGACTTGCCGCAACCGGACGGGCCAAGCAGGATAAACCGATCGCTTTGCAGCACATCGAAGCTGACGCGATAGGTCGCGGTCACGCGCACCGAAGGGGTCTTGTATTGCAGCGTCACACCTTTGACGCTGAGCAAGGGTTCGTTGGTCATCGCTCCTCCCAGAGACTTGCGACGCGACCCGGCAGCGGGTTGCACCTGACCATTTCGTTCAATTCGCGGCTCGAAAGGAGCCGCCGCTCGATCTCCCGCCTATAGCACGGTCAAAAACACCCAAGCGCCGGATGTCTTTCCATTGTCCTCCGACACAGCGCAAATTTGTTCTGGGCACGGGGTTCTTCAAAGGCACGCGTCTCCGGGGATGTGCGCCGGCGCTACTGACCGATCAGGCCGGGACGGCAGGACAAGAAATGACGCCCTTTCGCGAAGCCGGAGCGTCATCTGCCGCGACGTCTTCCAAAGCGCCCGCGCCACACTTCCTCCTGTTGAGCCTTTCCATTCAAAAGGGATGATGCCTCTTGCGTCCAGAGCCGTTTGGGGAAAAGTATGAGAAAGAGCTTTTTTATTAAAGGCACAAATTCTAACAGTTTCTGAAAGTTTATCTTTCAGAATGACGAGGGCTGCTTGACCATCCGAATGCTGAGGACGCTGATCGCCGTTGAAGAAAACGGCACTTTCAGCGCTGCCGCCGACGCCGTCTTCCTGACGCACGCAGCCGTCAGCCAGCAGATGAAGGCGCTGGAAGAGGAATGGGGTGTGACGCTCTTCGACCGCTCGCGCCGCACGCCTGAACTGACCCCCGTCGGCCATGCCCTCGTCGCAAAGGCCAGGGAAGTCGTCGCAGCCTATGAGGGTATTATACCATCGGTTCTGGGCGATTCCGGACTTCAGGGCGTGCTTTCGCTCGGCGCCGTGCCGACCACGCTTACCGGTCTCGTGCCGATGACGATCGCCCGCCTCAAGGCCGGCTATCCGCATCTCCATGTCAATGTCGTTCCGGGCCTGACGCTCGACCTGATCCGGCAGGTGGAACGGGGGGCCGTGGACCTCGCCGTCGTGTCGAAACCGCATTTCATTCCCGACAATTTGATCTGGTTCGACATCGCGCAGGAGCCGATGGAACTTCTCGCCGCGCAAGAGGTCGAAAGCGACGATCCCATCCATCTGCTGCGCACCCAGCCCTTTATCCGCTTCTCCCGCCATGCGGTGGTCGGCGGGATGATCGAAACCTGGCTTCAGGAGCAGAAGATCTCGGTGCGCGAGAGCATGGAACTCGAAAATCTCGAAGCGATATCGAGCATGGTGCTTTTCAACATCGGCGTTTCCATCGCGCCGCGTCCCTGCGTCTCCATGAACCCCCTGTCGCTCAAGCACCTGCCGCTCGGCAGCGGCCGCGATTTCATGCGCAGCCTCGGGCTGATCTGCCGCGGCGACAGCGTCAAGGTCCGGATGATCCGGGAAGTCCACGACAATTTCCTTGAAGCGATCCGCCTTTACCACTCCGATCAATCGCCTGCCGAGGAGGCCCCGCCGAAGTGAGCCCGCATTTTCTCCTTTTTCTCATCGCCGGCGCTACGGCGGGAGGCCTCGTCAACGGATTGGCGGGTTTTGGCACGGCGCTCTTCTCGCTCGGCTTTTTGCTGCAAATCATACCGCCGCCGGAAGCCGTGGCGGTGGTGGTGATCATGTCGATCACGAGCGGCGTACAGGGCCTCATTGTCGTTCGCGAAGGGATTGTGGCAAATCCCGGCAGACTTGCGCGCTTTCTCGTGCCGGCCTTCATCGGTGTCCCCTTCGGAACGGCGATACTGGCGGTGATAAGCGCCGGCGCGCTGAAGATCACGATCGCGCTCTTCCTCATGCTCTACGGCGCTTTCTTCGTCGCGCGGCGCTCGCTGCCGCGCTTCGAGCGGCCGACGCCCTTGATCGATTGCCTCATCGGGCTTTCGGGAGGCGTTCTCGGCGGCGCGGCGTCCCTCTCCGGCGCGCTTCCGACCATGTGGTGCGCCATGCGGCCATGGACGAAGATGGAGCAGCGCGCCGTCCTGCAGCCTTTCAACGTCGCGGTCCTCGCGTTGACGACGACCGTTCTCGCCTTGAAGGGCACCTATACGCCGCACGTGCTTCTGCTTGTCGCGATCGCCGTGCCGGTCGCCATGATCGCCGCCCAGATCGGCATTATCATCTACCACAAGCTGACGGACGACCAGTTCCGGCGGCTGATCATCGGGCTGATGTTCGTTTCGGGCGTCCTTCTCTTCGCCCGCGAGGCGTTCGCCTTCGCGTAGATCGCAATACGATTGGTTGAACCCGATCGGGCCTCAGGGGACCTTGAAGAAGGGGGCCGGGACCAGCAGCTTGTTCTCGACATTGACGACCAGCGGCCGCATCTTGCGTGCATAGGCCTGCCATTCGGGCGAGGCCTGCAGCGCTTTGCGGCGCTCGAAACGGTCGTCGAGGCTTTCATAGCCCCACATATGCACGATCTGGTTCAGCGGGCCGAAATCCGTGTAGTAGTAGCCGACCATCTTGCCCAGAATGCGGACCTGACATTCCATTCCCTCCTCTTCGTAGAGCTTGAGAAAGGTCGGGACCTGCCCTGCGTGCAGGGTGTAGATTCGCTCGTCGACGAACATCGTCTCTCCTTTTGAATTGTCCGTAAGGGTGATTCTTCCGCGCCACGCCAGGTGAGGCAGATGGAGGGGAAGCGGCCTCGAACGGTCAGCCGATGACTTCGTCGCTCCTGTCGTCGGTTTCGCCGAAGCGGCGAAGGACGGCCGGCTTCGTTCCCTCGTAGACACGAGCGAGGTTCTTCTCGATCTTGGCGTTCTCGCGCTCGAACAGGCTGTCGCCTTTCATGTCGCTTTCGACGATGAAGGGACCCATCTTCTCGGCCTCGATCACCCACATGGCCTGGGCGAGGCCGAGTTCCTCGCGCCAGTGCACGGCCTTGACCGTCTTTATGCCCCGGCCGAGCAGGGCGCCCGTCCCGTAGCCGACCGTGGTCAAATAGAT
>JBQCEL010000045.1:0-4686 GCA_051960255.1 Rhizobiaceae bacterium
TGGCCGAGCGTCATGAGGAAGAAGACCAGGCCGATCCATCCAATACCGGGATAGTGGCGCATCTGCCTGAGCGCGCCGAGCGGGCTGGCGCGCCGCCAGTCGAAGGCGCGGCGATGCTCCTGTGGAAGCGTTTCCGGCAGAAGAATGGACCCGACCAGGAAATTGATGAAGGCGAGCGCGGCTGCGAAATAGAACGGGACGCGCGGGCCAAACGTGCCGAGCAGGCCGCCGAGCACCGGGCCGATGACGAAGCCTACTCCAAACGCAATCCCGAGCAGGCCGAAATTCTTGGCGCGGTTCTCGTCATTGCTGACATCGGCAATGAACGCCGACGAGGTCGAATAGCTCGCGCCGCTGATGCCGGCGAGCACACGGCCGATGAAGAGCATCGGATAGGACCACGCGATGGCGCAGATGAAATTGTCGACCGAAAAGGTCAGCACGGAGGCGAGCAGGACCGGCCTTCGCCCGAAACGGTCGCTCAAATTACCGATGACCGGGGCAAAGAAGAACTGCATCGCCGCATACACGAAGAACAGCCAGCCGCCTTCGATCGCGGCCTCGCTGATGCTGACGCCCGTGAGTTCGCTGAGATAAGCCGGCAGCACCGGCATGATGATGCCGAAGCCGATGATATCGAGCAAAAGCGTGGTGAAGACGAGGATAAGGCCCCGCCTCCGGGTGGCGGCGTCGATCATGCTCTCTTCCAAAACTGGATCGCCGTTTTCCGCCGGCGCGAGCGGGCGACGGTTATAGGCGAGCGGTCCGGCCGCAACAACGGCCGAAACGTTCAATAATCTTCATGCTAACATCCGCGGCCGCCACGACCCATGTGACAACCGCGATCAAATCGGGTTATTGAACGTATCGCAGGCCGAGAGCTTGCCGGACTGGTATCCGGTCTGGAACCAGTGCTTGCGCTCGGCCGAGGTGCCATGCGTGAAGCTGTCGGGCACGACATAGCCCTGCGTTTCCTTCTGCAGCGTGTCGTCGCCGATTTGCGACGCGGCGTTCAGCGCCTCGTCGACATCGCCCTTTTCGAGGATGCCTTTCTGATCGGTGAAATGCGCCCAGATGCCGGCAAAACAGTCCGCCTGCAACTCGACCCTGACAGACATCGCATTCTCCTGCGTTTTGCTCATGCTCTGCCGCATCTGATTGAATTTCGGCAGGATGCCGACGAGGTTCTGCACATGATGACCGACCTCATGGGCGATGACATAGGCCTGAGCGAAGTCGCCTGATGCGTGGAATTGCTGCGCCAGTTGCCGGAAGAAAGCGGTGTCGAGATAGACCTTGCGGTCGTTTGGGCAATAGAACGGTCCCATCGCCCTCTGCGCCGTTCCGCAGGCGCTCTGCGTGTAACCGTTGAACAGGACGAGCTTTGGGTCCTGGTACGTCATGCCCTGTGATTTGAAGATGCCGCTCCAGGTGTCTTCCGTTTCGGCCAGCACGGTCGCGACGAACTGTTTCATCTCGTCATTGGCCGCTGGCCGGTTGCTGGACATGGTCTGGCCGCCCTGACCGCCAGTCATATCGCCCTGCCCCAATATCTGCATCGGATCGACGCCGATCGCCTTCAAGACGAAGAAGAGCACGATCAGGACGATGATGCCGGATATACTGAGGCCACCGCCCGCCGTCCTGCCGATCGGGATGCGGAAACCGCCGCCTGGGCCATCGTCGCCGCCGAAACCGCCAGGAAATCCGCCATCATCGCCACGGCGATCCTCGATGTTGTCGCTTTGCCGGCGGCCTCTCCAGAGCATGATATCCTCTCCCGACGCCTTGCGTCATCGACACAGCCCCTTCGGGAAATTAGATGATCGACGCGAAGCTGCACAGCAATTTTTTGGAGAAGGTCTGTCGGCCTGCGTCCGCGCCAGTCGTCATTATGGCGCTTACCGATTTCAAGCCTCGCAATACTGCTGACATTTCGCGCCCGCTGCCAGTCGCAAAAACCGCACCGGTCGCCTAAATAGCCTCCACGATCAATTGGCGACGCTCCGCATGAATGTTCAAAAGCCTTTCTCCGCCGATCACGCCAATCTCGCCGATGAACCAGTGATTTCGATCGCCGGCCTGACGAAGACCTATGCGTCCGGCTTCCAGGCCCTGAAGACGATCGATCTCGATATCAGGCGCGGCGAGATTTTCGCCCTTCTCGGCCCCAACGGCGCCGGCAAGACGACGCTGATCAGCATCATCTGCGGCATCGTTAATCCTTCGACCGGCATGGTTCGCGCCGCGGGACACGATATCCTCGGCGACTATCGCGGCGCCCGCTCGCTCATCGGCCTCGTTCCACAGGAACTGACCGCGGATATGTTCGAGACGGTCTGGGCGACCGTCAGCTTCAGCCGCGGCCTTTTCGGGAAGCCGAAGAATCCGGCTCATATCGAAAAAATCCTGCGCGACCTGTCCCTGTGGGACAAGAAGGACAACCGCATCAGGACGCTCTCCGGCGGCATGAAGCGCCGCGTCATGATCGCGAAGGCGCTGGCGCATGAACCGTCGATCCTCTTCCTCGACGAGCCGACCGCCGGCGTCGATGTCGATCTGAGGCGCGACATGTGGGAACTCGTACGCCGGCTCCGCGCCACCGGCGTCACCATCATCCTCACCACCCATTATATCGAGGAGGCGGAGGAGATGGCGGACCGGGTGGGCGTTATCAACAGGGGCGAACTGATCCTTGTACAGGAAAAATCAGAGTTGATGCAGCGCATGGGCAAGAAGCAATTGACGCTGCAGCTGCATGAGCCGCTTGAAATCGTTCCCGCTGAACTTTCCGAATACAATCTCGAACTCGCGTCCGGCGGCAACGAACTGGTCTACACCTACGACACGCGCGGCGAGCGGACCGGCATCACTGCTCTCCTCGCGGCTGTCAGCCAAGCCGGCATCCGTTTCCGCGATCTGCAGACCAGCCAAAGTTCGCTCGAAGACATTTTCGTCAGCCTGGTGAGGGACGCGCAATGAATCTTTACGGCATCCGCGCGATCTATCGCTATGAAATGGCGCGCTGGGGGCGCACGCTCCTGCAGAGCCTCGTGTCGCCGGTCATCTCAACATCGCTCTATTTCGTGGTCTTCGGCGCGGCGATCGGCTCGCGCATCAGCCAGGTCGAAGGCGTTACCTATGGCGCCTTCATCGTGCCGGGGCTTATCATGCTCACCCTTTTGCAGCAGAGCATCGCCAACGCCTCCTTCGCCATCTACTTCCCGAAATTCGTCGGCACGATCTATGAATTGCTGTCGGCGCCGATCTCCTACTTCGAGATCGTCGTCAGCTACGTCGGCGCCGCGGCGACGAAATCGATCATCCTCGGCCTGATCATTCTCGGAACGGCGAGCCTGTTCGTGCCGCTCCGCATCGAACATCCTTTCTGGATGCTGCTTTTCCTCGTCCTGACGGCCGTGACGTTCAGCCTGTTCGGCTTCATCATCGGCATATGGGCCGATGGCTTCGAAAAGCTGCAACTGATCCCCCTTCTCATCGTCACGCCGCTGACCTTCTTGGGCGGAAGCTTCTACTCCATCCACATGCTGCCGCCGCTCTGGCAGAAGATCACGCTTTTCAATCCCGTGATCTATCTGATCAGCGGCTTCCGCTGGAGCTTTTACGGGCTGGCGGACGTGACCGTCGGGATCAGCCTCGGCATGACGGTCGCGTTCCTGGTGATCTGCCTCGCCATCATCGCCTGGATTTTCAAGACCGGCTATCGCCTCAAAACCTGATAATGATCTTGTGTGCTGGAGGCGACAAGAACCGTTGACTTGTCACCCCGGCGGCCATTATATCGCGACGCGTTCAGCCGGAAGGCTTCGGAACGGGCGATTAGCTCAGCGGGAGAGCACACCCTTCACACGGGTGGGGTCGCAGGTTCAATCCCTGCATCGCCCACCATCCCCGGATGGCGTATCTGGCCTGGAGACATCTATGTGGCACGGCTTCGATGATTTGACGGGCAGGATCGGCCGTTCCACACTCGGCATGGCAATCGTTACTGCTCAACTCGTCGCTGCGACAATGCTTCTCATCCCCCTCGCAGCGTGCGGCGGCTCGCCGATGAGCGTCGAATCCCGCTATGTGGAGCCTGGTCCGGTCCAGCCGACGGTCGAGCAGCAATTGGCGGTCGAGCGCCAGAAAGCCCGCCGCGGCCACGACTGATCAACGGCCTCTACTGTTTTGATCTCTCATCGTTGCAGCGCGTCGTTCGAGGCTCGCTCCGCTCGCCTATCAGGATGAGGCCCGCTGGTATTAAGCCCTCACGATACTGACGGTTGCGCCAAGCTCTCATGCTGAGCTATGGGCGCCGATCTCCTTTTCCTGAGGCGCAAGCCCAGAGGGTGAGCGTCGAAAGACGCACCAACAAAAATGGACGGTGGCACCTCTCGCCAGATCAGGATTTCGGCGGAGCCAGGGGCTCTCGCTGCACCGCGCCCGTCAAATCCACATCCTGCGGCTCGCGCACGGCTTCGACTTTCGCGATTGCCGCTTCTATCTTGTCATCGCGTCCATAGATGTCGTTGTAGTAGTTTACTTTTCCGGATTGATCCGGCCATGCGGTGAAATAGGCGACATAAACGGGAATCCGGACGGGCACTTTCTCCGAGGAATGCCCTTCCTTCAATTTCTCGTCGATATGGGCCACCGTCGTATCGAGAACCGCAGCCGCCATTT
>JBQCEL010000046.1:0-7804 GCA_051960255.1 Rhizobiaceae bacterium
TTGCGCTCCACAGGCTGCTTGCCGAACTGGCGGATGGCGGTGTGACGCATCTTTCGATGGAGGCCTCCAGTCATGGCCTCGACCAGCATCGGCTGGATGGCGTCCGGCTCGCGGCGGCCGCCTTCACCAATCTCGGACGCGACCATATGGATTATCATCCGACGGTCGAGGATTACCACCGCGCCAAGATGCGGCTTTTCGAAGACTTGCTGCCGAAGGGTGCGCCGGCCGTCATTTTCGCCGACGACAAATGGTCGGAAGCGACGATCGACGTCGCGCGGCGCGCCGGCCACGACGTGCTGACCGTCGGCAGAACTGGCGCTTATCTCCGCCTGAAGCGCGTCGAGCATCAGCGCTCCAGCCAGAGGGCGGAGATCGACGCGAATGGCGAGACGCATGAGATCGATCTGCCGCTCGCCGGCGATTTCCAGATATCGAATGCGCTGGTTGCGGCGGGACTTGCGATTTCGACAGGGACACCGACGGCGGTGGCGCTCTCCGCTCTCGAACATCTGACAGGCGCGCCCGGCCGGCTCGAACTCGTCGGCGCCGCGGCGGGCGGCGCACCGGTTTATGTCGATTACGCCCACAAGCCCGATGCGCTCGAAAATGTGTTGTCCGCCGTCCGTCCCTTCACGACGGGGCGCGTGGTGGTGGTCTTCGGCTGCGGCGGCGACAGGGATCGCGGCAAGCGGCCGATCATGGGCGAGATCGCCACGCGGCTTGCCGATATCGTCATCGTGACGGACGACAATCCCCGTTCCGAGGATCCAGCGGCGATCCGCAGCGCGATACTGGAAGCCGCACCCGGCGCGATCGAGATCGGCAACAGGCATGAGGCGATCCGCGAGGCGATCGGCATGCTGCGCTCGGGCGACACGCTGATCATCGCCGGCAAGGGGCATGAGGAGGGCCAGACGATCGGCTCGCGAACGCTTCCATTTTCCGACAGCAGCGAAGCCCGCCGGGCGTTGGCGGAGACGGCGGCATGACGGCGCTTCTGTGGACCACCGAGGCCATGGTCGAGGCGACAGGCGGCCGTCCCGTCGGTCCCATGCCGGCCGGCATAACGGGCATTTCGATCGATACGCGGACGCTCCGTCGCGGCGAAGCCTTCTTCGCCATCAAGGGCGAGAAATTCGACGGTCACGATTTCGCCACCGCGGCTCTTGCTTCCGGCGCGGCGCTCCTCGTGGTGGCGGAAGAGAAGCTTCCGGCGCTCGGTCGGCTCAATATTCCGATGATCGTCGTCGACGATGTCCTCGCCGCCCTCGCCAGGCTTGGCGTCGCGGCGCGTGCGCGTTCGACGGCGAAGATCATCGCCGTGACGGGCTCGGTCGGAAAGACCAGCACCAAGGAGGCGCTCAGGCATGTCTTGTCGTCGGTCGGCAGCGTCCATGCTTCCGACCGTTCCTTCAACAATCATTGGGGTGTGCCGCTGACGCTCGCCCGCATGCCCGCCGACACCGATTACGGTGTTTTTGAAATCGGCATGAACCACCCGGACGAGATCAGGCCTCTGGTCAAGCTGGTCAGGCCGCATATCGCGATCATCACTCTCATCGCAGCGGCGCATCTCGGTTATTTCAAGAATTTGGACGGGATCGCAAAGGCCAAGGCGGAGATCTTCGAGGGCCTGGAAAAGGGCGGGTTCGCTCTTCTGAATCGGGACGATCAGCGCTACGGCCTGTTGCAGCGGCTGGCGCGCGCCGTCGGCGTTTTCAACGTCAGGGGATTCGGCGAGCACGGGAATGCGGACTACCGGCTGCTCGCATGGGAACTCGGGCCGGACTCATCGAAGATCAAGGTCCGCGTCGCGGGAGAGGACTTCGACGCGACTGTCGGTGCGCCTGGGCGGCACGTCATCCAGAACGTCCTCGCCGTTCTCGGCGCGGCGCATCTTGCCGGCGCCGATGTCGAGAAAGTCGCTGCTTCGCTTGCCACGCTCAGCGCCGAGCGCGGGCGCGGCGAGCGTCACGTTCTAAGCCATCCCGACGGGACATTCACGCTGATCGATGAGAGCTACAACGCCAATCCCGCGTCGATGCGCGCCGCGATCGAACTGCTCGCTTCGGCGGCGGTTGGAGAGGGTGGACGGCGTATCGCCGTACTCGGCGACATGCTGGAACTCGGCTCGCATTCGGCGAAGCTGCACGCGGGGCTGGCCGAAATCATCGCCGCCACGAGGGCGGACATGGTTTTCCTTGCGGGCAAGGAGATGAAAGCGCTTGCCGCGAAGCTTGGCGGACAGATTGCCATGGAATACCGCGAAAACGCGGAGGAACTGAAGCCGCTCGTCATCGAGGCCATCCGGCCGGGTGACGTGGTGATGGTCAAATCGTCGAACGCGATCGGCTTTTCCCGCTTGGTCGATACACTTCTCAAACAATTTCCGGTCTCCGAACAGGGTGATGGGGTTTCCCTGAACGAGGCTGCCGGGGGAATAAAAACGCATGCTCATGCTTCTGGGTGACTTTGCGGGCGATTTTTCCGCCTTCAATGTCTTTCGCTACATCACCTTCCGCACCGGCGGCGCCCTGATTACCTCGGCGCTGATCGTCTTCCTTTTCGGACCGATGATCATCAATTCGCTGCGCATCCGGCAGGGAAAGGGGCAACCGATCCGCGCCGATGGTCCGCAAACGCATTTCAAGAAGGCCGGCACGCCGACCATGGGTGGTCTGATGATCCTGTCGGGGATCATCGGTTCCTCGCTTCTGTGGGCCAACATCACCAGCGTCTATGTCTGGACGGTGCTTCTTGTGACGCTTTCGTTCGGCGCGATCGGCTTCTATGACGATTATCTCAAGGTGACGAAGCAGTCGCATCTCGGCTTTTCCGGAAAATCGAGGCTGGCGCTCGAATTCCTTGTCGCCTGCGTCGCCTCATGGGTCATCATGCGGGCGGGTTTGCCGCCCTTTTCCTCCTCGCTCGCCTTTCCCTTCTTCAAGGCGCTGATCATCAATCTCGGATGGTTCTTCATCCCTTTCGGCGCTTTCGTCATGGTCGCGGCCGGTAATGCCGTCAACCTCACCGACGGGCTGGACGGGCTGGCGATCGTGCCGGTCATGATCGCGGCGGCGTCGTTCGGGGTCATCGCCTATCTCTCGGGCAACGCGGTCTTCGCGGAATATCTCCAGATCCATTTCGTACCGGGAACGGGCGAACTTGCTGTGGTGCTCGGGTCGGTGGTCGGCGCGGGCCTCGGCTTTCTCTGGTTCAATGCGCCGCCGGCGGCGATCTTCATGGGCGATACCGGCTCGCTGGCGCTGGGCGGCCTGATCGGAACGGTCGCGGTGACGACCAAGCATGAGATCGTGATGGCGATCATCGGCGGCCTTTTCGTCGTCGAGGCCGCCTCCGTCATCATCCAGGTCGGCTTCTTCAAGATGACGGGCCGCCGCGTTTTCCTGATGGCGCCGATCCATCATCATTTCGAGAAACTCGGCTGGACCGAAAGCCAGGTCGTCATCCGCTTCTGGATCATCTCGGTCATGCTTGCCCTTATCGGGCTGTCGACGCTGAAGCTGAGGTAGAAATGATCCCCGCCACCTCCTTCAAGGGAAAGACGATCGCCCTTTTCGGGCTCGGCGGATCGGGCAGGGCGACGGCGCGCGCCCTCATCCAAGGCGGCGCATCCGTGCTTGCGTGGGACGATAATCCCGACAGCGTCGCGGCTGCCGAAAGCGAGGGCATTCCCGTCGGCGATTTGAGGCAGGCGGATTGGAGAAAGTTCGCTTCGTTTGTCCTGTCGCCGGGCGTGCCGCTGACGCATCCGAAGCCGCATTGGAGCGTCGAACTGGCACATGCCGCCGGCGTCGAGATCATTGGCGACATCGAGCTTTTCTGCCGCGAACGCCGCTCCGTCGGCGGCCATGCGGCTTTCATCGCCATCACCGGGACGAACGGCAAATCAACAACGACGGCGCTCGCCGCCCACATCATCGCCGCGTCGGGGCGCGACGCGCAGATGGGCGGCAATATCGGCCGCGCCGTTATGACGCTTGATCCGCCGGCGCAGAAGCGGACCTATGTGGTCGAGTGCTCCTCCTACCAAATCGATCTGGCGCCTTCGCTCGATCCGACGGCGGGCGTACTTCTCAACATCACGCCCGATCACCTCGACCGGCACGGCACCATCCAGCACTATGCCGATGTCAAGGAACGGCTCGTCGCTGGCAGTGACACCGCGATCATCGGCGTCGACGATGTCTATTGCGCGCAGATCGCGGATCGGCTGGAGCGCGCCGGCAAGGAAGTCATCCGCGTCTCGAAGCGACTGGCGCTGACCGACGGCCTCTTCACGGACGGATCGACCATCGTCAGGGCTTGGGGCGGCCGGATGGAGCCTGTCGTTTCGCTTGAAGGGATCGGCTCGCTCAGGGGCCAGCACAATGCCCAGAACGCCATTGCCGCCACCGCGGCCTGCCTGCGGATCGGCCTCGGCATCGACGAGATCCAGGCGGGGTTGAGGAGCTTTCCCGGCCTTGCACACAGGATGGAGCAGGTCGGACGGTCCGGCAACATCCTCTTCGTCAATGATTCCAAGGCGACCAACGCGGATGCGTCGGCTCCTGCGCTTTCCAGCTTTTCTCGCATCTACTGGATTGCCGGTGGCCTGCCGAAGCAGGGCGGCATCGAGACGCTGCGCAGCTTTTTTCCGCGCATCGCCAAGGCCTATCTCATCGGCGAGGCGGCGCCTGCCTTCGCCGCGACCATCGGCGAGGCCGCGCCTTACGAAATTTCCGGCACGCTCAGCGCCGCCGTCGAGCATGCCGCGCGCGACGCGGCCGGCGATCAAACCGGCGGAGAGGTGGTCGTCCTTTTGTCACCCGCCTGCGCGAGCTTCGATCAGTTCAAGAATTTCGAGGTAAGAGGCGATGCCTTTCGCGTCGCCGTCGCGGAGCTTGGGGACGTCGAGATGATCGGAGAGGTACGCTGATGGTAAGCCGGCTTGACCGTGGGCCCGTGGCCAATTGGTGGTGGACGATCGACAGATGGTTCCTGGCTGCCTTTCTGACTCTGATGGTGCTCGGCGTGGTGCTTTCCTTCGCCGCCAGCCCGGCAGTAGCCGAACGGATCGGACTGGAACCCTATCACTTCGTGACGCGCCAGATACTGTTCATGATCCCGGCGTTGGGCGCGCTCATCGCCGTTTCCTTCCTCGACGACAGGCAGGTGCGGCGCCTTGCCTTCGTGATGCTCCTCGGTTCCCTCGTGCTCATGCTGGCCGCCCTCTATTTCGGGATGGAGGTCAAGGGCGCGCGGCGCTGGGTCACGATCATGGGCGTATCGATTCAGCCATCCGAATTCATGAAGCCGGCCTTCGTAATTGTGTGCGCATGGCTTTTCGCCGAGCATGCGCGCCAGCCCGACATTCCGGGCAACCTCTTCGCCATCATCCTTTTAGGCATCGTGCTGGCATTGCTCGTGGCCCAGCCCGATCTCGGGCAAAGCACGCTGGTCCTCATGACATGGGGCATCATGTTCTTCATGGCGGGCCTGCCATGGGTCTGGATCGCCGCGCTTGGTGTGTTCGGCGTCGGCGGAGCAATCATAGCCTACAATGTCTTCGCCCACGTCGCCGCGCGTATCGACCGCTTCACCACGGGCGAGGGCGACACGTTCCAGGTCGATATGGGCCGCGAGGCGCTGATCGGGGGCGGCTGGTTCGGCAAGGGGCCGGGCGAGGGCACGATAAAGCGCATCCTGCCCGACAGTCATACCGATTTCGTCTTCGCAGTGGCGGGCGAGGAGTTCGGCCTCATTTTTTGCATGGCGATCATGGTCATCTTCGCCTTCGTCGTCCTGCGCGGCCTCAACATCGCGCTTAAGGAACATGATGATTTCACCCGCTACGCGATCGCCGGGCTGGTGACGCAGTTCGGCCTCCAGTCGATCATCAATATGGGCGTCAATTTGCAACTCATGCCGGCGAAAGGCATGACGCTTCCTTTCATCTCCTATGGCGGCTCCTCTCTGGTCGCGATGGCGATCGGCATGGGCATGGTGCTGGCGCTGACGCGTACGCGGCCCGTCAAGCGGACGCAGAACGGCTTCACCGCGAGCACGCGGCCGCTGCCGGCGGAATAGGCCGCTTATGGAGAAAGGGACTATCCTTCTTTCGGCGGGGGGAACGGGCGGGCATCTCTTTCCAGCCGAGGCGCTCGCACATGAGATGAAGGCGCGCGGTTGGTCGGTGCATCTCGCCACGGACGCAAGAGCCGAGCGCTATGCCTCGCGCTTTCCGGCTGACGGCGTTCATCCGGTGGCGTCGGCGACCTTCGGTTCGCGCAATCCGCTTCACCTGACACGCGCTGGACTGACGCTGTGGCGCGGTTTCCGCCAAGCGTCGGCGCTGTTGCAGCGGTTGAAGCCTAAGGTGGTCATCGGCTTCGGCGGCTATCCGACCCTGCCGCCGCTCTATGCCGCGACCCGTCGCGGGCTGCCGACGCTCATCCACGAGCAGAACGCCGTCATGGGACGTGCGAACAGGGCGCTCGCCGAACGGGTGACGGCGATCGCCGGAGGGTTCCTGCAGCATGCGAATGGGGCGGCCGCGCAAAAGATCGTGGTCACGGGCAATCCCGTGCGGCCAGCCGTTATCGCGGCGTCGGCGACGCCTTACGTCCCGCCAGCGGCGGATAGGCCTTTTCATCTCCTCGTCTTCGGCGGCAGCCAGGGCGCGCAATTCTTTTCTGAGGTTGTCCCGCCCGCAATCGCGGCCCTGCCGGAAATGAAGAAGCGGCGGCTGGTCATCACGCAGCAAGCGCGCCCGGAGGACGAGGCATCGGTCCGAGGCCACTACGAGCGAATGGGGGTGAAGGCGGAAATCTCGCCCTTTTTCTCCGATATGGCCGAGCGGATGGCCGCCGCGCAACTCATCCTCTCCCGGTCTGGCGCTTCGACCGTTTCGGAAATCGCCATCATCGGCCGCCCCGCATTTCTCGTTCCCTATCCCCACGCCCTCGATCACGACCAGGCGGCGAACGCGGCGGCGCTCGCGGCCGCCGGCGGCGCGGAGGTGCACCGGCAGGAGACGCTTTCGGCCGCAAGGCTCGCCGGGCTCATCAATACGGCAATGGAGGAGCCGAAGCGTCTTTCGGCTATGGCCGCATCCGCGAAATCGGTAGGCAAGCCGAATGCGGCGCAGTTGCTTGCCGATCTGGCAGAGGTTATTGCCGCGGGACGCGACATTCTCGAATTCAGGAAGGACCGGAACGCATGAAGATGCCGGAGACGATCGGACTGGTGCATTTCATCGGCATCGGCGGCATCGGCATGAGCGGCATCGCTGAGGTGCTGCACAATCTCGGCTATCAAGTCCAGGGTTCGGACCAAGCTGACAGCGCCAATGTGCAGCGCCTGCGGGAGAAGGGCATCGAGTGCTTCGTCGGTCATCGCGCCGAAAATCTTGGCGCGGCCGAAGTCGTCGTCGTCTCGACCGCCATCAAGAAAACGAATCCTGAACTCGTCGCGGCGCGCGAGAAATTGCTGCCGGTCGTGCGCCGGGCCGAAATGCTGGCCGAACTGATGCGGTTTCGCCAGGCGATCGCGATTGGCGGCACGCATGGCAAGACAACCACCACCTCGATGGTGGCGACCCTTCTCGAAGCCGGTGGTCTCGATCCGACGGTCATCAATGGCGGCATCATCAACGCCTACGGCACCAATGCGCGCATGGGCGAGGGCGAGTGGATGGTGGTCGAGGCCGACGAGAGCGACGGCACCTTCCTCAAGCTCCCCGCCGACATCGCCGTCGTCACCAATGTCGATCCGGAGCATCTCGATCATTACGGCTCAT
>JBQCEL010000047.1:0-3673 GCA_051960255.1 Rhizobiaceae bacterium
GCTTCGCTGGGTTCCGGGCAGGCATCGGGGCAAAGACGCTCGAATTCACGCCCGCCCATGAAACGGGCCGACCGGACGGCATTGCCGGCGAAATCGATATTGACCAGCGTATCCCGGTTCGGGTCGAGCTCCGCTGGCTGGCCGCCGAGCGCCATGGCGATGACCCAGGTGCCGGTCGTGACGACCGAGAAGGGCGGCTTGCGGGTGACGAGGTGGGGATAGAGCGAGGCGTTGGAATCATGGATGCCGCAATAGACCGGCGCGTGTCGCTCCAGGCCGATTCGCCGGCGCAGGTCATCGCGCAGGAAGCCGAGCCTTTCCGTCGCCTGCCGCAGCGGCGCCATAAGGCCGAGCCATCCCATCCGCTCCGCCAGCGAGGAAAACCGCCTGTCGCCGAAATTCCAGAGATCGGTGTGGGCGCCGAGCGAGGTCACTTCATTGGCCGGGACGCCGGTGAGCCAGCCGCTCCAATATTGCGGATAGGTGACGATCGAACGGACGCGGCCAAAGGATTCGGGAAAGGTCCGTATCTGCCAGAAGAGCTGCGCCCCTGCGTTGAGGCCGCCGGGGAGCCGCGGCGAGCCCGTCTCGGCGAAATCCGGCCGCACCGCGTCGTACTCGCCCGCCAGACTGTCGGGGCCGTCATGCTCGTAATCGAGGATGGGAAGCGCAAGCTCGCCTTGGCTGTCGAGCAGCGCCACGGTCGCGCCATGCGCGGTGACGGAAATCGCGTCGATGGCGAAATCGCGGGCGAAGGCGGCGAGGCTGTCCAGGATGAAGGCCTTGAGGCGTTCATGATCATGATGGGGGTAGGGCGGGCCGGATTTCGGCCGGTTCGGCGTGCGGCGCACCGCGATCTCGCGCAATCCGGCGAGATCGACGAGCGCCAGCTTGGCGTTGGTCTTGCCAATATCGATGACGGCGATGCACTGTCGAGACGTCATTTTGGTGGCCCGGCGGGTGATTGATTGACAATATTCGCAGCCGGTCGGAATTTGTCCATATCGCCGCATTAGAGCCGTCGAAACGACCGGCAGCCTCAGGAAGTCGACCATGCCCGATCATCAGCATTCATCCCGTCTTGCCAATCTCTGGGATCCCGGGAAAGCGAAGGGGATGAGCGAGGCCGAGAAGCTGCTCTACCGTTCAAATCTGCTCGGCTCGGACAAGCGCATCACCAATTATGGCGGCGGCAACACCTCCTCCAAGATCATCGAGACGGACCCGCTGACCGGCGAGAAAGTCGAGGTGCTGTGGGTCAAGGGATCGGGCGGCGATGTCGGCACCATGCGCATGGATGGGTTCGCGACGCTCTATATGACGAAGCTCGAGGCCCTCAAGGGGCTCTATCGCGGCGTCGCGCACGAAGACGAGATGGTCGGCTATCTCCCGCACTGCGCCTTCAACCTCAACCCGCGCGCGGCGTCGATCGATACGCCGCTGCACGCCTTCGTGCCCAGGCCGCATGTCGATCACATGCATCCCGACGCGATCATCGCCATCGCCGCGTCGGCGGACAGCCGCGCCCTGACCGAGCGCATTTTCGGCTCCGAGATCGGCTGGCTGCCATGGAAGCGGCCGGGCTTCGAGCTTGGCCTGTGGCTGGAGAAATTCTGCCGGGAAAATCCGAAGGCGCGCGGCGTCGTGCTCGAGAGCCACGGCCTCTTCACATGGGGCGACACGTCGGAAAGCTGCTACGCGACGACCATCGAGATCATCAACCGCGCCATCGCCTGGCTGGAGGAGAACGCGGCCGCGCCGGCCTTCGGCGGCGACAAGCGGACGCCGCTGCCCGCGCCTGAGCGCCGCGCCGCCGCGGCACGGCTGATGCCGGTCATTCGCGGTCTGATCGGCGGCGAGGAGCGCAAGATCGGCCATTTCGACGATAGCGACGCCGTGCTCGACTTCATCTGTTCCCACCAGTTCGAGGCGCTGGCGCCGCTCGGCACGAGCTGTCCGGATCATTTCCTGCGCACGAAGATCCGGCCGCTGGTCATCGAGCCGGGCGTGAACGGCTTCGACGCCGATGCCGTGATCGCATCGCTGCCCGAGGCGATCGCCGCCTATCGCGAGGATTACGTCGCCTATTACCAGCGCTGCCGCAAGCCCGACAGCCCGGCCATGCGCGATCCGAACGCGGTGGTCTATCTCGTGCCCCGCGTCGGCATGATCACTTTTGCCCGCGACAAGGCGACGGCGCGCATCGCCGCCGAGTTCTATGTCAACGCCATCAATGTCATGCGCGGCGCCTCGGGCGTCTCCTCCTATCGCGGCCTGCCGGAGCAGGAAGCCTTCGACATCGAATATTGGGCGCTGGAGGAGGCGAAGCTGCAGCGCATGCCGAAGCCGAAGCCGCTCGCCGGCCGCGTCGCGCTGGTGACGGGCGGCTCGGGCGGGATCGGCAAGGCGACGGCGCGGAGGCTTTTGTCGGAAGGCGTCTGCGTCGTGCTCGCCGATATCGACAAAGCGGCGATGGAACAGGCCGGGAAGGAGCTGGCAAGGGATTTCGGCAGGGACGCCGTGCGCAAGGTCGACATGAATGTGACGGCGGAAGAGGACGTGATCGCCGCCTTCGCCGACGCGGCTGTGGAATATGGCGGCCTCGATATCCTCGTCTCGAACGCCGGTATCTCTTCCGCTGCTCCGGTGGACGAGACCGAGCTATCGCTGTGGAACCGCAACATGGATATCCTCGCGACCGGCTATTTCCTTGTCGCGCGCCAGGCGTTCCGCCTGTTGAAGCAACAGAAGACCGGCGGCGCGATCGTCTTCATCGCCTCGAAGAACGGGCTCGCCGCCTCGCCGAACGCCTCGGCCTATTGCACCGCCAAGGCCGCCGAGATCCATCTGGCGCGCTGCCTGGCGCTGGAGGGCGCGGAGTTCGGCATCCGCGTCAACACGGTCAATCCCGACGCGGTGTTGCGCGGCTCGAAAATCTGGACCGGCGAATGGCGCGAGCAGCGCGCCGCCGCCTACCACATGGCGCCGGACGAGCTCGAAGAGCATTACCGCAAGCGGTCGATGCTGAAGCGGAGCGTCTTTCCCGAGGACGTGGCGGAGGCCGTCTATTTCCTCGCCTCCGACGCCTCGGCGAAATCGACCGGCAACATCATCAATGTCGATGCCGGCAACGCGCAATCCTTCACGCGCTGAGAGCGGGTTCACGGATATGGAATTACCCCCAGCCCTGCCCCCTCCCCACAAGGGCAGGGCAATCGCATACGGCTTGCCAGTAAACCCCACCCGCCTCGCTTCGCTCGGCACCCTCCCCTTTCAGGTGAGGGAAATGCGCCGCCGTTGCGGCTTGCCTCCACCTGTAAGGGGGAGGTGGCCCGAAGGGCCGGAGGGGGTGAAAATTGCCCTATGCGATTGCTCTATCCGCAAGGGGGAGGGACCAAGGGTGGGGGTAAATTTGCCAGATCACCCAGTGCTTATACCAAGGAGGGCTGCGTCATGCCTGCTATGATCGGCCCGAGCGTCATCGAAAAGGACAATGCCGGCCGCCGGGCCGCGCTTGCCGCCGATTATGAAGCGCTTGGCGAACATCTTTCCCGGCGCGGCATCGACATCGACGCCATCAAGGCCGATGTCGCCGCCTATGGCGTCGCCGTGCCGTCCTGGGGCGTCGGCACCGGCGGCACCCGCTTTGCCCGCTTTCCCGGTCCCGGCGAGC
>JBQCEL010000048.1:0-27518 GCA_051960255.1 Rhizobiaceae bacterium
AGCATGATGCCGGGGTAGACGATCGGCGCATAATCGCGCGCGCTTTTCGGCGGGGTCCGTTTCACGCCGAAACCACCACGGCGTTGCCGATATGGAAGCTGAGGCCGGTCTCGTCGCCGACATTGACCGCCGGCCGGTCGCGTGGTGTGGACGCCGCGACGAGGCGGTGGCCTTCTATGTCGATGAAGGTTTCGATCGTCGCGCCGAGATCGCGCACGAAGGCCACCCGGCCCGACAATGTGCCCTCGCCCGCCGGCGTCAGGATTATGTCCTCGGGCCGGACGGAAAGCTGCTGGCCTTCGCGGATCGGAACGGGAAGGCCGAGGATCGGCTTGCCGAAGGCGGTCGCGACGCCGTTTTCGATCGAAAGCGGGACGAGGTTGGTCGAGCCGATGAAATCGGCGACGAAGGCGTCGGCCGGATGCCGGTAAATCTCGACCGGCGAGGCGACCTGGCGGATGCGCCCGCCGCCCATCACGACGACCTGGTCCGCCATCGTCATCGCCTCGCGCTGGTCATGCGTGACGACGATCGTGGTGATGCCGAGCTTTTGCTGAAGCTGCCGCAGTTCCACCTGCATCGCCTCGCGCAGCTTGGCGTCGAGCGCCGACAGCGGCTCGTCGAGCAGGAAGAGCTTCGGCTGCACGGCGAGCGCGCGGGCGATCGCCACGCGCTGCCGCTGGCCGCCGGAAAGCTGCGCCACGGACCGGTCGCCATAGCCCGCCATATGCACCATTTCGAGAAGCTCGCCGACGCGCTTCTTCTTTTCCGCCTGGCTCGCGCCGCGAATGCGCATGGCGTAGGCGATGTTGCCGGCGACATCGAGATGCGGAAAGAGCGCCAGCGACTGGAAGACCATGCCGAGTTCGCGCCTGTGCGTCGGCACCGTGGTGATGTCGCGCCCGTCGAGCAGGATCGTGCCGCCCGTCGGCTCCTCCAGCCCGGCGATCATGCGCAGAAGCGTCGTCTTGCCGCAGCCGGACGGCCCCAGCATACAGACGAAGGTGCCGTTCGGGACGGACAGCGAAACATCCTCGACCGCGCGGACGGAGCCGAAATGCTTCTGGACGTTATTGAGGAGGAGACCGCTCATCCGATCCTTTCCATGGAATGGCGGGGTGATTGCATATGAAATGCGGGCATAGGTTTGCAGACCTTTACCCCCACCCCTAACCCCTCCCCACAAGGGGGAGGGAGACGCTGTCGCCGCCTTCCTGACCAGAATCGCGGAAATCTGGCGCCATGAGGCAGCGAGTATAGTTCCCCTCCCCCTTGTGGGGAGGGGTTAGGGGTGGGGGTGATTTTCGGGGAAGGCCAGCCATATGCGATACCCCCTGGAAGAATGCCTGCCTGCCCAGCGGTCGCACCCGGAAGAGCTTATCGGCAATATCCCTCAGCCCACGATCAGCTCGGTCCATTTCTGGTCCAGCCAGTCCGACCGCTTCTGGTACATGTCATAGCGTGGGATGATCGGAGGAATAGCGCTCGACACCGCCGCGAATTCCTTGTCGGAAAGGTCGAGCAGTTCGCGCTTCACCGTCGGCGCCGTGCCGTTCTTGCGGCAGACGAGATCCTGGATCTTCGGCTGGCACATGAAATTGATGAACTCATGCGCCTCGTCGATCTTCTTCGACGCATGCGAGATCGCCCAGGAGCCGGAATCCTCGACCCCGCCTTCCTTCGGGAAGGTCGAGCGCACAGGGAAACCCTTGGAAATCGCGATGCCCGTAACGTCGTGGTAATATTGCCCCATCGGGATTTCGCCCGATTTCAGCGCCTGTTCGAACTGCGCTTCGTCGCGATACCAGAGCCGTACATTCGGCTTGATCTCGGCAAGCTTCTTGAACGCCTTCAGGATGCCGTCCTCGCTTCCGAGCACCTGGGTGCCGCCCAGGAAGGTCTTGGCGGTGATTTCCAGAAGGAAGGAGTTGGAGACCAGCGCCAGGAGGCCGAGCTTGTCCTTCTTGTCGGGCTCCCAGAACGCCGCCCAGGAGGTCGGCGCGGTCGGGAACACCTTGGTGTTGGAAACAAGCGTGATGTACCACGCAACCGCCCCGATGCCGGCGACGGCGCCGCTCGGATCCTTGTTGATGAAGTGGTCGAGCACATTCTTCGCATTGGGGATCTTCTTCATGTCGAGCGGCGCCCAAAGCTTGCTCTCCATTCCCTTCAGCATCGGCACCTGCGCCATCATCGAAACGTCGGCGGGCGCCTGCCCGGCCTTTGCGGCCTGTTCGAGCTGCACCAGCCAGGCCTCTCCTGTCGGCTCGCCGACGGATTCGACCTTGATGCCGGTCTCCTTGGTGAAGACCGGGAAGATGTTCGCGTCGAACGACTTCTTGAAAAAGCCGCCATAGGCGCCGACCTTGAGCGAGCGCTCCGCGCCGCGGGCGATTGCCGGCATGGCGAGCGCCGCGCCGGCGGCAAGCGCCGTGCCCAATACTGTGCGGCGGTCGATTTTCCCGTTCCTAAAATCAGTCATGTCGTTTCTCCTCTGGAGTTCCTGCCCGGTTTCGCCCGGGCCATCTTTTTCCCATTGTCAACGTCTCTTCTCATCCTCGGCGGCCGGCAGCCTGAACGCTCGGGCTGAATACCATGAGGCTGAGGATTTCGAAAAGCATTTGCGCGCCGGCATGGGCGGTGTTGGCCGTCGCGTCATATTGCGGCGCGACCTCGACGACATCGGCCCCGACCAGATCGACGCCCTTGAAACCGCGCAGGAGATCGAGCGCCTCGCGCGTCGTCAGGCCGCCAATTTCCGGCGTGCCGGTGCCCGGCGCGAAGGCCGGATCGAGGCTGTCGATGTCGAAGGAGAGATAGGTCGGGCCGTCGCCGACCACCGCGCGCGCCCTGGCGATGACCGCGTCGAGCCCCATGCCGGAAATCTCCTCGGCATGGATGACGGTCATGCCGGACTCGTAAGAGAATTCCCACAGATATTCGGCCGAGCCGCGAATGCCGATCTGGATGGTGCGCGTCGGGTCGAGCACGCCGTCGAGCACCGCGTTGCGGAACGGCCCGCCATGGTGGAATTTCGTCTGGTCGAAGGCGCCGCCGGTATCGCAATGCGCGTCGATATGGATCAGCCCGACCGGCCGGTCCCGGCCGACGGCCCTTAGGATCGGATGGGTAATCGAATGATCGCCGCCGACCGACAATGGAATCACGCCGGCCTCAACGATGCGGCGGACATGCGCCTCGATATCCTCATGGCTCCGTTCGAGCCGGTAGCGGCTGGCGAAGGGCACGTCGCCGATATCGGCGACTTTCAGATCGAAGACGGGCGCGGTTTCCAGCACATGGTTATAGGGGCCGATGCGTTCGATGGCGCGCACGGCGCGCGGCCCAAAGCGCGAGCCCGGCCGGTTGGTGACGCCGAGATCCATCGGCATGCCGCTGATCGCTACCTGCAGATCGCCGAAATCCGGATTGTCGGCGCTGACGGGCCGATAGGGCGCGGTCAGGAAGGTCGGAATGCCGGCATAGGGCGCGACGCGCGTACCGCCCTCGGAGAAGATCTTGTCCGCGACCTTGCGGAATTTCGGGTCGAAGAGTTCGCCGCCATGGCCGCTATCGTATTTATCGCGCAGGCGGCGAAGCGCGTCCTCGTTCCATGCCATGGGAAATCCTCCTGATCCGGTCGGGCGGCGGATCGTTTTGGCAAGTGAAATACAGCGGACATGGAATTACAATTGATATTATCACATAGTCTGATGTGAGTTTTTTTGACATAGGATTCGATCGATGGGCCAGCGTCTTCCACCGCTCAATTCACTCCGCGCCTTCGAGGCGACGGCGCGCACCGGCTCGATTTCCGCCGCGGCGCGGGAACTCAACGTCACCCATGGCGCGATCAGCCATCAGGTGCGCAAGCTGGAGGAGGCGCTCGGCGTGCCGCTCTTCGTGCGCTCCGGCCGGAGGGTGAAGCTGACGCCGCATGCCGCGCTTTTGACGCCGACCGTCTCCAGCGCCTTCGACAACATCGCCGCCGCGACCGCGAGGCTCGCCCGGCCGGTGACGGCGGGGGATCTGGTCATCGGCTGCGTGCCGGCGCTCCTGTCGCTCTGGCTCTTGCCGCACATGACGTCATTCCTCGATCTCTATCCGGATATCCGCATCAGGCTCGTTCCGACCAACGATCCGGCGGATATGAAGAAGAACGACATTGACGTTCATGTCCTCTATGGCGATGGCGGCTGGACCGATCGCTGGGTGCGCCACTGGACCGACCTCTATCTCTTCCCGGTTGTCAGTCCGCGGCTCCTCAACGAGCGGCCGCTTCGCACCGTGCGCGATCTCGGGCAGCATATCCTGCTCCATGCCGATGACGGCCAGGAATGGCACGCATGGCTTTCCGCCGCCGACGCGCTCGACATGATGCATGAGCGCCATCATTTCATGAGCAATGCGCGGCTCGCCATCGAAGGCGCGATGCTCGGCCACGGCGTGGCGCTCGGCGACAGCATCACCGCCAAGGCCATGCTGGCGAGCGGCAATCTCGTCGTGCCGTTCGAGCGCTCGGTTCAGGCGTCGTCGAGCTTCTACGTGACCTGCCGCAACGAGGACCGCTCCGCACCCATCGTCAAGGTTTTCGTCGATTGGCTGTTCGCCGCCCTGGATCAACCGGAGAGGGAGAAGGCGGAGCGGAAGCGGTGAAGTGTGTCTCAGGGGCCGTCGCGTATGGAAATGCGGTGAGATTACCCTCGCCACCGGCATCTCTTAAAAATGGCGAAAGTTCCCCCACTCCGATTTGCTTCGCAAATCACCTCTCCCCCACTTCGTGGGGTAGAGGAAGGGCGCCAAGCTATGCGGCCGGCGCTTCCTCTCCCCCGTCGAGCGGGGGAGAGGTGATTTGCGAAGCAACTCGGAGTGGGGGGTCGAATTGGGCATCCAGCTTCACATTTCCACCGCGCCCTCAGCGCCGCCGCCGGCCGGCACGGCCTCGATACGCGCAATCTTCTGGTCGAAGCTGCCGTGACGGGCGAGCGCCAGGAGCGGGATATCGGGCGATTCCAGAGCCCACATGAAATCATCCTCCGCCCGGTTCATGGCCGAGACGCGCCAGAAGGCGACTTCTCCCAGGCCCGGCACATTCTCCCTGTGGTCCGTCTTTTGGAGGAAATCGAAATAGATGCGGTCGAACGGGATATAGAAGGCGGGCTCCTCGCCTGGTCGCCGCAGCACCTTGGCCTCGTCGGTCGAAGCGATGACGGCGTCCCAAAAGCGGACGGTCACGGTCCCGTCGAACGGCTCGATCGCCAGGACATTTCCGGCATTTTCTCTCTCCAGCGGAATCAATCGCGCCTCCTGTCGTCCAAGCTCCTTTTGCCAAACCGGAACCGGCCGCCGATGTTCCGGCGTTCAGGGAAAGCCGTGGGAACAAACTGCCAAGCGAGCGGGTTTGGCCGCACGCGACTCCCGAAAGGACGGGGAATGGCGAAGCCGAACAAGGACGAATTCATCGAGCGCCGGGCCAACGAACTCTGGCAACGAGCCGGACGTGATCCCGATCGGAAACAGGATTGCTGGGACAAGGCCGTGCATGAATACGAAGCCGGCACGTCGGAAGCCGAGCGCGGTCCGGTCAAGCCCGACCCGACCGTCGGCGGCGAGTCGTCGCTCGACAAATAATTTTCGCGTTGGCTAGTCTTGGCGCCTCACCAGGACGCCACGGCGGCGACGATCACGATCAGGGCAATGACGATCAATATGACGAGCCAGCGCACCGTTCTTTTCCGCTTGCGCTTGGGCATTGCGTTCATCGCTTCGGCGGCGGAACTGTCTTGGTTCGGCTTAGGATGATCTGTCACGGGTTCGGCCTCTCCTCATAGCGTCGCATGATCGTCGCCGATCTCCTGGAGAACTAACGACGGCCGCCGGGCGATGTTCCTGCCATGAAGTCTAACCAGCGCAATCGGGAGGGAATCGCCTTAGCGTTCGTGTGCCCATCCCCAAGACTCGGCTTGCCGCAACAGGCGGATCACGTCCTCATCCGTCACCTGATCGAAATCGTCGTAATGAAGGCCGACGGCGTGGAAAGGCCGGGGCGTGCTCAGGCAGACGATGGCGTCGGCGAGGTTTTCCAGCTGATCGAGCGTGTCCTCCGGCGCAACCGGAACGGCGAGGACAAGCCGCGTCGCGCCTTCTTTTCGCAGCGTTCCGAGCGCGACCTTCGCCGTGCCGCCGGTCGCGATGCCGTCATCGACGACGATCGCCGTCCGGTCGGCGACGGGGAGCGTTTGCCTGCCGCCGAGATAGAGTTGCCGCAACCGCTCGATCTCGGCGATCTGGCGGCGCTTTTCCGCCTCTATATAACCGGGCGGAAACTGGACGGCCGCCATCGCCTCCTCGTTGAGGACAAGCTGTGGATTCTCCCCGTCGACCACCGCTCCGATCCCGTATTCGGGATGGCCGGGCGCGCCGATCTTGCGCACCAGGAAAAGATCGAGCGGCGCACGAAGCGCCTTGGCCACCTCGAAAGCGATGGGAACGCCGCCGCGCGGCAGCGCCAGCACCAGGGGCTTGTCCGCCGCGAAATCTCCGAGCGCCGCGGCAAGCTGCCGCCCGGCGTCGCCTCTGTCCCTGAATTTCGTCGCATTGCCTTTCATGCCGCCTCGTAGACATCTCGCCCCGAGGCCCGCCGCGTCGATGCCGTCGGAAACGGCCGGCCGCGGCGTTGTTTCCTCGGCCTTTCCGTCTCGGTCGGAGCCTAGCGCAGCTTTTCCGAGGGAACTTGATCCACGCGCTCGGGGTTCAGTCCCTACGGTCCGGCGACAAGGTGAGCCACATGTCAGACCCGACGGACGGAAGGATGAGGATTATATCGCGCGCGGAGCCATTTCCCCAATCGGATTCGGCGGAGCGCTTTTACGCGCAGTCGCTCAAGGAAATGACCGATGCCGGCTTTCAGTTCCTGATCGCCGGCACCTATGCGCTCAGCGCCTATACCGGAATTTCGAGACCGACCAAGGATTTCGACATCTTCTGCAGGGCCGGCGACGCGCCGCGCATCCTCGCCCATTTCAAGCAACTCGGCTTCGCCGTGGAATATGAAGACGAACGCTGGCTCGGCAAGGTCCGCCAGGGGCCGAATTTCTTTGACGTGATCTTCGCCTCCTCAAACGGGACGATGCCGGTCGGCGACCTCTGGTTCGAACATGCCCGCCATGCCGAGATGCTCGGCCTTCCCGTCCTGCTGGTCAATCCGACCGAACTGATCTGGTCGAAGGCCTTCGTCCAGCTTCGCCATCGCTATGACGGCGCCGATATCATGCACGTCATCCTGCGCGCGCACGACCATATCGACTGGCAGCGGCTGCTTGGGCACATGGAACTCCACTGGGAAGTGCTGCTCGTCCATCTTCTGAACTTCCGCTGGATTTATCCGAGCGAGCGGGAGCGCATCCCCGCCTGGCTTCTCGATGAACTGCTGGGACGTCTCGCGAGCCAGCGGCAATTGCCGCCGCCACAAGTGTCGATCTGCCGGGGCCTCATGTATTCCCTCTTCGACTACGAGATCGATGTGCGGGAATGGGGCTATTCCGACCTGCCCGAAGACCGGAGGCGCTCGATCGAGCGCGGGAGCGGCTGATGGTCGCGCGCACGAAGAAACGAAGGGTGGCCGCCATCGCCGACCTTCACGTCAAGGACGGGGCGGCGCAATCGCTCCGGCCGCTCTTTTCGGAAATATCGGGCGAAGCCGATATGCTGGTCATCGCCGGCGATTTAACCGACCTCGGCAAGCCCGAACAGGCCGCCGCGCTGGCCGCCGATCTCGGCGCCTGCTCCATCCCGGTCGTCGCCGTGCTCGGAAACCACGACCATGAATGCGGCGCCCCGGACAAGGTGGCCGAGATCCTGAAGGGCGCCGGCGTGTACATGCTGGATGGCCAAAGCGTGGTGGTAGACGGCATCGGCGTCGCCGGCGCGAAAGGTTTCGCCGGCGGGTTCGGTCGCCATATGCTCGGCTCTTTCGGGGAGCAGGCGATCAAGGCCATGGTCGCCGAGGGCGTCGCGGAAGCCATGAAGCTCGAAAACGCTGTCCGGCAACTGCCGCGCGAAAGATCGCTCGTCATCCTGCATTATTCGCCGATCCCCGAGACGCTGGAGGGCGAGCCGTTGGAAATCTATCCCTTCCTCGGCTCCTCCCGTCTGGCCGAGACGATCGACCGCTTCGCGGTCTCGCTCGTCGTCCACGGCCATGCGCATGGCGGCGTGTTCGCCGGCCGCACGCCGGGCGGAACGCCGGTCTACAACGTCGCTACCCATGTCGAGAAGCCGAACGGCAAACCCTACGCGATTTTCGAGATCTGAAATCCTCATGGCGACATTCGCGCTGCCCCTGACCACCCATCCGATGGAAGCCAAGACTGCCGAGGACCTGCCGGCGAACGGCGGGCCTTGGCAATACGAACCGAAATGGGACGGTTTCCGCTGCCTCGTCTTCAAGGAAGGCGACGCGGTGGAACTGCGCGCGAAATCGGGAAAGCCTCTCGGCCGTTATTTTCCCGAGATCGTGGCGTTCTTCCGCGACCTCCGGGCGGCGCGCTTCGTCGTCGATGGCGAGTTGATGGTCGAGAATGGCGGGTTCGGCGCCCTGCAGATGCGCCTGCATCCGGCCGAGAGCCGCGTCCGCAAGCTGGCCCGGGAAACGCCCGCCGCCGTCACGCTCTTCGACATGCTCGCCGGGACGGACGGGGAAAAGATGCTACGAAACCCACTTGAGGAAAGACGGGCGGCGCTCGAAACCTTCGCGGCCGAATGCGGCCTGAAACTCTCTCCCGTAACGCGGAAGATCGATGTCGCGAAGAAATGGCTGGCGAAGCCAGCCGGCAATATGGATGGCGTTGTCGCCAAGCGGCTCTCCGCTCCCTATTCGCCTGGCGAGCGGACCATGGTCAAGGTCAAGCGGCTGAGAACCGCCGACTGCGTCGTCGGCGGCTTTCGCTATCTTGCCGGCAGGCCGGAGGTCGGCTCGCTGCTTCTCGGCCTCTATGACGACGCCGGCCGGCTCGATCATGTCGGCTTCACTTCCACGATCGCCGACGAGGAGCGGCCGCAGCTGACCGCCAAGCTGGAGGCGCTGCGTGGGCCGCCGGGCTTCACCGGACGCGCGCCGGGTGGTCCCAGCCGCTGGGCGACCGAACGAAGCGGCGAATGGGAGCCGCTGCGGCCGGAACTCGTCGTCGAGGTCCGTTTCGATCACGTCACGGACGAGCGCTTCCGGCACGGTACGAAACTGCTGCGCTGGCGGCCGGACAAGGCCCCGGAACAATGCAGGATGGAGCAGATTAGAGCGTGACGCGGAAGTGGGATGAAGGAATAGGGATGATTGACTTGGCCGCACCGCCCCTCATCCGCCTGCCGGCAGGCGGATGAGGGGCGACGGACGGATCAAAGTGGAAGCCTATGGGAATGCTTCGAGGACCGATACGCGGTCGCTGGGCGCATATCTGCGTCGACATGCAATTGCTCTTCGCGCCCGGTTCCGAATGGGGGCTCGAATGGATGCCGCGCGTGCTGCCCAACATCGTGAGACTGTGCGAGGCGCGCCCCGCCTCCACCATCTTCACACGCTTCATTCCGGCCCGCCATGCCGGCGACGGCGAAGGCCTCTGGCGTGATTACTACCTCAAATGGCGTCAGTTCACGCTGGAGGAGAAGGGCCGTCAGCTGATAGACCTCGTTCCGGAGCTCGCCGCTTTCTGTCCGCCCGCGCAAACCGCCGACAAGCCCGTCTATTCGCCCTGGTACGGCGCCGATTTTCGCGACCGGCTCCAGCGCACGGGCTGCGACACCCTTATCATTTCGGGGGGCGAAACGGATGTCTGCGTGCTTTCGACGGTGCTCGGCGCGGTCGATTGGGGCTATCGGACAATTCTCGCCGAGGACGCAATCTGCAGCGTCTCGGACGAAGAACACGACGCCATCCTCAACCTCTTCAGGAAGCGCTACAGCGAACAGGTCGAAACGGCCGCGACGGAGGAACTTCTGTCGGAATTGCGGTGAGCGGCTGTCGCACGGACGTCCGTGCCCCACGCCATGGTCCCACCGCTTAAATCAATGCAGATAGCGATGTCTCTGCCGCCGCAGCCAGACCTCTTCGAGCAGGCTCATGAGCCACCGAACGGTCGATGCGTAGGCCGAGCGCTGCGCCACGTCCGCGATTGCGCGCTCCAACGTCTTTTCGACCAGTTCGTCGCCCTCCACCTCGCCCACCAGCAGACGCGCCATCAGACGGAGCCGGGGCAGAATCGCCGCGATCTCGCTGTTTCCGTAACCGGCCGGAGCTTTCCCGGGGTCAACGCATCCGATGACGCGCTCCGTCAGGACGGCAATGGTGACGCGATCGAGTTGATCGACCTTGCTCAACCGCCGCGCGCCGTTGAACCGCGGCGGCAGAACGACGTCGTCATAGCCGCTGAAAAAGACGAATGGCACGCCCCGCGCCGCCAGGATGTCGGCCACCGGGAAAACGAGATCCTTGCCCAGCCGGATGTCCAGCACCGCCGCTCCCAGCGTTTCGGCGAGGGCGGCCTTTTCCAGCGATTCCGCGAGCGTCGCCATCGGACCGACGATCCTGGCGCCGCCCAATTCAAATCGCCGCGCCAGATCGCCGGCCAGCAAATACTCGTCCTCGCAGATCAGGACGCTCAGGCCCGCGAACAGCGACGAGCTTCTGTCCGCTGTTTCGATAAACTCAGAACCAGACGCGTAAGGATTCCCTCTTGTCAACTCGATGGAGCCTTCGTTTTGTTCACCTGCACGCGCCAGAATGATCGGAGGCGCGAGCCGCATCCGAAGCTTGCCGGATCCCTGTCTGCCGATCTTCGCAGTTTTCCACCGCCATGGCCATTGAATTTCTCAAGCGTCGCTCGATTTGAGTTCCGTTTTATGAGGGTCGGATGCCCGTCTGCGCATTCCAGCGAGGCGGAAACTATCCTGAAGGCCGCTGGTTCCCTTGATCGGCCTATAAAGGCTTGACATCGGCCGGGAACTTGGGTCGGAAGGACTGACCGGACTTCGCCCGCGGGCAATGGAGAGGCAAGCCGGCCCGTGAAAGAGACAAGAGAATGATGCGGTTCAAGCTCATCGCATCCTGCTCCAGGGAACAGCCGTGGTGAGACGATGCTGAAGCTTTTCCGAACTTTGATGCCCAAGGAAGACCGGTTCTTCGTTCTCTTCGAGCAGCATGCGAGCACCGTCGTCGGCGGCGCCGAAAGCCTCACCAGACTTCTCGAAGGCGGGGCGGGCGTACCAACCTTCTGCAACGAAATTTCGGCGAGGGAACACGCCGCCGACGCCATCACCCGCGATGTGCTTCTCGCCGTGCGGAAGACCTTCATCACGCCGTTCGACCGCAGCGACATCCAGGCCCTCACGGTTTCGCTCGACGACGCGATCGACCAGATGCAGAAGACGGCCAAGGCGATCAGGCTCTTCGAGGTGTCGGAGTTCCGGCCCGCCATGCAGGAGATGGGCGGCATCATCCTGCAGGCCGCCCAGGTCACGGCGAGGGCGATGCCGCTGTTGCGGTCGATGGCGTCGAACGCGGGACGGCTCAACGGCTTCACGGAGCAGATCCTTCATCTTGAGGATCAGGCCGACGATATTTACGACGAGGGGCTGAAGGCGCTTTACAAGGACTGCCAGAGCCGCCCGATGGATTACATCGTCAATGCCGAGATCCTGGACCATCTGGAAAGCGTGATGGACCGCTTCGAGGACGTGGCAAACCGGATCAGCAGCATCCTGGTCGAACATCTTTGAGAAAAATTTCGGGCATTCCGGTTCGTTGGGAAATGTCTCCCTCTTTTTTTTCCATGCGATTCCGGAAGCAAAACCGCTGCGCGCTTTTGCTGGAATTGCTTTAGGAGCGCTCCTTGCATATTTCCTTCGTCCTTGTCGGCCTCATCGCGGTTGCGTTGCTGTTCGATCTTCTGAACGGCCTCCATGACGCCGCCAATTCGATCGCGACGATCGTCTCGACGCGCGTGCTAGCCCCCCGCTACGCCGTCCTGTGGGCCTCCTTCTTCAACTTCATCGCCTTCCTTGTCTTCGGCCTGCATGTGGCGCGGACCGTCGGCGCCGGCATCGTCTCCGCCGACATCATCACCGACCAGGTGATCTTCGCCGCGCTGGCGGGCGCCATCTGCTGGAACCTTATCACCTGGGCCGGCGGCATCCCCTCGAGCAGTTCGCATGCGCTCGTCGGCGGGCTGGTCGGGGCCGGCCTGATGAAGGCCGGCTTCTCGGCCATCGTCTGGCACGGCCTGATCGCCACCACCGCCGCGATCGTGCTATCGCCGGCGCTCGGCCTCGTGCTGGCGCTCCTCCTGGTGCTCGCGGTATCGTGGCTGTTCGTCAAATTCACGCCGCTCAAGGTGGACCAGACGTTCCGCTCACTGCAATTCGTCTCCGCCTCGCTCTATTCGCTCGGCCATGGCGGCAACGATGCGCAGAAGACGATGGGCATCATCGCCGTTCTCCTCTACTCCCACGGAATGATGAGCGGAGGCTTCCACATCCCGCTCTGGGTGGTGCTTTCCTGCCAGGCGGCCATGGCGCTCGGAACGGTCGCCGGCGGCTGGCGGATCGTTCACACGATGGGCTCGAAAATCACTCGCCTGTCGCCCATGCAGGGCTTTTGCGCTGAAACGGGCGGCGCGATCACGCTCTTCCTCGCGACCTATTCGGGCATTCCCGTTTCGACGACCCATACGATCACCGGGGCGATCGTCGGGGTGGGCATGTCCCGCCGCGTTTCCGCCGTCCGCTGGAACGTCGCGCGCGGCATCGTTGTCGCATGGGTCGTCACCATGCCGGCCGCCGGCTTCCTGTCGGCTCTGGCCTACCTCGCCGCCGGGCCGTTCCTGAAATAGTCTTGCGACGGACCGCCGCGCAAAAAGTTGACAGCTGTCAACGGAACAATCGCAAGCACGCCCGGTTAGCGTGCTTGCGGCGGTCCTTTCTAGCGATGCCTGCCAATCGCCGCGAGGGGGGAACCGGGTGATCTCCGGTTCCCCCTTTGGCCAATCCAGACCATTCCGGGAGCAGGACATGAACGCTTGCAGGACGGTGCTCTTCTCGGCCGCGCTCCTTGTCGCGGCCGGCTTCCCCGCATTTGCGCAGACGGGCGGCGGAATGGGCGATTACATGTCGAAACACAGCGGCTCCGACTCGCGCTCCAAGAACCCGGGAACGACCGGGACGACGACGACCCAGAATGGCAGCGCCTCCAAGAACAAGACGAGCGGCAAGAATTGCACGCAAAAAGGCGGCGGCAAGGCGCAAGGTCACGGCGAAAAGTGCTGATTTCCGGGTTTCGATGATCATCGCGACGCCGAGCATATGACGAAATCCCCCGCTCCGTCGTGCTTCGCCTAAGACGACGATCGTCTAACGGCGTAGCGGCCGAGCCGCGCCAGCGCATGATAGGCATCCATATAGGCCGCGATCGTGCGGGAGAGCGGAAAGCGCCGCCGCGCCTGGGCGCGACAGAGCGCGGAATCGATCGTCGACGCGGCGGCCATGGCCTCCGTCATTTCCTCGACATCATGAACCAGAAACCCCGTCCTTCCGTGATCGACCAGATCCGCAAGCGCGCCGTTCGGAAAAGCGACCACCGGCGTGCCGCAGGCGAGCGCCTCCATCGCCACCAGCGAACTCGTCTCCGCCGCGAGGCTCGGCACGACGAGGCAGCGTGCGGCATTCAAAAAGCGCCTTTTGCGGGCGAAATCGAGCGGCCCGAGAAAGCGCCGGCTTTGATCGAGCCGCGGCGCGATTTCCCTGGCGAAATAGCGCTCATGCGCGGCGTAGCGATAGACCTCGCCGCCGATGAGAAGCGGCATATCCGCCATGCGCGCCGCGTCGAGCGCCAGATGCACGCCCTTTTCCGGACAGATGCGGGAAAGCACGAGCGCGAAGGCGCGCCGGGCATGGCGCGCCCGAAGAGCGTCGAGATCGACTCCGTTCGGAATGGGCGGATGGAGGCGCAGGCCGGGCGCCGCGCTTCGCGCTTGCGAGGCGGAGACGGTGTGCAGCCAAAGGTCGTCGCGGGCGGGGCGCAGCGCTTCCGGCCGATACCAGTCGAGCGGCAGATGCAGGCTGACCAGCGTCGGCCCGTCCTCCGGCAGATAGGCGTCGAAATCGACGCCGTGGAGATGGACGACATCGACGGGCCAGCGGACGCGCGCCATGGCGATCGTGGCGCGATGCACGGCTTGCGCCTGCGCGCGCTGGGCGTCATCAAGCGGACCTGTCCGGCGCTGCGTCGCGACAAGGACGCCCGCAACCTTCGATCCTTCCGGAGCGATGACGATCGAACGGTGGCCGGCCTCAACGAGCGCCCTGTCCAGCGCCGAAAGCACCTGTTCGGCTCCGCCCACGGCATCCGGGCCGACGCGCGCCAGCGGATAGGCGACATTGAGCACGGTGAGCATCAGCTTGGCCCCGCTGCCGGCGTTTCCTGTGCCAATGCGTCGATGGCGGCGCGCGCCGATTGCTGCCAGTCGGAGCCGGTGAAGCCCACCGGCAATGTTTCGTAGAAGAGCCGGCCGCCATTCGGCAGGGCGCGGAAATCATAGTCGGGAGCGGCGCGGAAGCGCTCATGGCGGGCGACGAAAGGAGCAAGCACGTTCCGCTGGGTGAAATGGCGGGCGAGCATACGGCGCTTGCGCTCATAGGCGGCGTCG
Organism: Rhizobiaceae bacterium; assembly: GCA_051960255.1. Taxonomy (GTDB): domain Bacteria; phylum Pseudomonadota; class Alphaproteobacteria; order Rhizobiales; family Rhizobiaceae; genus Mesorhizobium_L. The sequence continues at coordinate 14,694 of JBQCEL010000048.1, forward strand.
TTCAGCAGAAGAGAGGCGGACGGAAGCGGCTGCTCGGCGCAGAAATCCTGGTACACCGGCCCGTCCGCCCCAGCATGGTAGAGCGGCATCTCGACCACGAAGGGCGGCTCGCCTCCCCTCTCCCGCAAAAGACGGCACGCGGCATGGACCGCGAAGGCGGTGGCGTCATGGTCGGGATGGCCGCCCTCGAAGGAATGGGTGCAGAGATAGCGCGGGCCGGTTTCGGCGAGGAAGGCCGCCAGCCGGCGCGCGAGTTCGGCAAGATGGCGGCCCGCCTCCTTGTCGGGGAAGCCGAGGCATAGGAGCGCGCATGGCGCAAGTCCGGCCTCGGCGAGCGCCCGCTCGGCTTCGCCCCGGCGCGCGGCGGCGTAATCCCGCCAATCGGCGAAGCCGTGAAGCCTCGCATCCATCAGGTCGCGCGGCGCGCCATCGGTGACGTGGACGATCGTCACGCCGCTCAGCCGATCGAGATGCGCGCCTATGCCGATGGTCTCGTCGTCCGGATGCGCGACGATGACGGCGACGCCGCAGCCATCCGCGTCGTCCCTCTCCCGTTCCAGAAGCATCAGGAAACCGGCGAAAGGATCGGCGGCCGGCGCGGGCATCGGCTCGTCCTCATACGGCCGGAACGCGCATCTCTTTCCGTTGAGCGGCCCGCGACCCCGGCTGATAGCGCTCGATCATCGCGGCGCAGAATTCGGCGAACTCTTCCGGCGCCAATGGCGCGCTGGTGTGATGCGGCATCAGGCCGCGATGTTCGGGCGTGAAGCAGAAGGTCAGGGTCACGTCGAAATCGGCCAGGGCCTCCATCTGCCGGTCGAACCAGCGGAGCGCGTCGGGGCGGAAGCTGTCGGCCCAGGAGAGGCCGGTGCGTAGCGTGGTGACGCCGAGCCGCTTCATCCAGGCGACCGCGTCGTCGAGGCGCGGGTCCTCGAAATGAAACCATTGCACGACGCCCATCGCCGGGGCATAGCGCCGGAATTCCTCCAAGGCCGGCTTCGGCGAACCGTCCTGGCGCAGAAGGCCCATATAGAAATGACGATAGTAGGAGGAGCCTTCCGCCTCGCGATGACGCGTGGTGGCGCCCCATTCCTGCGGCAAATCGTAGAGGCTGTACCATTGCACGCGCGGAGCCTTGCCGAGCAGGAGCTCGGCGGTGCGGCGCAGACCCCAAAGCTGCACCTCCTCCGCGCCGAAGCTGGAGACGCCGACTTCGCTGACCCAGACCGGCAGGTCCGTCACGGCGGCGATCTCGGCGATGCGCTGCGGCCATTCATGGATCTGCCAGAGGTTCCAGTCGAGCGGAAAACCGTGCACCGCCACCGCATCCACATGGTCCAGTACGCCGAAATTCCTCATCCGCTGTATGAACAGCGCGTCGATCGGCGAAATGCCGCCGAGCACTTTCGTCACCGCCGGGTTCTTTTCCGCGATGGCGTCGGCGGCGAGGATCGCCATCTCCGCGAACCGCGTCCATTCCGGATCGACTTCCAGATCCCAATGCGACTTGTTGTTCGGCTCGTTCCAGATCATTGCCGCTTCGATCATTGCCTACCCCTTTTGCCAGACAGAGCGGTTGTTCTCGCCAACCGGGAATGCATGCCGCGGCCCGGCGGCGACGGCTGCGTCAAGCGGCCGCGACAAGAGCATGCCAGTGGATCATTCCGCCGCGTCGAGCATCGGCTCGTCCTCGCCTGCGATGAAAGCGAGCGTGCGCCGCCGCGCCTCCGCGTCGGTGAACTGCTCGGGCGGAGACTTCATGAAATAGCTTGACGGGCCGACGAGCGCGCCGGCCATGCCGCGATCCAGGGCCAGTTTCGCGCATCGCACGGCGTCGATCACGACGCCCGCGGAATTAGGCGAATCCCAGACCTCCAGCTTCAGTTCCGCGTTGAGCGGCACGCCGCCAAAGGTCGTCCCTTCGAGGCGGATATAGGCCCATTTGCGGTCGGAGAGCCATGGAACGTGATCGCTCGGACCGACATGGATGTTTTCGGCCTCGAGCGGCACGTCGAGCTGGCTGGCGACCGACTGGGTCTTCGATATCTTCTTCGATTCCAGCCGCTCGCGCTCCAGCATGTTGAGGAAATCGGTGTTGCCGCCGAAATTGAGCTGGTAAGTGCGATCGACCCGCACGCCGCGCTCGCGGAAGAGATTGACGAGCATGCGGTGCACGATCGTCGCGCCGACCTGGCTCTTGATGTCGTCGCCGACGAGCGGCAGGCCTTTTTCCTCGAAGCGTCGGCGCCATTCCGGCCGCGACGCGATGAAGACCGGGATGCAATTGACGAAGCCGCAACCGGCTTCCAGCGCGCGTTCGGCATAGAAGCGGGTCGCCTGTTCGGAACCGACCGGCAAATAAGACACCAGAATGTCCGCGCCGCTTTCCCGGAGGATACCGGCCACATCGACGATCGGCGCGTCCGATTCCTCGATCTCGTCGCGCAGATATTTGCCGATGCCGTCCATGGTCGGCCCGCGCGCGACGGTGACGCCGGTTCGTTCGACATCGGCGAAGCGGAAGGTATTGTTGGGCGCGGCATAGATCGCCTCCGCGACATCGCGCCCGACCTTGCGCGCGGCGACGTCGAAGGCGCAGACGATCTCGACGTCGCCGACGCGGTAGCCGCCGAGATCGGCGTTCATGAGGCCGGGAACCGGCGCGTTGTCCTTGATGTCGCGATAATAGGTCAGGCCCTGAACGAGCGAGGAGGCGCAATTGCCGAGGCCGACAATGCCGATCCGAACTTTCTTCGATTCCATGAGTGATGCCTTGCTCCGGAAGGTAAGTTCTTCGCGCCGAACCGGCCGGCCGCGAAAATGTTCCTTTGTACGTTTCAACGGCTGATTGCCGTCCGGCGAGCGGCGTTCAGGCGGGGAGAAAAGGAACATTGAACGATTCCGCCTGTTAGGGCGGCTCCGGAAACCCACGGAGAAATCGGAAATGCATGTCGCGATTATCGGAGCAGGCTATGTCGGCCTGACGACTTCCGCCTGTCTGGCGGAGCTTGGTCACGATGTGACCTGTGTCGATATCGACAGCAACCGCGTCAGCCTGCTGCGGGACGGGATCGTGCCGATCCATGAGCCGGGCCTGGAGGAGTTGATCCAAACAAACGGCGCAAAAGGCCGTCTGCATTTCACGTCCGATCTGGAGGCGGCGGCGACCGCGGCTGAAATCGTCCTTCTCGCCGTCGGCACGCCGAAGGGCGCGGGCGGCGAAGCCGATCTTTCGCAGGTGCGCGCGGCGGCGAGGGCTGTGGCGAAGGCGATGCGGCCGGATACGGTGATCGCCATCAAATCGACGGTCGAGGCGGGCACGGCGCGGCTGATGCGCGAACTGATCGCCGAGGTGCGCGGCGCGCTCGATTTCCGCGTCGCCTCGAACCCCGAATTCCTGCGCGAGGGCAGCGCCGTCGCCGACTTCATGAAGCCGGACCGCATCGTCATCGGCGCCGACGACCAGGACGCCGGCGCGCGGCTGGTCGAACTCTACCGGCCGCTGACGAAGCGCGGCGTTCCGGTGGTGCTGACCGGAACGGTAAACGCCGAACTCATCAAATATGCGGCCAATGCGTTCCTCGCCCTCAAGATCGGCTATATCAACGACGTCGCCGATCTATGCGAAGAAATCGGCGGCGACATCACCGCCGTTTCTCGCGGCATCGGCCTCGATCCGAGGATCGGGTCGAGCTTCCTCGCGCCGGGGCCGGGCTATGGCGGCTCCTGCTTTCCGAAGGACACGGAAGCCTTCGCCAGCATCGCCCGCCGCTATGCCGCGCCGCAGCCTCTGATCGAAACGCTGATCGGCCGCAACCAGGAGCGCAAGCGGCGTCTCGCGGCGCGCATATTGGGCGAACTGGAAGGGCCGCCGTCGAAGGCGAGGGTCGCCCTCTTCGGCCTCGCCTTCAAGGCCGATACCGACGATACGCGCGAATCGGCCGCGCTCACCATCGCGCCCATCCTCAGCCAGAACGGCGTCGCGGTCGCGACCTACGATCCGATGGCGCGGGCGATGATGAAGGGCGTGGCGCAGCATGAAAGCCCCTATGCGGCGGCCGAAGGCGCCGATGTCGTGGCGATCCTCACCGAATGGCCGGAATTCGCCGGCCTCGACCTGAAGCGGCTGGCGCAGACGATGCGGGGAAAGGTCATCCTCGACTGCCGCAACCTTCTCGATCCGCAGCGCGTCTCGAAACATGGCCTGCGTTGCGTCAGCCTCGGCAGGGCGCAGACGCCGCGCAAGGCGACCTATCTGCACGCGCCGCCCAAGACCGGCAAGCGCGCCGGGCCTGCGGCGGCCGCGCCGAACCAGGTTTGAGACACAATTCCGAAAGGAGATGACATGGCCGAAGCAACCACGACCACCGATCATGAAGAGATCCGCCGCTGGGCCGAGAAGCGCGATGGCCATCCGGCCGTCGTCCGCACCTCCGGGAAAGGCGGCATTCTGCGCATCGATTTCGGCGAGCCGGAAGAATCGCTCGAGCCCATCGAATGGGACGAGTTTTTCAAGATATTCGACGACAACAATCTTGCCTTCCTGCATCAGGAAGGCGAGAGCCGGTTCAACAAATTCATCGAGCGCCAGCGGGGTTAGAGCCTTTCATGGATAGATGGAATCGTTCTGCCGGAAGGAATTCGGGTCAAGGTCAAGGGCTTCGGCGCCGGTCGTACCGGTGGTACGGCTAAGCCGGAGGCCGAAGGATTTGGCCCGAATTCGTCCGGCCCGAAGGGTTTCCCGCTGGCGGGCGCCCGCTTTGTCGGGCGGATTTGGCCGTACCGCCGGTACGACCTGCACCGTCCTCCGCGCGGATCGCCGCGCCATCGAGGAAACAGAACCGTTTCCGTCTAACCATGAAAGGCTCTAGCCCGCGCAATTAATGGCGGCTCAGGCCGCCATATGCCGCCGCAGGCGAGGCTCCCATCCGCCGCCCGCGAAGCCGGCCGGAGGCGCCGAGCGCAGCGAGGCGGAGGGTCATTCGGGCTCCGAATCCCGCGAGTTGACAGCTGTCAACTTTTGAATGGCCGCCCGGAAACGCGGTATTTGGATCAGCCATCGTCCGTGATGATCCGCTTGTCCCGCCCCCCCGCTCCGTCGGCTTCGCCTCGACACCTCCCCCCACAATGGTGGGAGAGGATAGCCGGCGCGAATTCTACCTCCCATAGATCCGGTCGATCACCTCCGCGACAGGCTGCATCTCTCTGATCGAAGGATCGAAACCCTCGCCGTCGGCGAGCCGCCGCGCCCAGGCGGCGGCGGCGCGGCCGCCCCATTGGTCGGGCGGCGCGGTCAGTTCCTCGCGCGAAGTGCCTCGCAAAAGCGCGGCGGTGAAATCGTAGAAGGAGCCGCCGACATTGCGGAACGACAGCGAGCCTTCCCTGCCGTGGAAGAGGGCGGAAATCTCCGCATCCTGCCCGGCGTGAAGGTTCCAGGAACAGGCGATGCGCACGACCGCGCCAGTCGCCAGACGCAGCGTCGCCACGGCGTAATCCTCCACCACTCCCGCGTCCGGCGGCAGGCGGCGGCCGCCGGCGAAAAGATCGGACGATACCTCATCAACGGCGGGAAAGCCGGTCATCCAGAGCGCCAGGTCAATCAGGTGGACGCCGAGATCGATGACGCAGCCGCCCCCGGCAAGGGCGCGGTCGTAGAACCATTTCTTGTCCGGCCCATAGGCGTTGTGGAAGACAAGATCGGCCGCGTAAATGTCGCCGATCGCGCCATCCCGCGCCAGCGCGTGGAGGCGCGTCATCCCCTCCGTCCAGCGATAGGAGAGATCGACGCTCAACAGCCTGTTCGCGCGCTCGGCGGCATCGAGAACGGCCGCGACCTCGGCCGCCGTCCGCCCGAGCGGCTTCTGGCAGAAGACGGCCGCGCCGCTTTCGAGCGCCGTCAGCGCCTGCGCGGCATGAAGCGCGCTCGGCGTCGCGATGACCACGCCGTCCAGCCCGAGCGCCAGAAGCGCGTCAAGATCGCCGACCATTTTCGCGCCCGCCGCGCTTTCCGCGGCGGCGGCCGCCATATCGCTCGATGGCTCGGCGATGCCGGCGATTTCGGCGCAATCGGCGGCGATCATCGCCTCCATGCGGTTGCGGCCGATCCAGCCGACGCCGGCAAAGCCAAGACGAGGCTTTTTCGCGACGTTCATGCGCGCGGCGGCGGCCGTCATTGTATCCTCACCAGGGCTTTCATGAAGCCGTCCGGCCTGTCGCGCGTGGCGTTCAGCGCCTCGTCCAGCCGGGCGAGCGGAAAGCTGTGCGTATAAAGCGGTTCGGGGTCGAGCTCTCCCGCCATGACAGCGGCCACCGCCTCGCGCATTCCTTGGGTATAGATCGCCGGGTCGCGTTCATGCGCATTGATCACGTCGATGCCGCGCCAGTTCCAGAGCTGCATATTGATCCGCCGGGGACCGTCCTGATGATAGCCGGCGATCACCAGGCGACCGCGCTCGCGCACCAGTTCGCCGGCAAGATCGAGCGGATCCTGCTTGCCGGTCGCCTCGATGACGACATCGCAGAACTTGCCGCCGGTCAGGCCCTTGACGCGCTCTATGATAGCCGATCTGTCGTCCAGGCGGATCGTCTCCGCCGCGCCCATTTTTCGCGCCATATCGAGCGCGTAAGGCCGGCGCGAGAGGGCGATCACATCGGCGCCATGGGAACGCGCCAGCTGAGTCAGCAGCGCGCCGAGGAAGCCGATCCCGACGATCGCGACGGTATCGCCCGAACGGATATCGCCGCGGCGAAAGATGTTCATGGCGCAGCCGAGCGGCTCGCCCGGAAAAGGCTTGCCGTCATAGGCCTCAGGCAGGCGCACGACCGCGCTGGCGTCGCCCACGTCATATTCGGCATAGCTGTGGTAGAACAAGGCGGCGACCGGCATGCCCGGCTCCAGTCCGCTGACGCCCTCTCCCACCTGATCGACGACGCCCCAGCCTTCATGGCCGAGGCCGCCCGCTTCGGTCGGAAATTGCATCCATTCGGGGCCTGACCATGGGACGAGATTGGAGGCGCAGACGCCGCAGCCTTCGAGCCTGACCCGCACCTGTCCAGGACCGGCGACCGGACGCGGCGACTCGCGGACGACCATCGAACCGGGGCCGGTGATCACCGCCGCCCGCATGGTTTCAACACTTTCAACCCTGGAAAACCCCTGATGGAATCCACTCACCGCCACACTCTCCCTCTTCATCCTTCGTTGAACCTTCCGCGTCGCGATATGTTCCTCCTCACCCGGACCACGTTCGAAGCTTGCCGCTACAACCGGCACGTTTTCGTCCCTTCCATCTTGTGCTTACGGGAATTTGGCGAGGGAAAACTGCAGCAAACACTTGCATCCTGCTGTTCTTCGCCTCATTCTTGCCGAGGGGAAGGGAGAAGCAAGGGCGTAGGGCATGAGCCATTCCAAACCCCGGCCGCTGGCCGAAGACCGCGATAACCGGACTGCGGCGATCGACGCCGAAATAGCGGCGCTTATGGCGATGATCGAAAAGGAAACCGTTCCGGTTGCGCTGCAGGATCTCGCCTTGAAGCTTCAGGCCGCCCTCGCGAGCAAGCGGGCGGAGGAATCGGATCAGGGCGGCAATCTGGCGGAACTGCCCGGATCGTGATCGCATAGGCGAGCTTTCCCCTTCCTTGAGCGGATGCGATTGCCTACGGCAGCGGCGGCGGGTCGACGCAGTAGCCGCGCTGGCCGCGCCGGCAAAGATAGACCTCGCGCTCCGGATGGGCCTCGATGAGGAAGCCGGCGCTGCGCAGCATCGCCTCCACGGCGGCGCGGTTCGGGAAGAACCAGTTGGTCGGGTCGCCGGCATAGGAATGTTCGACGAAGGAGAGCCGCGGGAAGTCGGGACGATCGAATATCTCCCATTCCTCGAAAGGGTAATCCGCCCCCGGCTCGAACACTTCCTCCGGCCCGCGCTGGAGGCACTGGAACAGGAGCATGTCGTCGGCGACATGTTCGTGAATCATGTCCAGCGCCAGCAGCGGATGGCGCAGGTGATAGAGAACGCCGGAGAAAATGACGAGATCGAAGCGTTCCTTGAGCTTGTGGATGTCATAGACCGACATCAGCTTGAACTCGAGCGGCAGGCCGGCCTGCTCGGCGGCAAAGGCGGCCTGATCGAGGTAATGCTGGTCGGAATCGATGCCGACGACGCGCGCGGCCTTGCGTCGCTTCATCTCCAGCGCGTAGAAGCCGGCGTTGCAGCCGATGTCGAGCACGGTCCGGCCGCTCAGGTCTTCGGGAATGACATGCGAGAACCGCGCCCATTTGAAGGCGGGATAGTCGCCGAGGAAATGATCCGGCGCGGTCTCGACGCCGCCAATGCGCATATTGTGGAACCAGGGACCCAGTTCCTCGATGCGCCGCCGAAGTTCGTCCTCGTTGAATCCCTGCGCCCTGATATTCATCATTTTTCCTATGATACCTTGCGGGGCATTGCGGCCTCGGCGAGGGCCGGCGCGTCGGTCGCCGCGGCAAACCATTCGACGGTGCGGCCGATCCCCTTGTGAAGCGGAATGCGCGGCTCCCATCCAAGCAGCGCCCTGGCGCGGCTGATATCCGGCCGCCGGCGGCGCGGATCGTCCTCGGGAAGCGGCATATGGACCGTCTTCAGCTCGCCCGGAATGTGCCTGACGATCTCCTTGGCCAGCTCCGCGATGCTGAATTCGCCGGGATTGCCGAGATTGACGGGGCCGTCGGGGGCGGCAGCGACATTCGCAAGCCTGACGAGCCCTTCGACGAGATCGGAGACGTAGCAGAAGGAACGGGTCTGCTCGCCGCTGCCATAGATGGTGAGCGGCTGCCCGCGCAGCGCCTGATAGATGAAATTCGAGATGATGCGGCCGTCATCCGGCCGCATGCGCGGGCCATAGGTGTTGAAGATGCGCGCCACGCGCACATCGGCCCGGCCGAGGCGCGCATAGTCGAAGCACAGCGCCTCCGCCGCCCGCTTGCCCTCGTCATAGCAGGCGCGCGGACCGGTGCAATTGACATGGCCGCGATAGGATTCGGTTTGCGGGTGCTGCTCGGGATCGCCATAGACCTCGCTGGTCGAGGCCTGCAGGAAGCGCGCATCATGGCGCTCGGCCAGATCGAGCAGGTTCCTGGTGCCGACGACGCTGGTCATCATCGTGTGGACGGGATCAGCCTGGTAGCGCGGCGGCGAGGCGGCGCAGGCGAGATTGTAGACCACGTCGATGCGCCCCGAGCCGAAATCGAGCTTTTCGCAGATATCCTGCTCGATCAGACGGAAACGGGGATGATTCTGAAGCCTGACCGTGTTCTCGCGCAGTCCCGTCAGGAAACTGTCGATGCAGAGCACGACATGCCCCTCTTCAAGCAGAAGCTGGCAGAGATGCGAGCCGAGGAACCCGCCGCCTCCGGCAACCACGATCGTCTGGGGGATGTCCCTCAAGGCCTTCATGCGAACGCTCCTTTCAATGCCGCTTTCCCTGACGCCGGCCGCGGCCGCTCCTCGACTTCGCGGAAATAGCCGACCAGTTCCTCGGCGCGCTTCCGGCCCGTGTGATGCGCCAGCACCCGGCGCCTGGCCATCGCGGCCATCGCTTCGCGCTCCATGTCCGTCATCTCCGTCAGGGCGCGCACGACCTTCTGTCCCTCATCCGAGATCAGGATCGCCTCGCCGTCTGGGAAAAGCGCGTCGAGCCCGTCCCAGCGGTCGCTGATGATCGGCGTGCCGCAGGCAGCCGCCTCGAACAGCCGGACGCTTGGCGACCAACCTGCCTCCACCATGTCGGAGCGCGTGACGTTGAGCGTGAAGCGCTGGCGGCTATAGAAGGACGCATGGTCCTCGGGCGGCAGGTGCTCGATCCGCTCGACATTGTCGGGCCAGTCGATGCCGTCGGGGAAACAGGAACCGGCGACGACGAAGCGGCGCTCCGGCAGCAGCCGCGCCGGTTCGATCAGCAGTCTTTCGAGCGCCGGCTGCCGGTCCGCGCTATAGGTGCCGAGATAGCCGAGGTCCCATGTGAAGGCCTCGCCCGTCGGCGCATAGGAGCCGATATCGACCGAACAGTAGAGCGGCCGCGCCCGGCGCGCCCCGAAATCCTCCTCCAGCCTCAAGAGCGATTTGCCGCCGGAGAAGGAAAGATAAAGGTCGAACTGCGGCACCTGGCGCGCGGTAATGAAATTATCCTCGCCGCGCTCCAGCCCGGCGAGCGTCACCGGCGTGTCGATGTCGTAGAAGGCGAGGAGCGACGGCTCCATGCCGGCGACGCAATCGATGACCTGCCGCCCGTCGGGCACATAGGAGCCGATCACCACCGCGTCGGCCGAGCGGATGCGGGAGCGGAAGCGCCGCAACTCGTCGAGCGAGCGGTAATAGAGGAGGTCGCAGAAATCCGGCTCCGCCAGGTCCCTGCTGTCGGCGTACCAGGGCACGTCCCGCTCCAGGAAAGTGACGCGATGGCCGAGCGCATCCAGTCCGCCGAGCAGCGCACGGTAGGTCGTGGCATGGCCGTTGCCCCAGGAGGAGGAGAGCGTCAGGCCGATAAAGACGATGTCGAGGGGTCGCGTCATTCGGCCGCCTCCCTGCTTCTCTCGCGGCAAAAGCCGTTGAGGATGGCGTCGACCTGCTCCGCCCGGTGGCGATAGGTGTGTTCGCGCAGGATGCGCTCGCGCGCCCGCAGGCCGATCTCGGCCGCCCGCTCGGGCGCCAGCATCTTGACGATCTCCGCCACCTCGCGTCCGTCGCGCGCGGCGAGAACCTCCTCGCCCTCCTTCAGGAACAACTCCAGCCCGACCCAGGCGTCGGTGATCAGGCAGGCGCCCGCGCCCGCCGCCTCGAAGACGCGCGTGGCCGGCGAGAAGCCGTTCGTCGCCATGCTCTCGCGGCTGATGTTGAGCACCGCTTTCGGCGTGACGTTGAAGGCGTTGTGATCCGCCGTTCCCACATGGCCGATATAGTGCACGTTGCGCGGCATGGGCTTGTCGCCCCAGCCCGATCCGCCGAGCAGGAAGGAGGCTTGCGGCAGACGCTCGGCCGCGTCGAGGAAGAATGCCTCCACCCTTGCCTCGCGGTCGGGCAGCCTGTTGCCGAGAAAGGCGAGATCGGCGGCGAAGCGGGGTTGCGGGGAAGCCGGATGATGTGTCTCGGGGTCGAGCGCGTTATAGACCGGGATGCATTCGGCCGCCCCCATCGAGCGATAGCCATAGACGACCGGATCGCCGCCGCCATAGGTCAGCACCGCGTCGATGCGCGCCAATTCGCGATGCATCGGATGGTCGGGAGATGCCGCAAGCATGGCGAGCGTCGCCGGCGCATCGACATCCCAGAAAATCGTCATCGCGCCCGGCCGCGCCGCGTCGAGCACAAGCGCCAGGAGCCGGTCGTCCTCGAAGCCGACGCCGCTCGCCTTGACGACGACATCGGCTTCGGCGGCGCGCGCCGTCACCTCCTTCATCGCCTCGACGGTTCCGTCATAGACGACGACGCGGCACCAGTCTGGCGGCTCGATATCGCGATGCGCCTGCCGCTCATAGACGTTCGGCTCGTAGAATGTGATCTCGTGCCCAAAGCGCGACAGCGCGTGGAGCAGCCCCCGGTAGTAAGTCGCTGCGCCGTTCCAATAGGAGGAAAGCAGGCTCGACCCGTAGAATGCGATTTTCACTTCGCTGCCTCCATCTGCGTGGGTGTCGAAAGCGGCCGGCGCCGCACCCCGCCGATCGCGTCGAGATGAGCGAAGAGCTCCTCGACGCGATGCCGGCAGGTATGCCGGGCGCGAATCGTCTCCAGCCCGCTCTCGGCCAGCGAGGCGGCAAGGGCGGGATCGCCGAGCACCGCGCGGATCGACGCCTTCATTTCGTTCGTGTCGCGCGCCACCAGGAAATCCCGGTTTTTGCGGAAGAGCGCTTCGCTGTCTTCCCAGGGCGCGCAGATGAGGGGGATGCCCGAGGCAAGCGCCTCGAAAACGCGGATGGTGGGAATGCCCGGAAGGCTCTCGACATAGGGCCGGCGAGGTATATGCAGCGTCAGCCTGTGGCGCGCGAACTCCCGGGGAACGTCGGCATTGGCGATCCAGCCGCCATAGGCAAGGCCGGCCGAATTGACGGCGCTCAAGGCTTCCGAAGGATAGCGCACGCCGCGCACATTGCCCGAGAGTTTGAGGTCGCGTGCAGGTTCGAGCAGAAAGCGATGAAGTTCCTCGGTGCGCTCGCCGTCGCCCCAATTGCCGACCCAGATCAGGTCTCGCGCGCGCTCGATGGCCGGCAGGGGCCTGAAAAGCCGCGTATCGGCGGCCTCGTGCCATGTCACGACGCGGCGGCCCCAACCGGCGTCGAGATAGCGCTCGCGCAGCGTCTCGCCGAAGGCGAGGACGAGATCGTAATCGTCGAGCTTCATGCCGGCGATCTCCGACCGGCGCGAGACGGCGCGATGATGCGTGTCGTGGAAAACAAGCGTGAAGCGGCCGCCCAGCCGGCGGGCGCGGCCAAGCCGTTCGACCAGTTCGGGGTCGGTCCATTCATGTACAATCACCACGTCGGCATCGGCGATTCCCGCCTCATGGTCGAATCCGGGGCCGTAGGCGAGGCTCGATAGTTCCGGGAAATCCTGCTCGAAGCGCGCCACGGCGATCTCACCCTGGTCGGCGACGAGATTGCTCCGGCTCCAGCCATCGGCAGGCTCAAGCGCCGTCACGTGATGGCCAAGAGCGACAAGCTCTCTGAGCACGCCGCGCAGGAAATGCGCGTTGCCGTGATTCCAGTCCGATTTCAGCGAATGGGTGTAGAAGACGAAATTCATGCAAAGCGCTCCAGGACGGCTTGCGGCCGTGCGCGCTCGAGAAGATCGCCATAGA